>NZ_JBYUWC010000020.1:0-105027 GCF_058137865.1 Erwinia sp. 009765445
ATATTTTTTACGTCCGGAGACGCTGATATCAATCCTGCGAGTGCCCACACAGATTGTCTGATAAATTGTTAAAGAGCAGTGCCACAAACTGCGTGGCGCGGGGTGCAGATATTACGCTTCCCCGCTGTAGAGTCAAGGATTTTCTCACTTTTCTCTTTCTGACCCGGCGACCTGTAAGCCGTTGTTCCGTGTCAGTGGAGGCGCATTATAGGCAGTTCCTGACGGGTGACAAGCGCTAAATGCAAAAAATTTTTCAACCGGTGTTTTTTTACCCACCAGGGGCTGAAAGAGCCAGTTTTTCGAGCCTTTCGAAGCCATAACGCTGTAAAACGGGCATTAATTGTACTGCCTGCTCAGTAATATCCATACAAAAAGCAAGATTACTGTCGGCGGACATGGCTTTCGGCGACTCATTTTCTAACAACCAGGCGGTACGCCGGGCAATCGCTGCACCGGAATCCACTAAACGGGTACCCGGCGGTAAAACCTGCTGCAGCTCTTCATTCAACAAAGGAAAATGCGTGCAGCCCAGGATTACCGTGTCTGGCGGCTCTTTCATCCGCAACCACGGCTGCAATATACGTCTTACCTCATCCAGCGGCACCGATTTACCCTGCAATTTCGCTTCCGCCAGCTCAACCAACTCGGCCGAACCTAACATTTCGGTTTTGCATTCACTGGCAAAACGCGCCACCAGCTCATGAGTATAAGGACGCTTCACCGTGCCGCGGGTGGCCAGCAGGCCAACAACGCCGTTACGAGTCAGGCGGGCAGCAGGTTTGATCGCAGGGACAACGCCCACGACCGGGAAGTCGAAGCGCTCACGCAGAGCTGGAAGCGTAACCGTGCTGGCAGAGTTGCAGGCGATAACCACCAGCGCCAGCGGATAATGGTGGGTAACAGCAGTAACAATCTCGACCACGCGATCAACGATAAACTCTTCACTTTTCTCCCCGTAAGGGAAAGCGACGTTATCGAAGGCGTAGATATAATGAAGATCCGGCAGCAACTGCCGGATTTCGTCATAGACAGAAAGCCCACCGACACCAGAGTCAAAGACCAGTACGGTGGGACGTTCCTCAGAAGGTGTAACTGCCGCTGAGGTAATACTCCCTTCCTGGAGTTTGATAGCCATAAACTGTCTCGTAATCTTTATCAAACATGTTGGCTATTCTACCACGAACGGTCAGCTGGGATGTGACCGGATACGAAACGGCAAGATCCCACAGGCTTACGCCGCCCAGTTTAACGGTGCGGGTCGTGTAGGAGGAGTTGTAATCCTTATCGTAACGATCGCCCAGGTACTGATAGCTGACTGACCAGTCGAAATCATAAATCGTGTAATCCAGCTGGTATTTCACCTGCTGTTTGGCACGACGCAGAAGGATCTCATTGGTATTGCCATCACGTGGGTCAACGTAGTCATAAGAAACGGTATGGCTGACCGGACCGGTATCGAATGATGCTGTCGCTTCCACGCCCTTAATGGTCGCTTTGTCGATATTGTAATAGCGGAAAGTGGCCGGATCGCTGTCGATAAGATCATCAATATCGTTACGATAACCAGACAGCCGCCAGTTAACCGGCCCGGTCAGGCCCTCGAAGCCGCCTTCCCACTGCTTACTTTTCTCCGGATCGAGGTCGCGGTTGCCGTAGGTCGCACTGTATACCTGGCTCAGGTTAGGGGCTTTGAATGCTGTCCCGTAAGATGCAAAGACGCTGTAACCATCAACGAATTCCCATGATGCACTGGTCTGCCAGGTGTTATGCCAACCGAAGGTGTTGTTGTCGTCGCCACGCACGGCACCTTCCAGCGTCACGCTACCCAGCTTCTGCTGCGCGGTGGCATACATACCGGTGTTGCGCTGCTCCTGGCCTTCACTGACGTAATTAGTGTTGGGTTCAGAGGTTTGCTTCTGCCAGTCAACCCCGGCGCTGACCGTGCCGTTGCCGACCGCTACGGTATTGCCCCATTGCAGGTTGTACTGCTCCACATCATCCAGCGTGGCCGGATCGGCATAGCGGCCCAGCCGCGGATCGTAGTTGTAATCTTTGGTATGACTGTAGCTGGCGATCAGCTGCGTTGACCAGATGTCACGATTGAAGCGCAGGCCGGTATCCCAGGTCTGGCTGTACAACTGGCGGGTATCCACCAGCGCGCCGGGCACGGTGTAGCTTAATGTACCGTCATAGGCCGTGCGGTTGTCATAACCATAGCCGCGCACAAAACCGCTTAACTCTTCATCGAACTGGTGTTCGACTGAGCCATACAGCGATTTACTCATAAAGCCGTCGCGGTCTTTCTGCGCCGGATCGCCATAAACATCCGGCAGATTCGCCACCACATCGTACCCTTTGGTGTAGGTATAGTTACCGGCCAGGGTTACACGAGTGTTTTTGCCAATCATCTGCTGGCTGGAACCATCATAGGACTGATAGCCATTAGAGCCTGCGCCCGCCGTAAGCGTGGTGCCTGGCTTATTCCGGCCGGTAATGATGTTAACCACGCCGCCAATCGCATCCGAACCATAAACAGCCGAACGCGCGCCCCGCACATATTCGATGCGCTGCACCAGAGAGATTGGGATCTGGCTCAAATCGGACGATCCACTGATCCCGGCCTGATTCAGCCGGATACCATCAATCAGGATCAGCACGTGGCTGGAGTTGGTGCCCCGAATAAACAGCGAGCTTTGCTGCCCTAATCCACCGTTTTGTGCGATGTCCACACCCGGCAAGCGGCGCATAACATCCGCCACGCTTTTGGACTGCCAGCGGTCAATCTCTTCACGGGTAACAACAGTGGTGGGTGCCAGAACGGAAGAAACAGGTTGAGCGAAACGGTTAGCGGTGGTGACCAGAGTGTTATCTGCGTCCTGTGCGAAGCCATTTTGCGCCCAGAGGGAGATCGCCGTTGCGCTAAACGCCACCAGCTCCGTTTTATTGGTTATCATGAACAAGCATCCAAAAAGTCATGCAGGATGCCGCAGGCATACAATCGATAGCACGCGATGATCGTACGAAGTGCGACGTAAAACCGGCAGGTCTTCGGGCTCGGAATCATTAAATGGTGAAAGACTTCCCATCTGGAGACAGTGTCTGCAAGCACTCACCATGACATTCCACACCGCTGCGCGTCAGCTCCAGCTTTACACTGGATTCCCTTTTAACTTACTGAAAGGCCGGAAAACGCATCTTATGTTCAAAACTGACAGAAATCCAGACATCTGAATGTCCAAAACCATCCTGCGCCGGACAACGCTGGACATTGAGTGCCGAATCCCTACAATCGCCGGGCATTAAAGGCCTTCAACCTGAGGAAAGACCATGACGCCCGAACAGCTGCCGACCGAACAATACGATGCCCAACTCGGGGAGAAAGTCGCCCGTCTTGAGACGCTGATGACGCCTTTTGCCGCGCCAGAGATTGAGGTGTTCCGTTCCCCGGTCAGCCATTACCGTATGCGGGCAGAATTCCGGATCTGGCACGATGGCGATGACCTTTACCACATCATTTTCGACCAGCAGACGCGCCAGCGTATTCGTGTGGACAGCTTCCCTGCTGCAAGTCCACTGATCAACCAGCTGATGCCCCGTCTGATCAACGCCCTACACGACAACCGCGCCCTGCGCCATAAGCTGTTCCAGATTGACTACCTCTCAACGATGAGCAATCAGGTTGTGGTTTCACTGCTCTATCATCGTGCCCTGACCGATGAATGGCAGCAGGCTGCCGCAGCCCTGCGGGATGAGCTGCGTGCGGAAGGGTTTGACCTGCATCTGATCGGCCGCGCCACCAAAACCAAAATCTGCCTGGATCGTGATTTTGTTGATGAATGTCTGCCGGTTGCCGGAAAAGAGATCATCTATCGCCAGGTGGAAAACAGCTTCACCCAGCCCAATGCGGCGATGAATATTCAGATGCTGGAGTGGGCGCTGGAAGTGACGAAAAACGCCAGTGGGGATTTGCTGGAACTCTACTGCGGCAATGGCAATTTCTCATTAGCACTGGCGCGTAACTTCAGGCGCGTGCTGGCGACCGAAATCGCCAAGCCCTCCGTCGCCTCGGCGCAGTACAATATTGCCGTAAACAATATCGATAATGTGCAAATCATCCGCATGGCGGCGGAGGAATTTACTCAGGCGATGAACGGCGAGCGCACCTTTAACCGGCTGGAAGGAATTGACCTGACGACCTATGAGTGCGAGACGATTTTTGTCGATCCGCCGCGCAGTGGCCTGGATGCCGAAACGGTGAAGATGGTGCAGGCTTACCCGTGCATCCTCTATATCTCCTGCAACCCGCAGACGCTGTGCGAGAACCTGGCTACTCTGTCAGAGACTCATGACGTAACCCGCCTGGCGCTGTTTGACCAGTTCCCCTATACCCATCATATGGAATGCGGCGTATTACTGACGCGGCGTTGATTAAAAGGGGCGACACCCGGTCGCCCCCCCTACTCGCTTTTGCGGGAGCGCAGCTTCAGAGCAATCCAGAACACCAGCGCCACCATCAGAATCGTCGGCACGAAATTAGAGCCTATATCCGGATATTCCGCCCGCACAATGGCGCTGTAAAGCAGGATGCCCAGCAGGAAAAACGCGGCGGCAATTGAAGGCATCCCGTCAGGCATTGAACGGTTCAGATAGCGCTGATGCAGGCACCAGGCCGACAGTCCAAGCGCGATAAGGGGGAACACAGAAAACGGCACAAGAGAACTGAACAACACCGAAAACGATCCGTTAATCGATAACCCGGTGAGAAATGCCAGCAACAGTGTACCTTTGTCCCGGCCAGTAGCTAAGCTCATGTTTGATCACCTTTAATCCTGGGATTCCAGCGTAACCGCCAGCCTCTCCTGTTCACGTCGATACCAGTAATAAGCCCCTTTAGAAATCATCCGCAACTGCAGCACCAGGCGCTCTTCCAGCTGGCGACGCTGATCGGCATCGATATCCAGCGCCTCTGCACCGGCGTTAAAGACGATAATCACCATCGCTTCCGCTTGAGCTTCGGTAAAGCTGCGCGGCATACGGTTTTCAATCTCGAGGTAATCCGCCAGTTCGGCGATAAAATGTTGGATCTCGCGGGCAACAGCAGCACGAAACGCAGCCGATGTCCCGGAACGTTCCCGCAGCAACAGGCGGAAAGCGTTAGGGTTGTTACCAATGAATTCCATAAAGGTGGAGACCGAAGTCTTGATCACGCTGCCGCCTTTGGCGATACGCTGGCGAGCCTGGCGCATCAACTGACGCAGCATCAGACCACTTTCATCCACCATGGTCAGCCCTAATTCATCTACATCACGAAAATGACGGTAGAATGACGTTGGCGCGATCCCGGCTTCCCGGGCAACTTCTCTCAGGCTGAGGCTGGCAAAACTCCGCTCGGCACTTAGCTGACTAAATGCCGCTTCAATCAGCGAACGCCGTGTCCGTTCTTTTTGCTGCGCTCTGACGCCCATGTTTGTGCCTGTTTTACCTGCCAGAAAGGCACTATAACAAAAATTTCAGCGTACAGTTGCATCAACTTTGTGACGGCCTGTTAACCTCACGCTTTGTCAAATGATGGCAAAAAAGCCTGATAGAATTGGGAAGTGGTCAGCAAGATGTTAGAATCTCGTTGAAAAATTGTATAAGAAATAGGACGTATTAGTATGCAACAGTCTTATGATTACGACGCCATTGTGATTGGATCAGGCCCTGGCGGTGAAGGCGCGGCCATGGGTTTGGTCAAACAAGGTGCCCGCATTGCGGTTATTGAGCGCTATCACAACATCGGCGGCGGTTGTACACATTGGGGAACCATCCCATCGAAAGCACTACGTCACGCAGTCAGCCGTATTATCGAGTTTAATCAGAACCCTCTTTACAGTGACCACACGCGCCTTCTGCGCTCTTCCTTCGCGGATATCCTTAACCACACAGAAAACGTGATCAGCCAGCAGACGCGCATGCGTCAGGGCTTTTACGAGCGTAACCGCTGTGAGCTGTATCAGGGTGATGCGCGCTTCGTCGATGCGAATACCATTGAAATTGAATCGCACGACGGCACGATTGAGCGTCTGACCGCTGAGAAATTTGTTATTGCCTGTGGCTCGCGCCCTTATCACCCTGCCAATGTGGACTTTACCCATCCGCGCATTTACGACAGCGACTCAATCCTTAACCTGCACCATGAACCGGGCCATGTCATTATCTATGGTGCCGGGGTTATCGGCTGTGAGTATGCTTCCATCTTCCGTGGTCTGAACGTCAAGGTCGACCTGATCAACACCCGCGATCACCTGCTGGCGTTCCTCGATCAGGAGATTTCGGACTCGCTCTCTTACCACTTCTGGAACAGCGGCGTGGTTATCCGCCACAACGAAGAGTTTGAGAAGATTGAAGGCGTCAGCGATGGCGTGATCATGCACCTGAAATCCGGCAAAAAGGTAAAAGCAGACTGTCTGCTGTACGCCAACGGCCGTACCGGGAATACCGATTCTCTGTCGCTGCAAAATGTCGGGCTGGAAGCTGACGGCCGTGGCCTGCTGAAGGTCAACAGCATGTATCAGACCGCACAGCCGCATATCTATGCGGTGGGTGACGTGATTGGCTATCCAAGCCTGGCCTCAGCCGCCTACGATCAGGGGCGCATTGCTGCTCAGGCGCTGATTAAAGGTGAAGCGAACGCGCATCTGATTGAGGACATTCCGACCGGGATTTATACCATTCCGGAAATCAGTTCTGTCGGCAAAACCGAACAGCAACTGACGGCGATGAAAGTGCCTTATGAAGTGGGTCGCGCGCAGTTCAAACATCTGGCGCGTGCGCAGATTGTCGGGATGAATGTGGGCAGCCTGAAGATCCTCTTCCACCGTGAAACGAAAGAGATCCTGGGGATTCACTGCTTTGGTGAGCGTGCTGCGGAGATTATCCATATCGGTCAGGCCATCATGGAGCAGAAAAACGGCGGCAACACGATTGAGTACTTCGTGAATACCACCTTCAACTACCCGACGATGGCCGAAGCCTACCGCGTGGCGGCGTTGAACGGCTTAAACCGCCTGTTTTAATCCGGTGCCCATATAGGCCTGCATGTGGATGCGAATTGCCTCTGCCAGCTGCTCATAGCGGCTGCGCAGCGGCGATCCCGGACGATAAACCAGCGCGATGGTTCTCTGTGGCTCTGGCTTGTAGCAGGGCAGATAGCAGACGCCATCACGCACCCGCTCTTTCGGCACCGCCAGAGCAGGTAACAGCGTGATACCACTTCCTGCAGCAACCATGTTACGCAGCGTCTCCAGACTGGTGGCGCGGAAATGCGTATCTTCTTCAGCGCCCGCCTGGAAACAGAAGCCCATCGCCTGATCGCGCAGGCAGTGACCATCTTCAAGCATCAGCAGCTTTTCACCGGCCAGATCGGACATCGGCACACGGTCGCGGTCATGCCATGGGTGATCCTGATAAATCGCCAGCTTCATCGGCTCGTCAAACAGCGGCACTTCGATAAAGGCCTCAGACTCTTTCACCAGCGCCAGAATGGCACAGTCCAGCTTGCCGCTGTCCAGCTGGGCCAGCAGCTGCTGCGTCTGCGCTTCATGCAGGTACATTTCCAGTTTCGGGAACGTCTTGTGCAGCGACGGGACAATCTGCGGCAGCAGGTACGGCCCGACCGTTGGGATCAGCCCAATGTGCAGCGGTCCGGACATCGCTTCGCCCTGCTGGCTGGCCATCTCCTTCAGCACTTTCACTTCCCGCAGGACGGTACGGGCCTGATCGACCAGCAGCAAGCCAGCCTGAGTAAACAGCACCTTACGGCTGGTGCGCTCCAGCAGCATCACGCCGAGTTCATCTTCCAGTTTGCGGATCTGGCCACTTAAGGTGGGCTGACTGACATGACATGCATCCGCTGCTCGCCGAAAATGACGGTGCTCAGCCAGCGAAACCAGATACTCAAGATCACGAATGTTCATCTTATTCCTCCGAGCCACGATAGTTCGTGGCGATAGATAGGATAGCAATCAACGATTAGCCCTATCAAGCCCGGATGGCAATAATGTCCACCGTTCGGGAAATGAATCACTTTTTTCCCCTGATTAAGAGGTATTTTATGTTTGCAAGTCAGGAAGGTAAGTCCGTTCCACAGGTCACTTTTCATACCCGCCAGGGCGACAGCTGGGTAGACATTACGACTGATGAGCTGTTTAAAGACAAAACTGTCATCGTGTTTTCTTTGCCGGGCGCTTTCACCCCAACATGTTCGTCAAGCCATCTGCCGCGTTACAACGAGCTGTCTGACGTTTTCAAAACACACGGCGTGGATAATATTCTGTGCATATCGGTGAACGACACTTTCGTCATGAATGCCTGGAAAGCCGATCAGCACGCCAACAACATCACCTTTATCCCTGATGGCAACGGCGACTTTACCCGTGGCATGGAGATGCTGGTTGAGAAAGCCGAGCTGGGCTTTGGTCCACGTTCATGGCGTTACTCCATGCTGGTTCGTAATGGCGTGGTGGAAAAAATGTTTGCAGAGCCGAATAAGCCGGGCGACCCGTTCGAAGTGTCTGATGCCGACACCATGCTGCGTTATCTGGCACCGGAATTTAAAGTGCAGGAGTCGGTCTCGCTGTTTACCAAGCCTGGCTGTTCGTTCTGCGCCAAAGCCAAACAGATGCTGCTGGATCGCGGTATTCAGTATGAAGAGATTGTGCTGGGTCAGGATGCCACCACCGTCAGCCTGCGTGCGGTTACCGGTCGTGCCACCGTGCCTCAGGTCTTTATCGGCGGGCGCCACATTGGTGGTAGCGACGATTTAGAAAAATTCTTTGCAGCTTAAGCTGTGAGACAAGCGGGGAAAACACCTGCCTCGTTATTTACCTGCTAAATATAATAAAATCGAAACTTACTGGCGGCCTTAAAGGCCGCCTTTTTTGATCAGGCCAGACGGTTTTTCGCGTCAGTGATCGCCAATGACACCTGGTGAGGCGATACGCCCCCTTTGGCATTACGTTTGTCGAGGCAGGACTGCAACGACAGGATCGGATAAACATCTTCCGCAATCACGCTGCTGAAGGCTTGCAGCTCTTCCAGCTTCAGCGCTTCCAGCGCCGCGCCTTTGTTAATCGCCGCGACCACCACTTCACCCACGATATGGTGAGCTTCACGGAACGGAACGCCCTTCGCCACCAGATAATCGGCCAGCTCGGTAGAGTTCGCGTAGCCCTGCTCTGCCGCTTCCTGGCAGCGCGGCCGCTTCACCTGAATGCCGTCCAGCACCAGCGCCGCCATATGCAGGCAGTCGAACCAGGTATCCAGCGCGTCAAACAGCCCTTCTTTGTCTTCCTGCATGTCCTTGTTGTACGCCAGCGGCAAACCTTTCAGCGTCATCATCATGCCGGTCAACGCACCCTGCACGCGGCCACACTTGCCGCGGATCAGCTCCAACGCATCCGGATTTTTCTTCTGCGGCATCAGCGAGGAACCGGAAGTCACGCGGTCGGACAGCTCAACAAAACCAGCCTCACCGGTGTTAAAGAAAATCAGGTCTTCTGCGAAACGGGACAGATGAACCATGCCGATGGAAGCATCGGACAGCAGCTCCAGCACGTGGTCACGATCGGAAACAGTGTCCAGGCTGTTACGGGTTGCTGAGGCGAAACCTAACCAGTCCGCCAGCTGCTCACGGTCAATCTCATAGGCTGTACCGGCCAGCGCGCCACATCCCAGCGGGCTGACGTCCAGACGCTTCAGCGTATCCTGCAGGCGGCTCTCATCACGCGCCAGCATCTCAACATAAGCCAGGCACCAGTGCGCAAACGTCACCGGCTGAGCACGCTGCAGGTGGGTATAACCCGGCATCACGGCATCCTGGTTCGCTTCCGCAGTAGCCACCAGTGCCTGCTGCAACTGGCGGCTGGCAATCAGCAATTCGCTGACCTGTGCCTTACACCAGAGCTTCAGATCGGTAGCGACCTGATCGTTACGGCTGCGACCGGTGTGTAACTTTTTACCCAGGGCGCCGACTTTCTCAATCAGGCGTCCTTCAACATAACTGTGAATATCTTCCGCATCGCTTTCAAGGATCTGCTGCGGATTAGCGCGCACTTCCTCCAGCAATACGTTCAGCGCGCCTTCCAGCTGCTGCTGCTCTCGATCTGTCAGAACATTGACCGTCACCAGCGCTTTGGACCAGGCAATGGATCCGACGATATCCTGCTCTGCCAGACGATAGTCGAAGCGCAGCGAGTCGTTAAATTGTTTGAAACGTTGATCTGCTGCCTGAGTAAACCGTCCACCCCAAAGTGCCATGTCAGTGCTCCATTTATTCGTTTAGTGAATCATGTCTGTAAAAAAGGCGGAATGAATTCCGCCTCTGCAGATTTTCGAACCGGACTTATTTCTTTTCGTTCAGCGCACGGATGCGTGAAGAAAGAGAGAACAGGCGGATAAAGCCGCCCGCGTGACGATGATCGTACACTTCGTCTTCGCCGAAGGTGGCGAACTCTTCAGAGTACAGGCTGTTGGCTGATTTTTTCTGGATTGCCGTGGCCTGGCCTTTATACAGCTGCAGCACCACTTCGCCGTTCACTTCTGCGGCCAGAGACTCGGCAGCAGCCTGAATGGACTTACGCAGCGGCGCAAACCAGCGACCATCGTAAACCACGTAGGACATTTCATGGCCCAACTGCTCACGCCATTTGAAGCTGTCGCGGTCCAGCACCAGCTGCTCAACGGCACGCAGTGCGTTAACCATGATGGTGCCACCAGGGGTTTCGTAGCAGCCACGGGACTTGATGCCCACCAGACGGTTTTCCACGATATCGATACGGCCCACACCGTGTTTCGCACCAATCGCGTTCAGTTTTTCCAGACACTGGTACGGGCTGAGCTTCTCGCCGTTCACGGCCACCACGCGGCCTTTCTCTACGGAAACGGTCACCTGCTCTGGCTGGTCCGGTGCTTCCCGCGGGTCAACGGTCCACACCCAGCAATCTTTGTTCGGGGCATTCGATGGGCTTTCCAGCACGCCACCTTCGGTGGAGATATGCCAGGCGTTTTCGTCACGGCTGTAAATTTTTTCCAGCGAGGCAGTGGTAGGAATGTTGCGCTCTTTCAGATAGTCCAGCAGCGCTTCACGCGAACGCAGGTTCCACTCACGCCATGGCGCGACCACTTTCAGCTGTGGAGCCAGTGCGGTGTAGGTAGTTTCGAAACGCACCTGATCGTTACCTTTACCGGTCGCACCGTGGCACAGCGCATCCGCGCCCACTTTCAGCGCCAGCTCAACCTGGGCTTTAGCGATAATAGGACGCGCCATTGAGGTGCCCAGCAGGTAGGTCCCTTCATACAGTGCGCCAGTCTGCAGCACCGGATAGACATATTCGCTGATAAACTCTTCGCGCAGGTCGACAACGTGGCATTCAGATGCGCCGGACTGCAGAGCTTTCTGCTCAACGCCTTCCAGATCGCCACGCTCTTGGCCGATATCCGCCACGAAAGCGACCACTTCACAGCCGCCGTAATTCTCTTTCAGCCATGGAATGATGGCTGAAGTATCCAGACCGCCGGAGTAGGCGAGAACGATTTTTTTGATGCTTTTGTCTTGCATTGTCTTTTCCTTGAACCGGTTAAGCGAGGATCCGGGTGCCAATCGACACGCCATTAAAAAGGGTTGGCAGCTGTTCGGCATGACGCCAGCTGGCGATATCAACCGGACGGCCCAGCGTACGGGCAGCGTCCAGAGCGGCATTCACTTTAACAATCATACCGTCGGTAATAATACCCTGAGCGATCAGCTGCTCGGCTTTCGCCGCAGTCATCTCTTCAATGCGCTGGCCTTTACCGTCCAGAATACCGCTGACGTCTGACAGCAGGATCAGGTCAGCGCCCAGAGTGGATGCCAGCGCTGTCGCGGCCTGGTCAGCGTTGACGTTCATTAACTTACCGTCCTGAGTGATGCCGATGGAGCTGATGACCGGCAGGAAGCCGACCGTCAGCAGGGTATTGATCAGTACCGGGGAACCCGGAGTCGCCAGACCAACGTGGCCCAGCTCTTCGTCAAACGACTCAACGTTGACGCTGCCGCCATCGCCGAGGCACAGGCCAACGGCATCAATACCGTGCTTTTTCGACCAGGCCAGCAGCGTTTTGTTCGCCGTACCTGCCAGCGCGCCAGTGATGATGTCAATCTGATCGGCAGGCGTCACGCGCAGACCGTTTTTCTTTTTCACCGGCAGTGCGAGCTTCTTCATCAGCTCATCAACCAGGCAGCCACCGCCGTGCACGATCAACAGCGGGCGCTGATGGGATTCACGATAAGTGACCAGCGCTGAGAACAGGCGCTCCAGCGCCTCTTCACTGTCCAGCAGCACGCCGCCAAGTTTGATGATTAATGGATTGGTCATTTGATTACTCGCTGATTAAATAAGTGACTGGGTTTCCGGGAAACCGAAACGAATATTCAGGCACTGAACGGCCTGCGAGGAAGCACCCTTCAGAAGGTTATCTTCCGCAGAGACGACGATCAGATGCTCGCCCTTCACCGCAAAACCGATATCGCAGAACGGCAGGCCCACCACACCTTTGATTGACGGCACGCCTTTGTCATAGACGCGCACCAGCGGTTTGTCGTGGTAGGCGTTATGGAACGCTTCTGCCACGTCATCGTGGGTAACACCCGCTTTCAGGCGGCAGGTGGTGGTCGCCAGAATGCCGCGAGGGAAATTGCCCAGGTGCGGAGTGAAGATCACCGGAATACCCAGATGCGCGGAAATTTCAGGCTGGTGACGGTGAGTGAAGATGCCATAAGGCTGCAGGCTCACTTCACAGAAGCTGGTGCCCATTGCCGCTTTACGCCCTGCTCCACTCACGCCACTGGTGGCGTTGATCACCGGCCACTGGCTATCGTTCAGCAGGTTTGCTTCAATCAGCGGCTTCAGTGCCAGCTGCGCGGTAGTCGGGTAGCAGCCCGGCACGGCAATCAGCTGCGCTTCTTTGATTTTGTCCTGCTGCCATTCGGCCAGGCCGTAAACGGCTTTGTCCAGCCAGTCCTGATGCTGATGGGGGAAACCGTAATTGTCGGTGAAGAAGCTCTGTTCGTTGACGCGGAAGGCAGCGGAGAGATCGAACACCACGCAGCCAGCGGCCAGGAACTCCGGTGCCAGATCGTGGCTCACCTCATGGGCCGTTGCCAGAAAGACCACGTCAACTTGATCCGCAAACTGAGCCGCGCTGCTCAATGGCTGCAGCGGCATATCGACAATACCTTTCAGCTGCGGATGGAGGTCAGAAAGTAATTTTCCTGCGTCAGGGCTTTGCGCTGAAACCGCTAAAGCGGTTATGTTCACCTGTGGATGGCGATTCAGGATCGTAGCGAGCTCTACGCCAGCATAGCCACTGGCACCAACAATCAGCGTATTCAACATCAGACTGACTACCTTTTTACGGTCTAAAGAATTCGGGTTGCAGCTACAAAGCTGTGCTCCCACGCATTGGCGCTGGATTTACCGGAAATTTACGGTTTCCATCCGCACGCCGTTAATGTATTTTTATTCACTATTAATGCATGAATATTGATACTATCCTAACCCAAGGACTGTCAACAGTGAAGACAAAATTACCGCCTTTTATCGAGCTTTACCGTGAGTTGATTGCCACACCGTCGATCAGCGCAACCGATGCCGCCTTCGACCAGAGTAATGAAACTTTAATCAATTTGCTGGCTGGCTGGTTTCGCGACCTGGGCTTCACCGTTGAAGTGCAGCCAGTACCCGGCACGCGCCATAAATTCAATATGCTCGCCAAAACCGGCAGCGGTGCTGGCGGCCTGCTGCTGGCCGGTCATACCGATACCGTACCGTATGACGACGGTCGCTGGACGCGCGACCCCTTCACGCTGACCGAGCACGAGAACAAGCTGTACGGGCTGGGCACGGCCGACATGAAAGGTTTCTTTGCATTTATTTTAGATACCCTGCGTGATGTTGACGTGGCAAAACTGGAAAAACCGCTTTATATCCTGGCTACCGCAGATGAAGAGACGACGATGGCCGGTGCGAAATATTTCTCGGAAAGTACCGCTATCCGCCCTGACTGCGCCATCATTGGCGAGCCAACGTCCCTGAAGCCGGTTCGCGCTCATAAAGGGCATCTTTCCCAGTCAATCCGTATTCAGGGTCAGTCCGGCCACTCCAGCGATCCGGCACGCGGCGTGAATGCCATCGAGCTGATGCACGAGTCTATTACCCAATTGATGGGCCTGCGCAATACGCTGAAAGAGCGCTATCACCACGAGGGCTTCGCCATCCCCTATCCGACCATGAACTTTGGTCATATCAACGGTGGCGATGCGCCAAACCGTATCTGTGCCTGCTGTGAGCTGTATATGGATATCCGCCCGCTGCCGGGCCTGTCACTGAACGATCTGGAAGGGTTACTGAACAGCGCATTAGCGCCAGTCAGCGAACGCTGGCCCGGCCGCCTGACTGTGGGTGAACTGCATCCGCCGATCCCGGGTTACGAATGCCCGCCGGATCATCAACTGGTGAAAGTGGTGGAGAAACTGCTGGGAACCGAGACGGAAGTGGTGAACTACTGTACTGAGGCGCCGTTTATTCAGGAACTGTGTCCAACGCTGGTTTTGGGTCCAGGTTCGATCAATCAGGCCCACCAGCCGGATGAATATATTGATACCGCCTTTATAAAACCTACCCGCGAACTGATTGCTCAGGTTGTGCATCATTTTTGTCACCACTGAATGACATTCGGGGCATTCGGCTGCGAAAACAGCAGCTTGCCCCGGCATTATTCCGTCTTTGATGATAAGAATAACTTATCTCGCTTCGCTGTTATTAAATTTCATAAATTCCCGTCAGTTAGGCACAGGATAAGGCAAATTCAAGGCAATTGACGAACGGGAGTATACGTGGCTAGATAAAAGGCGAAGTTATGCCGGCGACGGTGAAATAATGACAAAACAAGAAGGGTGTCAGGGGTCATATGAACGAACAATATTCCGCAATGCGAAGTAATGTCAGTATGCTCGGCAAACTGCTCGGGGATACGATTAAGGATGCGCTTGGAGAGAACATCCTCGATCGGGTGGAAACCATCCGTAAACTCTCGAAGTCATCACGTGCGGGAAATGACGCCCACCGTAAAGAATTGCTGTCAACGCTGCAAAATCTCTCCAATGATGAGCTTCTGCCCGTTGCCCGCGCCTTCAGCCAGTTTCTGAATCTGACGAATGTCGCCGAGCAGTACCACACCATTTCACCTAAAGGCGAAGGCGCTAACCAGCCGGAAATGCTGGCCAGAACCTTCGAGCGCCTGAAGCAGCAGCCCGAACTGACGGAAGAGAAAATCCGTGATGCGATAGAGTCGCTCTCCCTGGAGCTGGTGCTGACGGCTCACCCGACCGAAATTACCCGCCGCACGTTGATCCACAAGCTGGTCGAGGTGAATAACTGCCTGAAGCAGCTCGACCACAACGATCTGTCTGACTATGACCGTTCGCAGATTATGCGCCGCCTTCGCCAGCTGGTTGCTCAGGCCTGGCACACTGATGAAATTCGTAAATACCGCCCTTCCCCGATCGACGAAGCGAAATGGGGCTTTGCGGTGGTGGAAAACAGCCTGTGGGAAGGCGTGCCGAACTTCCTGCGTGAGCTGAACGAGCAGGTTGAAGCCTCTTTTGGCGTGAAGCTGCCGGTGGATTTCGTTCCGGTGCAGTTCACTTCCTGGATGGGCGGCGACCGCGATGGCAACCCAAACGTTACCGCGAAAATCACCCGCCATGTTTTACAGCTGAGCCGCTGGAAAGCGACAGACCTGTTCCTGCGTGATATTGCCGTGCTGGTTTCCGAACTTTCTATGTCGGAATGCACGCCGGAAGTCCGCGAGCTGTGCGGCAATCCGGAAGCGCTGGAACCCTATCGTGAGATCATGAAAAAGCTGCGCAGCCAGCTGATGAGCACTCAGACCTATCTTGAGCAGCGTCTGAAAGGTGAACGCCTGCCGCGCCCGGCCGATCTGCTGATCTCCAATGACCAGTTGTGGGACCCGCTGTACGCCTGCTATCAGTCACTGCAGGCCTGTGGCATGGGCATCATCGCTAACGGTCAGCTGCTGGATACGCTGCGCCGCGTGAAGTGCTTTGGCGTGCCGCTGGTGCGTATCGATATCCGACAGGAAAGCACCCGCCACACCGAGGCCATTGCTGAGATCACCCGCTATCTGGGCCTGGGCGACTATGAAAGCTGGTCTGAGGCTGACAAACAAGCCTTTCTTATCCGCGAGCTGAATTCCAAGCGCCCCCTGCTGCCGCGCAACTGGGAGCCGGGTCCGGAGACGCAGGAAGTGCTGGATACCTGCCGCGTGGCCGCCGAAGTGCCGAAAGGCTCAATTGCCGCCTACGTGATCTCCATGGCGAAAACACCTTCTGACGTGCTGGCCGTGCATCTGCTGCTGAAAGAAGCGGGCATTCCGTTTGCCATGCCGGTCGCACCGCTGTTTGAAACGCTGGATGACCTGAACAACGCCAACGACGTGATGAGCCAGTTGCTGAGCATTGACTGGTATCGCGGCTTTATCCAGGGCAAACAGATGGTGATGATTGGCTATTCTGACTCGGCGAAAGATGCCGGGGTGATGGCCGCCAGCTGGGCGCAGTATCAGGCTCAGGATGCGCTGATCAAAACCTGTGAGAAAGCTGGTATCGCGCTGACGCTGTTCCACGGGCGTGGCGGCACCATTGGTCGTGGCGGTGCGCCTGCGCATGCTGCGCTGTTGTCACAGCCGCCAGGCAGCCTGAAGGGCGGCCTGCGTGTGACCGAGCAGGGTGAGATGATCCGCTTCAAATACGGCCTGCCGGAAGTGACCATCGCCAGCCTGTCGCTGTATACCGGAGCCATTCTCGAAGCCAACCTGCTGCCACCGCCAGAGCCGAAGCCAGAGTGGTGCGGCATTATGGATCAGCTGTCGAAAGACTCCTGCGACATGTACCGCGGCTACGTGCGTGAAAATGCTGACTTCGTGCCTTACTTCCGTTCGGCCACGCCAGAACTGGAGCTGGGCAAACTGCCGCTGGGTTCCCGTCCGGCCAAGCGTCGCCCAACAGGTGGCGTTGAGTCGCTTCGTGCCATCCCGTGGATCTTTGCCTGGACGCAGAACCGCCTGATGCTGCCCGCCTGGCTGGGCGCAGGCGCGGCGCTGCAGAGCGCGATGGCGGCAGGGCATCAGGATCAGCTGGAAGCGATGTGCCGCGACTGGCCGTTCTTCTCCACCCGTCTGGGGATGCTGGAAATGGTGTTCTCAAAGGCTGACCTGTGGCTGGCGGAGTATTACGACCAGCGCCTGGTGGATCAGTCGCTGTGGCCGCTGGGCAAGCAGCTGCGCGATCAGCTGGATTCCGACATCAAAGCTATCCTGACCATTGCGAACGATGCACACCTGATGGCCGATCAGCCGTGGATTGCGGAGTCTATCGCCCTGCGTAACGTCTACACCGACCCGCTGAACGTGCTGCAGGCCGAATTGCTGCATCGCTCCCGCCAGCAGGAAGCCAGCGGCGGCGAACCGGATGGCCGCGTTGAGCAGGCGCTGATGGTCACCATCGCCGGTGTCGCAGCGGGGATGCGTAATACGGGTTAATCATGAAAAAGCCCGGTCTGCCACACTGGCAGCCGGGCTGATTTTCACTGCTCATAGGGCATTAAAAACTCTCTTGCCACGCGGTATACAGCAGGGAATTATCCAGCTGCAACGCATCCATCGGGATCATTTCTCCTTTCGCCACATCGTGTGTCAGCACTTTATTGGACAACAAATAATAAGGCGCTAACCCTGCGGCATCCGCTTTCGGCAGTAAACGGGCACTTACCGCTTCAATGGTGTGGTGATGCCCTCCCATCTCCAGCAGCTCCCCTTTTTTCAGATCCCGTTCGGCATAGCCGGTCATCACGGCGTGAATAGCCTGATCGACCGCGCCGGAAGCACGCTGATGTAACACGGCCGAGAAGATGCTGTGCGGCGACTCCAGGCCCATGATGTGATAAGGCAGATAGATACAGGCATACTTGCGGCTGCGGCTGACCACGTGTCCTTTCCCGGCCAGCATCTCCCAGGTTTCATCATCCTTGCAGCGAACAATCACAAATACACCGCCGCCAAAACTCACTTCATCATCACGGCGCAGGCAGTTAAAAACATCCACAACGCCGGTACGTTTCAGAATGCCGCCGTCTGCTTCAGGGATGAAAATATCGGCCAGCTCGCTGATATGGCAAAGCGGATAGCTGAGCGCATCACAGGCAGGGATAAAGCCAGACGAGTTAGCCACCACGTTCATTTCACAGTAATCCGGTGTGGCACTCAGCGGCAATGATGACAGCAGGCTTTTGCGATGCTGCAACGTGGCCTTGACATCGTCGCCCAGCGCCCAGTGTTCCGCCAGTTCAGGCACATTCAGGATTTTACCGCTGTAGTCCAGCACACCGCTTTGCGTTAACCAGACATAGTCATATTCGCTGGATTTACCGGCAGCCACAATGTCAAAGCCCAGCACCTTCGCCCAGGTGATCAGGCCCAGCAGATTAGCAGGCTGATCGCCATCGACGGTGGTGTACACAGCATTATGTTGCAATGCCAGCTTGTTCAGCCACGGGCCGGCAACGGAGTCAGTTTCTTTACTGACCATTCCCACATGTACGCCCCTTTTCAGGGCGTTAACGGCAATCTGTACGCTGATTTCCGGTTTACCGGTCGCCTCAATCACCATATCCAGTGACAGCGCATCAAGATGGGTAAAATCATCAATAATCACCGGCTTGCCGGCAGACTGGGCAGTTGCAGCTTCATTTGCTGACTGACAAACCTCGGCATCCTGGCAGAAATTCAGCTCCTTCAGCAGCGCCTGAGTACCCGCAGTGTTGATATCACACAGCGCCACCACTTCCAGCGAGGGGATCTCCCGGCATTGCACCAGAAACGAACGACCAAACCCGCCACTGGCTCCGGTTATCGCAATACGAATGCAACGGCTTTTCAGGGCATCAAACAGATGCGGCAGCCCAATAATTAACGCCGCTATGCAGATAGTCAGTGGGATCAGGCGTACCGATCCCAGACGAATAAAGGTTGTGGCAATTTTGTCTGCGCCGCCAGACTCCAGCAGCAGCCCACCCAGCATGGTCCCCAGGCCAACCACCAGTCCTGTGGAACCCAGTACACCGCCAAATCCCTTCTCAAAGCTTTTAATAGTTTGCGTTGGCGTCAGACCTGCTGCCACGCCCAGAAAACCTGCCGAAATAATTAATGCCAGAAACGGATGGAATTTGAATTTCGTAATCAGAATAATGAGAATAGCAATCGCACTGATCAGCGCGATAAACTGACTGATGTCAAAATGCATAGGGCCTCCGGGTATGTTTTTTACATACCTCATTGTTTATATAATTCAGCATAAAATTTAACGTTTATACATCAGGATTCAGAAGTGTTTTTCATTCACATTATTTTTATCCTTATCTTCAGGAAATGCGTCAACCTGGTGCAACCTGACATTTATCTTACTTAAGCTCTGTAATATTTCCGGCGGCAATTGGTCATCACAGATGATATCTGTCCATTTGCCCGAGTGGGCAGATGTGGAACATGCCATGCTTACCGTATTTGCTGCTGTCAGAAACCAGAACATTACGTCGGGAAGAGGCCAGAACGGCCTTTTTCACTAACATTTTCCCCTCATCTGGCGTAGTCACGCCATGAACCACGTCCCAGGAGCTGGAGCTGATAAACGCGATATCAATCATGTATTCACGGATAAATTGCGCGGCGCTGTGACCTACGCAAGATCGGTTGCGAATATCAATTTTTCCGCCGGTATGGAAAATATCCACATGGGGCAAGTCATTAAAAAATCAGCGATGGTGAAATCATTGGTAATAATCACCACCTTTTTAAACTTATTCGCCACACAGCGGGCAATTTCATAGGTAGTGGTGCCAGCATCAAGGTAAATAACCTTGCCTGAATCCACAAAGGTTTCTGAAACCTGGCCGATATTCCTTTTTACCTTATGATGAAGCATCGCTTTTTCAACATAAGGCAATTCCTGAACCAGCATCTCATTTAATTTAGCCCCGCCGCTTATGAGCGTGACTTTTCCCTCATTTTCCATCTCCTTAAGATCGCGTCGGATGGTCATGTGGGAAACATCCAGCAGCCTGACCAGCTCACCAATAGCAACATGGGCATGTTGGTGCAGGTGGCTGTAAATAAACGTACGGCGTTCATCAGGCAACATGGTGGATGCTCTCCTGGTCTTTCAGCAACATAACATCACTGTTTACGGCCAAAAACTGTATGCAGCTCGGTCACCTGTTCTTCATTCAGCGTAACCATGCCATGCGGGAGCAATGTAAAGTATAGGCGGGCCGTGTCTTCAAGCTCCTCCGAATTGAAAACCGCATCGCGCAGGTTTGCACCGCCTATTACCGGCCCATGGTTCGCCAACAGCATGGCGTTATGATCAGGTGCCAACGTGGCAACCGCATCGGCCAGACCCGGATGGCCCGGACGGTGGTAAGGAATCACCGGCAGCTTACCCACCCGCATCACAAAATAGGGAGTGATGGGTGGCAGGCAGTCCTTCGGGTCCAGACCTGGCAGGCAGGAAAGCGCGGTTAGCGACGGGGAGTGTAAATGCACCACGCCCCCCCACATCCGGACACTGGCGATAAAACGCCAGATGCATAACCGACTCCTTGGAGGGCTTATCGCCGGAAACCCAGTTTCCCCCCCGGCGTCCAGCTCGCTCAACGTTTCCACACTCAGTGAACCAAAACTGGAATTGGTTGGGGTCAGCAGGAATCCACCACCCGGCAGGCGACAACTCAGATTACCTGCCCCACCGCTGCAATAGCCACGCATAAACATTGAGTGAGCCAGCGACACCATCTGCTCACGTAACGCGATATCATGCATGATAAAACTCCTGGGCCTGGTTAAAAAATTGTTCTTCGCCAAAATTACCTGATTTCAGCGTCAGCCACAGCGGGCGATGAAGATCCTTTACCCAGGGAACACCGGGAGCAACAGAACGGCCAATCGAGAATCCCTGTACCTTCAGCTGCTGTACTATCAGGCTGGAGGTTTCACCTCCGGCAATAATAAATTTGTTCACACCCTGGTCATAAAGCGTCACTGCCAGCGAGGCAAGCAGCTGCTCTATCGCATTGCCGGCCTCTTCAACACCGTAGCGCTGCTGAATGGCTTTCACTTCTGCCGCCGGACGGGTGGCATACAGCATTGGCGCTTTACCGGCTGGCTGCCCTCTCACCCAGTCAATCAATTCTGCGAGGTAGCCAGACCGATCGTGCAGGCAACGCCCGATATCTATCGCCTGTGAAGAAGCAATCTCACGGTAGGCCGCAACCTGCCCATTGGTCATCACTGAGCAACTGCCTGCCATTACCAGGCTCTCTCCCTGCGCTGAAGGCATCACGTCTGCCGTTGAAGATTCTGGCAGGGGCGTCAGCGCTGCCAGTGCACCCGCTAGCCCGGAACCACCGGTCAGCAGGACATCATCCGGCAACGCTGCGGCCAGTAAAGATAAATCTTCATCGTTTTCCGCGTCCATCACCGCGTAACTTTTTCCCTCTGACTGCATCTGCCCCAGGTGGCGCTGAACAGCTTCTTTACCAGAACGCAGCACCTCTAACGAAACCAGCCCGCATTTTCCGGCAGACTGCTGCTCCATCACCCGCGGCAAAAAGGCATCAGTCATTGGCGTCAGCGGATGATTCTGCATCCCGGATTCGTTAAGCAGCTCTCCGTTGACGTAGAGATTCCCCTGCACCACAGTACGGCCATTAACCGGAAGCGCCGGACACAGAACAGCCAGCGCCACGCCGGTATAACCCAGCATAAAATCGGTCACCGGGCCGATATTGCCTGCGGGAGTGGAGTCAAAAGTGAAACAGTATTTAAAATAGAGTCGCTCGCAGCCCTGAGCATGCAGCCATTCGCAAGCCTGCCGGGTCAGGGCCATTGCCTGTTCAGCAGGACACGAACGGCTTTTCAGTGAGATAACCAGGGCATCGGCTGCCTCCAGCAGCACCGGATTTGCGGGAGTTCCATTCAGCTGTATCACTCGCCAGCCGGACCGGGCAATAAAACTGGCAATATCGGTTGCGCCAGTAAAGTCGTCAGCAACGATCCCCAATTTGATAGTCATGGCTTTAGTATCTGCCTTCGCTTTGTGAAATTATGGTATATTTTGAACGACATTCGTTCACATTCCAATGATGCCTGTCACAAAGTCCAACCTTGACTTAACACAACTTAGAGCCCTAATTAATTGAAATTATGCATTTTTTTAAATTCACTCCGTTTCACATGGCACCGTGAAGAGATGTGAAAGCAGTAAAAAGGCAGGGGAGAAAATGAACAGAGTGGAAACAAAGCAGAAAGGGCGACAAGAGTGCCGCCCGGGATGAGGAGTTCAGCTAACCGTTATCAGACCGCCGGGCGAACGCCAAGAGTATGGCAGATGGCATAGCTCATTTCCGCGCGGTTCAGCGTGTAGAAGTGGAAGTCCTTAACGCCTTCACGGCTGAGGATTTTCACCATATCCATTGCCACGTTAGCGCCGACCATTTTGCGGGTTTCCGGATCTTCATCCAGCCCTTCAAACATGCTGGTCATCCAGCCCGGTACGCGCACGTTAGTCATGGTGGCGAAACGCTGCAGCTGCTTGAAGTTCGACACCGGCAGAATGCCCGGAACGATTTCCACGTCGATACCGGCAGCTACGCAGCGATCGCGAAAGCGCAGGTAGCTCTCCACATCAAAGAAGAACTGCGTGATGGCACGGTTGGCACCTGCATCAATTTTACGCTTCAGGTTGATCAGGTCTGACTGGGCGCTTTTCGCCTCCGGATGCACTTCCGGATAGGCAGCGACGGAAATATCAAACTCTCCCACTTCCTTCAGCAACGCCACCAGGTCTGCACCATACATTTCTGGTTTACCGCCGCCTGGTGGTAAGTCGCCGCGCAGGGCTACAATATGGCGAATACCGTTATTCCAGTAATCCTGCGCAATAGTGCGCAGTTCATCGCGGGTGGCATCAATACAGGTCAGGTGCGGCGCAGCTTCCAGCCCGGTACGATCTTTGATCCCTTTGATAATGCTGTGAGTGCGGTCGCGCTCGCCAGAGTTGGCTCCGTAAGTGACGGAAACAAATTTCGGTTTCAGGCTGCTGAGACGATCGATGGAGCTCCACAGGGTCTGTTCCATTTCACTGGTGCGTGGCGGGAAAAACTCGAAAGAGACGTTAATTTGTCCGTTCAGTTCAGCCAGACTCTGGTTCAGCGCTTCGCGCTGATTGGCGTGGAAAAAACTCATACCTGCTTCCCTCATCGATCGCTCAAAAATAGACTTGTCCGAGTTGAACATCCATACGTTTAGACGTCCAGACATTCAAAATGAAGGATTTAAGCCATTCAGTCAACAGTTAAATGATAAACATGCGTGACAAATTCTCAGCGAAGCTGAAGGAAATTCATACAGCAGAAGAGATCCTGAGAGAAAACAAAGGGCCGGAGAAACCGACCCTGAGGAAGTCTACAGCAGTTGTGCCAGGCGGTTGAGATCGGACTGAATCGCACCGGCGGTCACATCGCGCCCCGCACCCGGTCCACGGATAACCAGCGGGTTATCACGGTACCAGCGGCTTTCAATCGCAAAGACGTTATCGCAGGGCAGTAATGAAGCCAGCGGATGGTCATCACGCACCGCTTCAACGCCGACACGGGCTTTACCGTTGGCATCAAAACGCGCCACATAGCGCAGCACCAGACCCATATCCTGCGCGGCCTCAAAGCGCTGCTGCATCTGCTCGTTAAGCGCCTCGCCGTTTTCGAAGAAGTGATCCACTGATTCACCTTCGCAACTTTTCGGCACCAGCGACTCCACGCGCACCTGGTCAGGTTCGATGTCATAACCCGCTTCACGCGCCAGGATCACCAGCTTCCGCATTACGTCCTGACCGGACAGATCGACGCGCGGATCGGGTTCCGTAAGCCCCTGCTGCCAGGCCTGATCCACCAGCTCGGTAAACGGCACAGTACCGTCATACTGCAGGAACAGCCATGAAAGCGTACCGGAGAAAATCCCGCTGATTGCCAGAATGCTGTCGCCACTTTCACGCAGATCGCGCACTGTATGGTTAACCGGCAATCCAGCCCCAACCGTAGCGTTATACAGCCACTGACGGCCTGTTTTGGCAAAGGCATCTCGGATCTGGCGGTATCGGTCTCCACTGGCAGCACCGGCGAGCTTGTTGGCACCGATTACGTGGAAACCATAACTGGCAAAATCCAGATACTGCGCGGCCAGCTGCTCGCTGGCAGTGACATCCAGCACCACCAGGTCGTCAAACGGGTGCGCCCGCATCCACAGGAACAGCGACTCTTCATCCTGCTCCACGGCTTCATCTTCGAAGAAGGCCAGCGCGCGGCTGGCATCCAGTCCTTCGTAGCTCAGCAGGCTGCGGCGGCTGTCCACCACGCCTGCCAGAATAAATTCAAATCCGGTACGGGCCGAAATCGTTTCCTGCTCACGGCCAAACAGTTCCAGCCAGCGCGAACCGATGTTTCCCTTACCAAACAACACCAGGCCAATCCGCTTTTCAGCGCGGAACAGCGACTGGTGCAGGCCACGGATCAGATGCTCAGTCGGGCCGACACGCAGCACCGCCACCAGGCTGATGCCCTCTTCCGACTGCCAGATAAACTCGACCGGCTGATCTTTCAGCTGCTGCCAGAAACGGTGGCTGTGCAGGGGATTGCGGCAAACTCCCGCACCGACCAGCGCCACCAGCGCCATGCCCTCACGCAGCTGTAAGCGGCCAGGGATCCCCGCATCCTGCAGCAGCGTCAGCGCACTGCTGACCACTTCAGAGGTGTAGCAGAGCTGCAACAGATTACGATCGGGATGTACGCCAGTAGCCAGTGGGCGCAGCTGCGCGCGCTTCAGCAACTGATCGATCTCTTTATGCAATGTCGCGAAATCATGCTGTGGCGGAACCTGAAACTCAATCAGGCAGACGTCGTCGTGGCTGGTGACAATCCTTGCACCGGTTCCTGAGGCCAGCACCCGCTCAATACGGGTAGAGCCCTGCTCCGGCTGATAGCTACAGCGCAACTGCAGATCGATGTCGCTGCCTGAGACAGGCTGTAATGTGCGGGTATGCAGAACCGGCGCAGCCAGGCGGGCCAGCTCGCTGGCTTCATCCAGGCGCAGCAGCGGCAGCAGGCAGGCATCTTTCACTTTACGCGGGTCAGCACTGTAAACCCCGGCCACATCGCTCCAGATGGTTACGCGCGACACCCCCGCCAGCGCACCAATCTGCGTTGCCGAGTAGTCGCTGCCGTTGCGGCCCAGCAGCACGGTTTCGCCCTGCTCGTTGCCGCTGATAAAACCGGTCACCACCAGCCGCTGATGGGGATGCTGCGCCAGCAGCTGTTGCAGCAGCGGCCAGGATTTCCCTTCATCAACCTGTGGCTGCGCCGCCCTTTCAGCACGCAGGAAGGTACGGGCATCCAGCCAGCTGGCAGAAATATCACGCATGTTCAGTACGGCAGACATCAGACGCGCCGACCAGATCTCACCGTGGCCCACGACTTCGGCATACACGGCTTCGGTGATTTTGCCATCCAGCAGCGCGGCAAGCCTTTCCAGATCCTGGATAAAGCTGGCAATCAGCACCTCCGCCGCTTCAGCAGGCAGCAAGCTACCGATCAGATCGCTCTGGTAGCGCCGCAGCGCCTGCTGAACCTGATGGGCAGATAACCGGTCGCTCTGGCTCAGTTTAAGCCAGCTTATCAACTGGTTAGTGGTGCTCCCTGCAGCGGAAACCACCATCATGTCGCCGGGGTGACTGTACTCAGCCATAATCCCGGCCACCCGCAGATAACATTTGGCGTCGGCAAGGCTGCTGCCACCAAATTTATGCAACTGACGTGCTCCTGCTGCCACTGCTGACTGACTCATGCTTACCTCTCGGCCGCTATCCGGAATGCATTATCCAGATCGGCGATTAAATCTTCGTGATCTTCAATTCCCACTGAAACCCGCAGCAACGTTTCTGAAATACCAGCCGCGGCTCGTGCCTCTGCTGACATTCCTGCGTGAGTCATCGTGGCGGTGTGAGAAATCAGGCTCTCAACTCCCCCTAACGATTCCGCCAGGGTGAACAATTCAAGCGCTTTCAGGAAACGACGCAGCGTCTGCTCATCCCCATCCAGCTCGAAACTTAACATCGCGCCAAAACCTTTTTGCTGACGTACTGCAAACTGGTGACCGGCGTTTTCCGGCAGGGAAGGATGATACAACTTTTTGACCAGCGGTTGTTGCTTCAGGTAATCAACTATTGCCAGCGCGTTGCGCTGAGCTGCCGCCATACGCGGGGCAAGGGTACGCAGGCCACGCAGCAGCAGATAGCTGTCGAAAGCAGCTCCCGTCACGCCAATATTGTTAGCCCACCAGGCCAGCTCGGTGACCAGCGCCGGATCTTTGGCAATAACCACACCCGCCACCACATCGGAGTGACCATTCAGGTATTTAGTACAGGAGTGCAGCACCAGATCCGCTCCCAGTGCCAGAGGATTTTGCAGCGCCGGGCTGAGGAAGGTGTTATCCACCACGCTGATTGCACCGGCTTCACCGGCGGCTTTACAGATGGCAGCAATATCCACCACGCGCAGCAGCGGGTTGCTTGGACTTTCCACCAGCACCAGTTTTGGCTTCTCAGCCAGTGCCGCTTTCAGAGCCGCTTCATCGCCCTGATCGACAAACTTCACGCGGTAAGCACCACGTTTACTCAGACTGTCGAACAGGCGATAGCTTCCGCCATAGCAGTCATGGGGAGCGACCAGCAGATCGCCAGGTTTCTGGAATACCGTACACACCAGATGGATCGCCGACATCCCGGTATTGGTCAACACTGCACCGGCCCCGCCTTCCAGCTCGGCTAATGCGCGCTGCACAACATCACGAGTCGGGTTGCCGCGACGTGAATAGTCGTGGGCACGAGGCTCGTTGAAATCGATAAAGTTATAGGTGCTGGAGAGATGGATCGGCGGGACAACGCAGCCATATTGCTCGTCATCATTCAAACCGCTGCGGACTGCGATAGTTGCCTGTTTGCGCGTCATGGTGCATAAATTCCTGAAACGAGTAAAGAAGGCTCCCAGCATAACAGGGCAGAAACAGACGTCAATACATCTGGACTTCTAAATGTCTTTGCGTATAGATTGAGCAATCCGGCAATAACCGTTAAGATTATGGCGCTATAGCCGACAGAAAGTTGTTCCATCACGTGTGATGGGCACCAACTTCGGGCATAATTAGCCGAATTTCGGCATTGTGAAAATTAATGATGACTAAGGTACCCCATGGCTGAATGGAACGGCGAATATATCAGCCCTTATGCTGAACACGGCAAGAAGAGCGAGCAGGTAAAAAAAATTACGGTATCCATCCCGTTAAAAGTATTGAAAATTTTGACCGATGAGCGCACCCGCCGTCAGGTTAATAACCTCCGCCATGCCACTAACAGTGAACTGCTGTGTGAAGCATTTCTGCATGCTTTCACCGGTCAGCCACTACCAGATGATGTCGACCTGCGTAAAGAGCGCAGCGATGAGATCCCGGAAGAGGCAAAAGCCATTATGAGAGAGATGGGCGTCGATCCCGATACCTGGGAATACTGAGGCCACCGGCACAAGGCCGGGCTTCTCCTCATGCCTGCGACTGAGCAGATGACAGACATAAAAAAACCCAGCCGAAGCTGGGTTTTTTCATTACATCCGAAACGTGAACCGTCTCTGTCAGGTCGCTTATTTGCTGCCTGGGATGCTGAAACGCTTGTTGAAGCGGTCAACACGACCACCGCTGGCAACGTCACGCTGCTTACCGGTGTAGAACGGGTGGCAGTTGCCGCACACGTCCAGGTTCAGGTCGTGACCCACGGTTGAGCGGGTTTTGATTTCGTTACCGCAAGAACATTTAGCAGTAACTTCAGCGTAATTTGGGTGAATACCTTTTTTCATGGGAAACCTCAGTTAAGGCCGTGTCGCTCTCCCGTGCCAGGAAAATCCTGCACCGGCACCACACGAAGATTAAAAATTCAGGTGTATGTGATACCAAAATGCCGTATCAACGGCGGCGAACTATACAGATATTAACCGTCCGCTGCAATCGAATCCGCACATTCAGGATGACACAGTGTACACTATCCCGCTCATAATTTCATCCGGATGATTTCATGCCCGTTGTTCAGGTCGCGCTGCCCGTCCCTCTTGCCCGCAACTTTGACTATCTGTTGCCGCCCCATCTGCCTGCGGCAGGGGTCGGTGCCCGTGTCAGCGTTCCTTTCGGCAAGCGTAAAGCCATTGGTGTGGTGGTCGGGCTCTCTGAGAACAGCGACTTTCCCCTGGAACAACTGAAAGCAGTGCATGAGGTGCTGGACAGCGAGTCTCTCTATCCGCCTTCACTGTGGCGTATCCTGTTATGGGCGGCGGATTACTATCACTATCCCCTCGGAGAAGTGCTGTTCCATGCCATGCCGGTGCTGCTACGCCAGGGCAAACCGGCTCAGGAAGCGCCGCTGCTGCAATGGACAATCACCGAATCGGGCCGGGAAACCGCGCCGGAAACGCTGAAACGCGCGCCGAAGCAGCAGCAGGCGATAGCCACTCTGCGCCAGGGCAACCTCTACCGACACGAAATCAGTCAGCACGACATCACCGATGCCACGCTGCAGGCATTGCGGGCAAAAGGCCTGTGCGACCTTCAGGCACGGCAGCGGGCACAGCAGGACTGGCGCAGCACCTGGTCGGTAAAGGGTGAGCGGCTGAAGCTGAACACCGAGCAGGCAACCGCCGTGGGTGCCATTCGCAGCGAGGACGACCACTTTGCTGCCTGGTTGCTGGCGGGTATCACCGGCTCAGGTAAAACCGAAGTTTATCTCAGCGTGCTGGAAAACGTGCTGGCCAGCGGCCGCCAGGCGTTGGTGCTGGTGCCAGAAATTGGCCTGACACCACAAACTATCGCCCGCTTTCGGGAACGTTTTAACGCGCCGGTGGATGTGCTTCACTCCGCGCTGAATGACAGCGAGCGGCTCGCCGTCTGGCTCCGCGCCAGAAGTGGGGAAACAGCAATCGTTATTGGCACCCGCTCGGCGTTGTTCACCCCTTTCGTGCGGTTGGGGGTGATTATCATCGATGAAGAACACGACAGCTCATACAAGCAGCAGGAAGGCTGGCGCTATCAGGCCCGCGACCTGGCCGTATTCCGGGCGCGTCAGGAAGATATTCCCATCGTGATGGGCACGGCCACGCCTGCGCTGGAAACCCTGCACAACGTGCAGATGGGTAAATATCGCCAGTTGAATCTCAGTAAGCGCGCAGGGAATGCACGTCAGGCCACGCAGCAGCTGATTGACCTGAAAGGCGTGAAGCTGCAGGGCGGACTGTCGCCGATGCTGATTAAAAAGATTGGTCAGCACCTGAAGGCCGACAACCAGGTTCTGCTGTTTCTGAACCGCCGCGGGTTCTCTCCCGCCATGTTGTGTCATGAATGCGGCTGGATTGCGGAGTGCCAGCGCTGCGACCGCTACTACACGCTGCACCAGCATCATCGCCAGCTGCGCTGTCACCACTGTGACAGTCAGCGGCCCATTCCTCATCAGTGTCCGCAGTGTGGATCAACGCATCTGGTGCCGGTGGGGCTGGGTACGGAACAGCTGGAGCACAACCTGAGCGAGCTGTTCCCGGACGTCCCGCTGTCACGTATCGATCGTGATACCACCAGCCGTAAAGGAGCGCTTGAACAGCACCTGGCAGACGTGCATCGTGGCGGTGCCCGTATTCTGGTAGGGACACAAATGCTGGCGAAGGGGCATCATTTTCCCGATGTCACCCTGGTGTCACTGCTGGACGTTGATGGCGCACTGTTTTCTGCAGACTTCCGCTCGGCAGAACGCTTTGCCCAGCTCTATACCCAGGTTGCCGGACGTGCTGGCAGGGCCGGTAAACAGGGTGAAGTGATGCTGCAAACGCACCATCCCGATCATCCCCTGCTGCAAACACTGCTGCACAAAGGCTATGATGACTTCGCCAGGCAGGCCCTGAGCGAGCGTAAAATCGTCTTCCTGCCGCCTTTCACCAGCCATGCCCTGTTCCGATCGGACGATCATGATAACCAACAGTCGGCACTGTTCCTGCAGCAGCTGCGCAACCTGCTGGAAGCCAGCCCGCTGAAGGACGAATCGTTCTGGGTGATGGGGCCGGTTCCGGCACTGCAGCCCAAACGTGGCGGACGTTACCGCTGGCAACTGCTGCTCCAGCATCCATCCCGCGGACATTTACAACGCCTGATTAAAGCCACGCTTCCGCTGATTACCACCCTGCCACAGGCCAGAAAAGTAAAGTGGACTTTGGATGTCGATCCCACCGAAGGCTGAAATGTCCCATCATTGCACCAGAGCACTGCGGGCAACATCGAAAAAAGTCGCACAAGTCACATTTTTTATGCAAATTAAGTAACGCCCTTCACGCACATCGGTTATTTATGTGAGGGTGGTCAGTAATGCACGCGTAACAGCACTGAAAGTCACCAGAATACCCCTTTGAAAAGTCAGGTCAGCTGAGGCTGGCGTGAGGAGAAAAGCGTTGGAGCAGAATCAAGAGACAACGGGAGCCACCATGAAGGATGTGGCGATAAAAGCTGGCGTATCCACGGCGACAGTATCGCGCGCCCTGACGAACCCGGAAAAAGTCTCTGCCGTAACGCGACAAAAAGTGGAAGAGGCGGTGATTGCCGTGGGGTATTCCCCCCACTCCATGGCTCGCAACGCCAAACGCAATGAATCAAGGACGATCCTGGTGATCGTACCGGACATCTGCGATCCCTTTTTCAGCGAGATGATCCGCGGTATTGAGGTGGTCGCGGCCGATCAGGGCTATCTGGTGCTGATTGGCGACTGCGCGCACCAGAACCGTCAGGAGCAATCTTTCCTTAATCTGATGATGACTCGCCAGATTGACGGCATGGTTCTGCTGGGTTCTCAGGTGCCTTTCGAGACTGGCCTGGAAGAGCAGCGCAACCTGCCCCCCATGGTGATGGCAAATGAGTTTGCGCCTGAGCTGGAGCTACCGACCGTCCACATTGATAACCTGACGGCCGCCTTTGAAGCAGTCAACCATCTGCTGAAGCTCGGCCACAGCCGCATTGCCTGTATCGCCGGGCCGCATGATATGCCGCTGTGTCAGTATCGTCTGCAGGGCTACATTCAGGCGCTGAGGCGCAATGGCATTGCGCTGGATCCCCACTATATTGTGCGGGGTGACTTCACGTTTGACGCCGGTGCCCGGGCGATGAAGCAGCTGATGGCGCTGCCCACTCCGCCCGATGCGTTGTTCTGCCACAGCGACATTATGGCGCTGGGCGCAATGTCGCAGGCAAAAAATATGGGTCTGCGCATTCCGCAGGATTTATCGCTGATTGGCTTTGATGATATCGAGCTGTCGCGCTATAGCGATCCGCAGCTGACCACCGTGGCCCAGCCGAGATTTAACATTGGCCGTGAGGCAATGAACCTGCTGCTGGAGCAGCTACAGGGCAGACCGGTCAACAGCGGTTCACGCCTGCTGGACTTCGAACTGAAAATCCGCGGCAGTACCGCCCCCTCCCTTCGCGAGAAGGTCTGACCGCCGGAAAAAAGGGCAACGGTGGCCGCAAAATCGAGATTCAGCAGATTCTTAATGGCATCCCTGCTGGTCAAACTTCCGGCCCTTGAGTAACATGGCGAGCTGATAGCCGGGCGCACCAGCTCATTTATTGCCCGACCTCACCTTTATTTCACTGATTATTAGCGGAACGATAGTGGCACAAAAAGATTACGTAGGCCGCGGGCGTTCGACAGGGACGCGTCGCAAGAAGACCAACAGTCGCAGCAAAAAGCGCAGCAGTGGTTCAGGGGTATCGAAGATAATGGTGGTCCTTGCCGTTGCGGTGCTGGTGACCTTTGTCGGTGGACTGTGGTTCATTGCCCATCATAAAAAAGAAGATGCACCCGTCATTCCGGATCATAAAGCGCCAGGAAATGGCCTGCCGCCCAAGCCTGAAGAGCGCTGGCGCTATATTAAAGAGCTGGAAAACCGCCAGATTACCGTCCCTCAGCCTACAGAACCTACTGCCGGTGGCGAAGTGCATTCCCAGACTCAGCTGACGGATGAGCAGCGCCAGCTGCTTGAGCAGATGCAGGCGGATATGCGCCAGCAGCCGACCCAGTTGAATGAAGTGCCGTGGAATGAGCAGACGCCTGCCCAGCGCCAGCAAACGCTGCAGCGTCAGCAGCAGCAAAGCCAGTTGCAACAGCAGTCACGCATGCCACAGCAGCAGCCAGCGCCGCAGACGCGCCCCCAGACGCAGCCTCAGCAACAGCCTCATATGCTGCCGCAAAACCGTACCCAACCGGCAGCGCCGGTCACGCGCGAACCTGCTCGCCAGGCACCGGCCCCAACAGCACCGGCACAGACCACGCAGCCGAAGGCTGAAGTGAAGCCGAAAGAAGTGCAGAAAGAGAAGTCTCAGCGCTGGATGGTGCAGTGCGGCTCCTTTAAAGGCACTGATCAGGCTGAGTCCATTCGTGCGCAGCTGGCCTTTGAAGGCTTTGAGAGCCGGATCACTACCGGGGGGGGCTGGAACCGCGTGGTGATTGGGCCGTTCAGCAATCGTGCCGGCGCGGACAGCACGCTGAAAAGCCTGCGCGGCTCCGGCCACTCAAATTGTATTCCTCTCGCCATTGGGGGTTGAAACCCCCTAATCCCGCCCCATATCTGATTGCATCAATGCCCTGCTGCCTGGCGGCAGGGCTATCTTCCGACTGCAACAAGGGGTCTGCCCGTGACAACAATTGTAAGTGTACGACGCAACGGCCAGGTAGTAATTGGCGGTGATGGCCAGGCTACCCTCGGCAACACCGTAATGAAAGGCAACGTCAAAAAAGTGCGTCGTCTCTATAATGACAAAGTCATTGCCGGTTTTGCTGGCGGTACCGCAGATGCCTTCACTCTGTTTGAACTGTTCGAACGTAAGCTGGAAATGCATCAGGGACACCTGGTGAAGGCCGCCGTTGAACTGGCGAAAGACTGGCGTACTGACCGCATGCTGCGCAAGCTGGAAGCCCTGCTGGCCGTGGCCGACGAAAACGCCTCGCTGATCATTACCGGCAACGGCGATGTCATTCAGCCTGAAAACGATTTAATTGCCATTGGTTCTGGTGGTCCTTACGCACAGGCAGCCGCCCGTGCGCTGCTGGAAAATACCGAAATCGGCGCGCGCGATATCGTGGAAAAAGCGCTGGGTATTGCAGGCGACATCTGCATATACACCAACCACAATCTCACCATCGAAGAATTACCGTCTAAAGCGTAAGGACCTTACCTATGTCTGAAATGACCCCGCGCGAAATCGTCAGCGAACTGAACAGATTTATCATCGGCCAGGACGGCGCCAAGCGAGCTGTGGCTATCGCCTTGCGTAACCGCTGGCGCCGCATGCAGCTCGACGAAGAGCTGCGCCATGAAGTCACGCCAAAAAACATTCTGATGATCGGCCCGACCGGGGTGGGTAAAACCGAAATCGCCCGCCGTCTGGCAAAATTAGCCAATGCGCCGTTTATCAAGGTCGAAGCGACCAAGTTCACCGAAGTGGGCTATGTGGGTAAAGAAGTAGACTCTATTATCCGCGATCTGACCGATTCTGCGATCAAAATGGTTCGCTCTCAGGCGATTGAGAAAAACCGCTATCGTGCCGAAGAAATGGCCGAAGAGCGCATTCTCGACGTGCTGATTCCCCCGGCAAAAAACAACTGGGGCCAGTCCGAGACAGCGTCTGAGCCTTCTGCTGCCCGCCAGTCCTTCCGCAAGAAGCTGCGTGAAGGCGAACTGGACGATAAAGAGATTGAAATCGATCTGGCCGCCGCGCCAATGGGCGTGGAAATCATGGCTCCTCCTGGCATGGAAGAGATGACCAGCCAGCTGCAGTCAATGTTCCAGAACATCGGTGGTCAGAAGCAGAAGCCCCGTAAGCTGAAGATCAAAGACGCGATGAAAATGCTGGTGGAAGAAGAAGCCGCCAAGCTGGTGAATCCGGAAGAGCTGAAGCAGGAAGCCATCGATGCCGTTGAGCAGCACGGTATCGTGTTTATCGACGAGATCGATAAAGTCTGTAAGCGTGGCGAAAGCTCCGGCCCGGACGTCTCCCGCGAAGGCGTGCAGCGCGACCTGCTGCCACTGGTGGAAGGCTGCACCGTCTCAACCAAGCACGGCATGGTGAAAACCGATCACATCCTGTTTATCGCCTCCGGTGCGTTCCAGGTTGCCAGCCCTTCCGATCTGATCCCGGAGCTGCAGGGCCGCCTGCCGATCCGCGTTGAGCTGCAGGCGCTGACCACCCACGACTTCGAGCGTATTCTGACTGAGCCAAGCGCCTCCGTGACCGTTCAGTACAAAGCACTGATGAAAACAGAAGGAGTGGATATTCACTTCACTGACGACGGTATCAGCAAGATCGCCGCGGCCGCGTGGCAGGTTAACGAAACAGCTGAAAACATCGGTGCCCGTCGTCTGCACACGGTTCTTGAGCGTCTGATGGAAGAGATTTCCTACGACGCCAGTGACCGTAATGGCGAGTCCATCACCATCGATGCCGATTATGTGGGTCAGCATCTGGATGAGCTGGTGGCCGACGAAGATCTCAGCCGCTTCATTCTGTAAGCGTCAGAAAAAGTATCAGGAGGCTTCGGCCTCCTTTTTTTCGCCCTTATTGCCCTGACGGCAGGCGTTTCGAGCATCATTGACGTGGATTAAGTCTTTCACTTCTGGCGGGCAGTAGACTGGTGGCTATTCAGAATCTCCTCTTCTCTCCAGCAAAGGCTACAGCCTCATGACGGAAAATATCCACCCAATCCCGGCTATCTCCTCCCTGCGCGCCTGGCTGGAAAGTCTGCGCCTGCGTACGCTGCCGCTGGCCTGCGCCTCGGTGATCACCGGTTCAGCACTTGCCTGGTGGCAGGGGAACTTCAGCCTTTCCATTGCCGCTCTGGCCCTGCTGACCACCGCCCTGCTGCAAATCCTGTCCAATCTGGCCAACGACTACGGTGATGCGGTCAAAGGCAGCGATACGCCAGACCGTATCGGACCGCTGAGGGGGATGCAGAAAGGCGCGATCACTCAGAAGCAAATGTGCTTTGCGCTGGGTGTCACCGTATTTTTGACCATGCTTTCGGGGGTGGCGCTGGTTATCCGCTCCTGCCACTCCTTCAGCGACATACTCGGGTTTCTCGCGCTGGGTGCGCTGGCTATCGTCGCTGCTATTGCCTATACCGTGGGGAAAAAGCCTTATGGCTATCTCGGCCTTGGAGATGCCTCGGTGCTAATTTTCTTTGGCTGGCTGGGCGTGCTGGGCAGTTATTATCTGCAGGCTCACAGCTTCCATCCGGTGATGTTGTTGCCTGCCAGCGGTTGTGGGCTGCTTGCGGTCGCTGTGTTAAATGCCAACAACATGCGCGATATAGACAGCGACCGGCAAAACAGCAAATTCACCCTGGCAGTACGTCTGGGCGCGACCAAAGCCCGCCACTACCATTTGCTGCTGCTGGCAGCCTCGCTGCTGTGCTTTGCCCTTTTTGCCGTGCTGAATTCGCTGAGTGTTTTTGGCTGGTTATTCCTGCTGGCCGCTCCTCTGCTGTACCGCCAGGGTCAATACGTATTGCGCGAAAATTCGGCGATTGCCATGCGGCCATTACTGGTGAAAACGGTCAAAACGGCGCTGCTGGTTAACCTGCTTTTTGCCATGGGCCTGATCATCAATTAATCACGATGTGCTTGACCCATCGCAATTTTTAGCGGCTGATGATTTTGCCAACAACCCGCAGAAAGCGATATACTTGAGTTTCCTGTGGCAAACAGACGAAACCCTTATGAAATATGATACTTCTGAACTCTGCGACATCTATCATGAAGATGTGAACGTCGTTGAACCGCTCTTTTCAAACTTCGGTGGCCGCACCTCGTTTGGCGGGCAAATCATCACGGTAAAATGTTTCGAAGACAACGGGCTTCTCTACGATCTGCTGGAGGAAAACGGGCGTGGGCGTGTGCTGCTGGTCGATGGTGGCGGTTCAGTCCGTCGCGCACTGGTCGATGCGGCACTGGCACGGCTGGCTCTGCAAAACGAGTGGGAAGGCATCGTGGTATACGGTTCCGTCCGTCAGGTTGACGACCTGGAAGAGCTGGATATTGGCATTCAGGCCATTGCCGCTATTCCGGTTGGTGCGGCTGGCGAAGGGATTGGGGAAAGCGATGTCCGCGTAAACTTTGGCGGCGTGACTTTCTTTTCAGGCGACCATCTGTACGCTGATAATACCGGCATCATCCTCTCTGAAGACCCGCTCGATATCGAATAAATAAAAACGGGTGCCACACTGGCACCCGTCGCTTTTTCAGCCTGAATAACTCAGACCTCTTCCATTTTCCCCAGCAGCGCGCGCAGGCGCTCCTGCCAGACATGCTGCTCTTCTTTCAGATGCTGATTTTCACGCACCAGAGAATCACTGTTGCCTGCAGCCTGCTGAACCTGCTGGTTCAGGTTGTTGTTCTGCTCTTTCAGCTCTTCGATTTCCATCTGCAACAGAGTGATGGTATCAATCGCCTGCTGTACTTTCGCTTCCAGTTTTTCGAACACTTCAAATGACATGGTTATAAACCTCTCCTAATCGCAAGGCGTTGATGCTGCCACCCGCAGATCATGAGGGGATAAGCCGGATTCCGCGGATAACAACGATGACACGATTGTAAGTAGAGCAGTCCTTCAAGTCCAGCAGCGAACCCGCACGACGTACAGTCTGTGACAATTTTCAGTCAAGACCTGGAATGCGCAACATTTAACCACATTTAAAGTAAGGATAAAGTTAACAAATTGAGAAAAAAATCCTGAAACGAAAGTTGGAATGATGTTTTAAGAACGTAAAAATACGCGAAAACGCTCATTTATTTGACGTACAGCACAACTTTTGATTTCGCTATTTCTCGTTTATGCTCGTTAACGATAAATTAACAACAGCCCTACATAAGATTAGGGTGGCTCAGGGAGTGAGAACAAAACGCAGTACAACATTTAACCTCGCCTTCAGGAAATGCCAACATGAGTCAATCAATCAGCACGCTCAAAGGGCAGTGCATCGCAGAATTCTTGGGAGTCGGCACCATTATTTTCTTTGGTGCTGGCTGTGTCGCTGCAATGAAGCTGGCTGGTGCCAGTTTTGGACAGTGGGAAATCAGTATTATCTGGGGTATCGCCGTAGCGATGGCTGTCTATCTCAGTGCCGCAATCTCCGGTGCGCACCTGAACCCGGCCGTGACTATCGCGCTCTGTCTGTTTGCAAATTTTGAAGGCCGTAAAGTCGTGCCGTATATCCTGGCACAAATTGCCGGAGCCTTCTGTTCCGCCGCACTGGTTTACGGACTCTACTACAATTTATTCTTAGATTATGAAGCCACTCATCATATGGTGCGTGGCAGCGTGGAAAGTCTGGATCTGGCAGGCATCTTCTCAACCTATCCAAACCCGCACATCAGCGTGGGCCAGGCCTTCCTGGTCGAAGCCGTGATCACTGCGGTGATGATGGGCCTGATTATGGCGCTGACCGACGACGGCAACGGTTTGCCACGCGGACCGATGGCTCCTCTGCTGATTGGTCTGCTGATTGCGGTGATCGGCGGCGCAATGGGCCCGCTGACCGGCTTCGCCCTGAATCCGGCTCGTGATTTCGGACCGAAACTGTTTGCCTGGCTGGCTGGCTGGGGTAACGTCGCCTTCACCGGTGCCCGTGATATCCCTTATTTCCTCGTGCCGATTCTTGGCCCGATTGTTGGCGCCAGTGTTGGTGCGTTTGGCTACCGCAACCTGATCGCCCGTAACCTGCCGGGTGCAGTTGTGGTAAAGAAAGAAGAGAAGACGATAGCGCGTGCTGAGCAGCGTAAAGCGTAAGTGCTAACCCTTTACACCATCAGGAAGGATTTATGACCGTAGAAAAAAAATATATTGTCGCGCTTGATCAGGGCACGACCAGCTCCCGAGCTGTTATCCTGGATCATGACTCTAACATTGTGGCGGTCTCACAGCGTGAATTTCAGCAGCTTTATCCTAAGCCAGGCTGGGTTGAGCATGACCCGATGGACATCTGGGCCTCGCAGAGCTCAACGCTGGTCGAAGTGCTGGCCCATGCCGATATCCGCTCGGATGAGATTGCCGCCATCGGTATCACCAACCAGCGTGAAACCACCATCGTCTGGGATAAAGAGTCCGGCAAGCCAATATACAACGCTATTGTCTGGCAGGATCCGCGCACCGCAGACTACTGTGCGAAGCTGAAAAAAGAGGGTCTGGAAGAGTATATCCAGCACACCACCGGTCTGGTGATTAACCCCTACTTCTCCGGTACCAAAGTGAAGTGGATCCTCGACCACGTTGAAGGCTCTCGCGAGCGCGCCAAACGCGGTGAACTGCTGTGCGGCACCGTTGATTCCTGGCTGGTGTGGAAGATGACTCAGGGACGGGTGCACATCACCGATTACACCAACGCCTCACGTACCATGATGTTCAACATCCACAAGCTGGAGTGGGATCAGCGCATGCTGGATATCCTCGATATCCCGCGTGAAATGCTGCCGGAAGTGAAGTCTTCTTCTGAAGTTTACGGCCAGACCAACATCGGGGGTAAAGGCGGTACACGTATTCCAATCGCCGGTATCGCGGGTGACCAGCAGGCAGCACTGTACGGCCAGCTCTGCGTTCAGCCGGGCATGGCGAAGAACACCTACGGCACCGGTTGCTTTATGCTGATGAATACCGGGACTGAAGCCGTGACCTCCAACAACGGCCTGCTGACCACTATCGCCTGCGGCCCGCGTGGCGAAGTGAACTACGCGCTGGAAGGTGCGGTGTTTATCGGTGGTGCCTCTATTCAGTGGCTGCGCGATGAGATGAAACTGATCGGCGATGCAACCGACTCTGAATACTTCGCGATGAAAGTGAAAGACAGCAACGGCGTGTATATGGTGCCAGCCTTTACCGGCCTGGGCGCACCATATTGGGACCCATATGCCCGTGGCGCGATCTTCGGCCTGACTCGCGGTGCTAACGCTAACCACATCATCCGCGCCACGCTGGAGTCGATTGCTTATCAGACTCGTGACGTGCTGGAAGCCATGCAGATCGACGCCAACACCCGCCTGCAATCGCTGCGTGTGGATGGTGGTGCAGTCGCCAACAACTTCCTGATGCAGTTCCAGTCTGACATTCTGGGTGCCCGCGTTGAGCGTCCTGAAGTGCTGGAAGTGACTGCACTGGGTTCCGCTTATCTGGCGGGCCTGGCCGTGGGCTTCTGGAAAGATCTGGATGAAGTGCGTTCGAAGGCGGTTATCGAACGTGAATTCCGTCCAAGCATCGAAACCACCGAGCGCAACTATCGCTACGCTGGCTGGAAAAAAGCGGTTGCCCGTGCGCAGGCATGGGAAGACCAGGACAACTCGTAATCTGCACTTCTGCCTGCGGTCAGCCGATCGCGGGCATTTTTCTCCCCTGCCGTGATAAACTTCCCGCCTCATCACTTCCCCGAGGCAAATCATGAAACGAGAACTCGCCATTGAATTTTCACGTGTAACGGAAGCGGCCGCGCTGGCTGGCTATAAGTGGCTGGGACGCGGCGACAAAAACGCTGCTGACGGCGCTGCCGTCCACGCCATGCGCATTATGCTTAACAAAGTGAATATTGACGGCCAGATCGTCATTGGCGAGGGCGAGATTGATGAAGCCCCGATGCTGTATATCGGCGAAAAGGTCGGTAGCGGTGAAGGGGACGCGGTGGACATTGCCGTGGATCCGATTGAAGGCACGCGGATGACTGCCATGGGCCAGGCGAACGCTCTGGCTGTGCTGGCTGTGGGCGACAAGGGCACCTTCCTCAACGCCCCGGATATGTACATGGAAAAGCTGATTGTCGGGCCGGGAGCTAAAGGCGTGATCGATCTGGCGCTACCGCTGGAAGAGAACCTGAAGCGTATCGCCCAGGCTCTGCAGAAACCGCTGTCTGAGCTTACCATCACCCTGCTGGCAAAGCCCCGCCATGACGCGGTGATCGAGCAGCTGAAGATGCTGGGCGTGCGTATTTTCGCTTTCCCGGATGGCGACGTGGCAGCCTCTATCCTGACCTGCATGCCGGACAGTGAAGTGGACGTGCTGTACGGAATTGGCGGCGCACCTGAAGGCGTGGTTTCCGCTGCGGTGATCCGCGCTCTGGACGGTGATATGCAGGCACGCCTGGTGGCCCGTCATATTGTAAAAGGTGACACGCCGGAAAACCGGACGATGGGTGAGCAGGAGCTGAAGCGCTGCGCGGCGATGGGAATTGAAGCCGGAAAAGTGCTGAAGCTGGATGAGATGGCACGCAACGATAACGTAATCTTCTCCGCCACCGGCATCACCACCGGGGAATTACTGAAAGGCATCACCCGCCAGGGCAATATGGCGACCACGGAAACGCTGCTGATCCGCGGCAAGTCCCGCACCATCCGCCGTATTCAGTCAATCCACTATCTCGACCGTAAAGACGAGAGCCTGCATCCGTATATTCTGTGATCGGTGGGCTGATCAGATTCAGCCCTGTAGTCTGTCACCCGGCTGCCATGAAGGCAGCCCCTGCGATTTTGTATACTATAATACGGCATCCCGCAGCGGCCGGATTTATCCGGCCCGCCAGGCATACCTGCAACTTATACGGTTTGCGGCTCCGGCCTTTTTGACAGCGGCAGCCAGCACAGCAGGATCAGCAGTGCCATCGCGAACATCAGCATTCCCAGACTGAACTGGCCATTTTGCGGCAGCAGTGCCGAAAGCCATGCGGCCAGGCCAGAACCCAGATTCTGCAACCCTCCCAGCAGTGCCCCTGCCGTCCCGGCGATATAAGGCCACGGCTCCATCGCACCCGTCGTGGCCAGCGGAAACAGCATTCCGGCACCAAAGAAGAACAGCGCGGCAGGCACAATCAGCGTCCAGATAGTCATCACGCCAAACCAGGCCGGGATCCACATCAGCGCCCCCGCCAGCAGGCAGCTGTTTACCGACCACCACATCATCTGTGGGAAAGGCTTGTTTTCCCGTCCGGCGAACCAGGCCCCGAAGAAGGCGGCAGGGATTGGCAGAATAAACAGCAGACTGACGGTAATACTGTTCAGGCCCAGTACGCCGCCCATCAGTACGCCACAGCTCGCTTCGAACACCGCGATGCCCCCTAACGCGCCCATCAGCATCACCAGATAACGGACAAAGGTGCCGTCGGCCAGCAGCGGACGATAGCGTGAGAACAGCGCCCGTTTCTCAACCGGAGCCGGGCGGGTTTCCGGCAACCAGCGCAGCATTGCGGCACCCACCGCCAGACACAGCAACAGCAAAAACGCAAAGCAGGCATGCCAGCCAAACAGATGGGCCAATAACGCACCAATGACCGGCGCGACCAGCGGGCTGACCAGGATACCCATATTCAGCAGGCTGTTGGCCTGCCTTAACGCGCTGCCAGCATACAAATCGCGTGGCATGGTTCGCGCCATCACGCCCGCCACACCGGTTCCGAGACCCTGTATAGCACTGCCCAGCACCAGCAGGTCGAAACCAGGTGCGCTGAGCGCTACCAGCGTGCCGACAATAAAAATAGTCAGCCCGGCCAGGATCACCGGCCGACGGCCAATATTGTCTGACAGCGGACCGTACAGCAGCTGCGAACCACCGTAGGTCATCAAATAGGCTGCCATCACCCGCTGCACTGCACCATCCCGCACGTTAAAAGCCTCAGCAATAGTCGCCATGGCAGGCACATAAATCGTCTGCGCCATCTGCCCGACGGCCACCAGCGCAATCAGCATCACCAGCAGATGTCCGTTAGCTATTTTTCTCATTTTCATCAGTATATTTGTCGGCTTTAACCACCATAAAAAGGAAGATAAGCCAGGATAAGGAACTTTATGGCGGGGAAAATATCAGGAATAAATGACAAAGCGAGTAAAAGGGGAAAAATGACCGTCCACAGACTGTCAGCAAAAGCAGGCAGCGCCGTAAATCATTCTGTACGTTATAGTCATAATGCCCGTGTCGTAATTTGTCGATACGAGCTTTGTGACTGGCCGCCACTGGAAAAATGCCGCTTCAATAGCGAAGATACCGTGACTTACCTGCCTCACACCGACTAAGGAGCCGTTTATGGCCGAATGGGTTAACGCCACGATTAAACAGGTGAATGACTGGACGGACAGCTTATTCAGCATCACCGTGACAGCCCCCATCGACCCTTTTACCGCCGGGCAGTTTGCCAAGCTGGCGCTGGAAATAGATGGCGAGCGCGTACAGCGCGCCTACTCCTACGTGAACGCCCCCAGCGATGAGAACCTGGAGTTCTATCTGGTCACCGTACCCGAAGGGAAACTCAGCCCCCGTCTGCATGCACTGCAGCCCGGCCAGCAGGTGATGATCACCAAAGAGGCCGCCGGTTTCTTCGTGCTCGATGAAATCCCTGAGTGTAAAACGCTGTGGATGCTGGCCACCGGCACGGCCATCGGGCCTTATCTGTCGATTTTACAGGAAGGTAAAGGGCTGGAACGCTTTGAGAATATTGTGCTGGTGCATGCCGCCCGCTACGCCCAGGACCTGAGCTATCTGCCGCTGATGCAGCAGTTGCAACAGCGTTATAACGGCAAACTACGCATTCAGACGGTGGTCAGCCGGGAAGAGATTGCCGGATCGCTGACCGGCCGCGTTCCTGCCCTGATCGGAAGTGGCGAGCTGGAAGCGGCGGTTGGCCTGCCGATGGAAGCGGAGCATAGCCACATCATGCTATGCGGAAATCCGCAGATGGTCCGCGATACTCAGCAATTGCTGAAAGAGACCCGCGAAATGCGTAAACACCTGAAACGCAAGCCGGGCCATATGACCAGCGAACATTACTGGTAGTCAGGCATTCTGCGGCCGAGATAATTTACCGGGCAAGCCGTTTTACCAAAACGGTTTTCGCGCGGGGTACCGCGGAACACGCCCAGCTCCAGGGACATGGTCACCAGTATCAACGTAGGGATAAAGCGGCCCAGCGCCCACTGCCAGCTGGCAGGCAGCGACGCCCAGTCACCGGCCATCAGCATCCAGGCAGCCGGCAGCAACAGCGCCCAGTATCCTGCTTTATTCCGGTCATGCAGACGCTTGACCACCACAGCACTGGTCGGCCACAGCAGGCTGACCACGCAGAAGGCTGCCGTCTGGGTACTCATCCATCCGCGTGCGGCCAGCGTAAACAACAGAATCAGCAGCGCCAGCCAGAGCGTCAGCCAGATCCACAGATCGCGCCGTCCCAGTCTGCCACGGTACGAAAAACACCACGCTTGTAAGGTCATTTTTTATCCCTCAGAACAGCGTCAAGCTTTGACTTTGCCGGTCATTGTCCGTTCTAATCTTCAGCTGAATGTACAGGTTAGGGCAGACGACAATGAATAAAGCGATCTTCACGGGCATCATGTTACTGGTCACGCTGGCAACTGCGCCGGCTCAGGCCGATGCTGGTCCTCAGGATCGTGCTGAACATATGCCCACTGCGCCCTATCTTCTGGCGGGGGCTCCCACCTTTGATATGACTATCGGCCAGTTTCGCGAAAAGTATAATGCCAGTAACCCAACGTTGACGATCCCCGAATACCGGGCAATCGACAACCGTGGCGACAAAAGTAATTTGACGCGAGCTGCCAGCAAGATCAATGAAAATCTCTATGCCTCAACTGCTCTGGAACAGGGCACCGGAAAGATCAGAACCTTACAGATAACCTGGCTGCCCGTGCCCGGTCCGGAAGAGGAGAGCGCACGTGATAAAGCCCGCGCTTACATGGCCGCACTGGAGCGTTTTTTTGAGCCAACGCTGAACGAAGAACAGAGCCTGAAACGGCTGGATGAGCTGCTGAGCAAAGGTAAAGGATCGCGTTATTTTGCCCAGACCGAGGGCGCGGTCCGCTACGTGATTGCCGACAACGGCGACAAAGGGCTGACCTTTGCCATTGAGCCGATCAAGCTTGCGATGAACACCCCTGACCCCGGGCAAAAATGACGAAAAGCAAAGCCTTTAAAGGTTTTGATCTCTATACTGTCTGGCAGACAACCCTGCCCAGGCAGGGTAATTTAACCGTATCGCGCTAAGCGTGGAGGATAGAATGCGACATCCGTTAGTAATGGGTAACTGGAAACTGAACGGCAGCAAACATATGGTCAACGAGCTGATCGCCGGTCTGCGCACCGAGCTGAGCAGCGTTGACGGCTGCGGCGTAGCCATTGCCCCACCAGTGATGTATCTGGACCTGGCGAAACACGCCGCTGCAGGCAGCCACATCGTACTTGGCGCACAGAACGTTGACGTTAACCTGTCTGGTGCTTTCACCGGTGAAGTTTCCGCTGACATGCTGAAAGATATCGGTGCGAAATACATCATCATTGGCCACTCTGAGCGCCGCACCTACCACAAAGAAAGCGACGAGCTGATCGCCAATAAATTCGCCGTGCTGAAAGCAGCGGGCCTGATCCCGGTGCTGTGCATCGGTGAAACCGAAGCGGAAAACGAAGCCGGTAAAACGGAAGAAGTTTGCGCCCGTCAGATCGACGCCGTGCTGAACACCCAGGGCGCTGAAGCGTTCAATGGCGTGGTCATTGCCTATGAGCCAGTCTGGGCGATTGGCACCGGCAAATCAGCCACTCCTGCCCAGGCGCAGGCGGTGCATAAATTTATCCGTGACCACATCGCGAAGAAAGATGCGACCGTGGCCGCTCAGGTGATCATCCAGTACGGCGGTTCTGTTAACGACAAGAACGCTGCAGAACTGTTTGCTCAGCCAGATATCGACGGCGCACTGGTTGGCGGCGCATCACTAAAAGCAGACGCTTTCGCGGTGATCGTTAAAGCCGCTGCGGCAGCTAAAAACGCTTAATGTGTTCTCCCTGCACCGGTAACGGTGCAGGATTTCTCCATTTACCCACACTGTTCCATCAGTGCTTTTAACCTTCCCGCACTGTTTTCAAATCCGCCTGTCGGCATATTGGTCACGCTCAGCACTAATCCGTAGCGACGCTTTTCTGCATCCAGATACCAGCCCGAATGCGACGTTGGGGCCATGTCCCAGGCCAGCGCTTCCCTGGCGATATTGGCATCCCGCGTACCCTCAGGCAGTTCAACCGCCAGCGCCGCTCTGTAAACCACGGGAAAATGAGGCTGCAGCGCGGCCAGCTCCAGCGACTTACGGGCCAGCAGATAACCCGGTCTTCCATCCAGACTTTCTGCCCGCGCCAACACAGCGCCAGAGAAATCAGCCCCAGCGCACCGGCATAGCCGCTGGTGATGATGATTTGCGAAGCCTGGCAGCTTATCCCGCGCGTCATCGCCAGATGGCTGACCAGCTGCTCGCGCAGAAGCAAGCTGCCGCGGAGATCGGGATAGCTTGTCGGTCTGCTGGCCATTTCCGGGTATGGCGGTTGAGAATGCATGACCAGACTTTACCCGGAAAAGCATCATCAGCGGGCACGCCCATCTGGAAGATTCGCGGCGGTGCGTCAAAGTCATGGATCACATCATACAGCGGCGGCCTCACCGTTTGCTGCACCGGCGGCAGCGAAAGAGGTGGCAACCGGGCGGAAGCGAAAGTCCCTGCCGCTCCCTTTGCCACCAGCAGCTGGCTGTCAGCCAGCATGTCGTAAGCCGCCTGAACCGTGCCACGGGCAACGCCAAGCTGTACAGCGAGATCGCGGCAGGAGGGCATCCGTCATGTAATAACACAGGAGAAGGCAATGAGCGAACGTATCCACTACGCCCAGGTGGCACCGGCAGCCATGAAAGCGCTGCACAGCGAAGGGATGCCCTGGGACAAAATTGTCCTGACCAAAGTCTGGCGTGAAGCCGGAAGCTGGTTCACTGGCTGTGAGAAAGCCACACTGGCCTGGACAGAGTCGCTGACGCCGATCGCAAAACTCAGGCACCGGATGAGGTTTTCGCACTGGTTGAAGCAGAGTTCAGTGAAAAAGAGATCACCGATATGACCATTGCTGTCGGCCTGATGAACGCCTGTAACCGCCTGGCAATCAGTCACAGTAAAGGGCCGGAGAGTATGCCGAAAAATTGAACGGGTAACCTGCCGCTCACCGTCGTAGATGGGCGGCGGTAAATTTTGCAATAAAAGCGGTTGCAGGCTCGATTCAGCTCCCACATTTCCCAATAATACATTTTCTGAACGCCGACTCACCTTCGATATAAAAACTTTATTATCAATAATTTAATCACTATAAAATCTCCTTTTCAAAGCCAACTATCACTGTTGCTAATTTCTTTTCATTCTTCATTCTCATTTTTAATCTTTAAACAATTTTTTAATTTACTCATAACAATGGTATATTTTCTGCCGGCCAGACGGGTTGTATTTCCTCCCTGCCTCAGGCAGCGAAACCCTTCCAGCTACCCCCTGTATTCAGCGAGAAAGCCTAACCGGTTCCTTAGAAACCGGGACTGTTTCACCTGCTTAACATGTTGACTCGTCAACATATGGAGATGTCGCCCCATGCGAAAATCAGCCGAAAGTCTTACCCCGGCCTCCGTACATGAACTGAAAACCGACGTTGATGTCCTGCTCATCGGCGGCGGTATTATGAGCGCCACGCTCGGCACCTGGCTTCAGGAGCTGGAGCCGACGTGGCAGATCGGCATGATTGAACGTCTCGACGGTGTCGCCGAAGAGAGTTCAAACGGCTGGAACAATGCGGGCACGGGTCACTCCGCGCTGGCAGAAATGAACTACACCCCGCAAAAAGCCGACGGTTCAGTCGACATCAGCAAAGCCGTTAACATCAACGAATCCTTCCAGATGTCCCGTCAGTTCTGGGCCTGGCAGGTGCAGCGCGGCGTGCTGAACAACCCACGCAGCTTTATCAGCAGCGTGCCGCACATGAGCTTTGTCTGGGGCGACGATAACGTCGACTTTCTGAAGAAACGTTTCAGTGCGCTGCAAAAAAGCACTCTGTTCCGCGGGATGGAATATTCAGAAGATCCGGAGCTGATCCGCCAGTGGGTCCCGCTGATGATGGAAGGCCGCGACGTTGAGCAGCGCGTTGCCGCTACCCGCATCTCCGTCGGGACTGACGTTAACTTTGGCGAACTTACCCGCCAGATGATCGCTTCCCTGCAGAGAAGTCAGCGTTTTTCCCTGCAGACCAGGCATGAAGTCCGCCGTTTCAAACGCAATGAAGATGACAGCTGGACCGTCACCGTTGCCGACCTGAACAATGGCAGCAAAGAGAAAACCCTCCGCGCGAAATACATCTTTATTGGCGCGGGCGGCGCAGCCCTGACGCTGCTGCAGGGAACCGGTATTCCGGAAGCAAAAGATTATGCGGGCTTCCCGGTTGGCGGCGAGTTCCTGGTCACTGAAAATCAGGAAGTGGTGCAGCGCCATCTGGCGAAGGTTTACGGTAAAGCCTCGGTCGGTGCGCCGCCGATGTCCGTGCCACATCTTGATACCCGCATGCTGGATGGCAAGCAGGTACTGCTGTTCGGGCCGTTTGCCACCTTCTCCACCAAGTTCCTTAAACAGGGCTCGCTGTGGGATATGTTCGGCTCAATGACCCCAGCCAACTTTATGCCGATGGTGCATGTGGGGCTGGATAACTTCGATCTGGTGAAATACCTGGTCGGCCAGGTGATGCTGACTGATGATTCGCGCCTGAAAGCGCTACAGGATTACTTCCCGGAAGCAAGACTGGAAGAGTGGCGGCGCGTTAAAGCCGGACAGCGCGTGCAGATTATCAAGAAAGATGAGAAAAAAGGCGGCGTGCTGAAGCTGGGTACCGAAGTGGTCACCTCAGGAGATGGCACTATTTCCGCCCTGCTTGGCGCTTCTCCGGGAGCGTCAACCGCGGCCCCCATCATGCTCGACCTGATGAATAAAGTCTTCCAGGAGAGATTCCACAGCGCCGCATGGCAGGCGAAGATTAAGGCAATCATCCCGTCCTATGGCCAGAAGCTGAACGGCAACGTGGCGGCAACCGAGCATGAGCTGGCGGAAACCAGCCGCATTCTGCAGCTGGATTACACCCCGTCTTCAGCCGCTAACGATGAAGCCGCTGAGGCGCATGATGCGGTAATCGGTAAATAATCTACTGCTGACATTTTCCCCGGGGCGTAATCTGAACTGCCGCATGACAAATGTTGGACGGTAATCTGACATTTTGAGATGCGGCTCAGACTTCGCCCTTTTGCATTCTCCACCCCACGTTTCGCCCTTTTCCTGCACGACTTTTTCAGGGGTCTATGCTTTTAGCTGAACGGAATAACAGGAGAAGCCGATGGACAACCCTTTATCCACCCCGCTTAGCAATGCTGAGTTGCAGCTACTGAACCGCTACTGGCGAGCCGCTAACTATCTTTCGGTCGGACAGATTTATCTGATGGATAACCCCCTGCTGCGCGAACCGCTGAAGCCAGAGCATATCAAGCCCCGCCTGCTGGGCCACTGGGGTACCACGCCGGGCCTCAACTTTATTTATGTTCACCTGAACCGTATTATTCGGCAGCACACCCCTGGCCTGTTGTATCTCTGCGGACCCGGCCATGGCGGGCCGGGCATGGTGGCCAATACCTGGCTGGAAGGAACCTACAGCGAAATTTATCCTGCTATCACCGCGGACGGAGAAGGGATGCGTAAGCTGTTTAAACAGTTCTCTTTCCCCGGTGGCATCCCCAGCCACGCTGCACCGGAAACCCCGGGTTCCATCAATGAAGGGGGTGAACTGGGTTATTCGCTGGTGCATGCTTTTGGGGCCGCCTTCGATCATCCGGATCTGATCGTCCCTTGTGTGATTGGGGATGGCGAGGCAGAGACCGGTCCGCTGGCCGCCAGCTGGCATGGTACCAAATTCCTCAATGCCGCACGCGACGGCGCTGTACTGCCCATTCTGCATCTCAATGGCTATAAAATTGCCAACCCGACGCTGCTGGGCCGCGCCAGCGATGAAGACTTGCATCAGCTGTTCCGGGGCTATGGTTATCAGCCGCTGTTTGTTGAGGGCGACGACCCGCTGAAAATGCACCAGCAGATGGCTGCCACGCTGGATAAGGCACTCGCTACTATTCGTGAGTTTCAGCAGGCAGCCCGTGCAGGCAAAGCGCAGAACAGTATTCCGGCGTGGCCAATGATTATTCTGCGCAGCCCAAAGGGCTGGACCGGCCCCAAAACAGTCGATGGCAAAAAAGTGGAAGGTTTCTGGCGCGCGCATCAGGTGCCCGTTTCCGGATGTCGCGAGAATGAAGAGCACCGCCAGATTTTGCAGGAGTGGCTGCAAAGTTATCAGCCTGAAGATCTGTTCGACCAGGCTGGCCGCCTTAAACCTGAACTGCAGGCACTCGCGCCTCAAGGTGATAAACGCATGGGATCCAGCCCGTATGCCAACGGTGGCCGCCTGCGTAAGGAGCTGAATGTCCCGGACATCCGCGAGTTTGCTGTCCCGGTCAGCCATCCCGGTCAGACTCAGGAACAGTCAACAGCAGTGTTGGCGGGCTATCTTAGTGCCATCTTCCGCGTCAATCCGGATAATTTCCGTATGTTTGGCCCGGATGAAACGGCGTCAAACCGGCTGAGCAAGGTGTTTGACGTCACCAGTCGCAGCTGGATGGAAGAAGTCAGGGAGTACGATGAGCAGCTCGCACCCGACGGCCGGGTGATGGAAATCCTCAGCGAACACCAGTGCCAGGGCTGGCTGGAAGGCTACCTTCTTTCTGGCCGACACGGCCTGTTCAACTGTTATGAAGCCTTTATCCATATTGTCGATTCGATGTTTAATCAGCACGCCAAATGGCTGAAGGTGAGCCGCAAGCTGGCCTGGCGTAAACCAATTTCCTCCCTGAACTATCTGCTCTCTTCCCATGTGTGGCGTCAGGACCATAATGGTTACAGCCATCAGGATCCTGGGTTTATCGATCATGTTGCCAACAAAAAAGCCGACATTGTGCGAATTTACCTGCCGCCGGACGCCAATACCCTGCTGTGGGTTAGCGATCACTGCCTGCGCACGTGGAATCGTATCAACGTGATTATCGCCGGTAAACAGCCAGAACCTCAGTGGCTGAGTATGGAGGAAGCCGTGGCACACTGTGAGAAAGGAATGGGGATTTGGCCGTGGGCGGGCAATGAGCAGCCTGGAACCTCACCGGACGTGGTGATGGCTTGTGCTGGTGATGTGCCCACCATGGAAACGCTGGCGGCGGTAGATTTGCTGCGCCATTATTTACCCGAACTGTGCGTCAGGGTGGTAAATGTGGTGGATTTACTTGCCCTGCAGACCAGAGAACAGCATCCCCACGGACTGGAAGAGCAGGCTTTTGATGACATTTTCACCCAGGATAAACCGGTAATCTTCGCCTTTCACGGCTACCCGGCACTGATCCACCGGCTGACTTATCAGCGTAATAACCACCGCAACATGCACGTTCACGGGTTTATAGAAGAAGGCACCACCACCACGCCGTTTGATATGACGGTGCTCAATGAGCTGGATCGTTATCACCTGGCGCTGGAAGCGATAATCCGGGTACCGGGCTTACAGGAAAAAGCGGCCAATGTGCTGGATGCGCTGCAGGAAAAGCTGGCAGCCCACCATGCGTATGTCCGGCAATATGGCGAGGACATTCCGGAGGTTCGAAACTGGAAGTGGCCGTCACGTCAGGAGTAAAACGGGGCGGCCACTACGCGGCTTAAGGATAAATAACTTCCGCCAGCATCCACAAAGTGGTGGCGACCAGCGACAACGCCATCACGGTGTTGAACAGGTGCAGTTTCCACGGCACCTGCAAATGGCGGCCCATCCGGTCGCCCATCATCGCCCAGATCATGATGCAGGGAAAATTCAGCACCATAAAGCCCACCGCCACGGCCAGGATGCCGCTGGTTGTGGTGTACATCAGCGCCACGTTAATCGCCATCAACCAGGCTTTCGGGTTCACTCCCTGGAAAAGCGCGCCGCCCAGCAAGGTCATCGGCCGGGCTTTTTCCTGCATTTCCGGCGCACCGGAGCGGAAAATTTTCCACGAAAGCCACAGCAGATAGGCGCAACCCATCAGCGTCAGCGGCACCCGGATGGCGCTCATCCACTGCAGCAGGACATCCAGCAGCAGACCGGCCATCGCGGTCTGGATCGCACAGCCAGTCATGATCCCCAACACCATCGGCAGGGTACGGCGCATGCCAAAATTGACGCCGGAAGTGGCCAGCATCAGGTTATTCGGGCCAGGCGTAATGGACATAACGGTTACGTAGCTGAAGAAAGAGGGATCGAGCATGGTCTGTTTCCTGCTGGTGATTAAGAACACCAAAATACTCCCCGGCGGCAGATGGTAACAGGCTCAGAAATACACTATTGTTATGAGTACAATCGCTCTTAATACATCACTGTACCCATCTTCCGGAGGCACAACTGTGTCCATCATCGAACCGCAGGAAACCACGCTCTATCATCAGCTGGCCGAAACGCTGGCGGAAGCTATCCACGGCGGCACCTATCTGCCCGGTAGCCGCCTGCCCGCCATCCGCCGCTGCGCCAGCCATCATCAGGTCAGCGTCAACACCGTGCTGTCCGCTTACCGGATCCTCGAAGATCGGGGGCTGATCGAGGCCCGACCTCAGTCCGGTTACTACGTGCGTGGCATGCTTCCTTCGGTGAAAGCGGGGAGCCGCCATCGCACCACCGTCCGCTCGCCGAGCAGTGAGAAGCTGGATTTGATTGAAGCGGTCTTTGCCGCGCAAAACCATCCTGACTACACCAATATCTCTCTGGCCTGCCCGCAAAACAGCGACTTTTTTCCCACGGCTAAAATCAGCCGCATCATGGCCTCTTTACTGCGCCGCGAACCGGACCTGATTGGCCGCTATGCCCTGCCGCCCGGCAGCCAGCGGTTGCGGCGGGAAATCGCACGACGGGCGATGGATCTGGGTATGACGCTGACCGTGGAAGATGTGACCATCACCCACGGCTGTATGGAAGCGTTGCAGCTCGCTCTGCGAGCCGTAACCAGACCCGGCGATTGCGTGGGGGTTGAGACACCGACCTATTTCTACCTTTTCCCGTTGCTCGCCAGTCTGGGGCTGAACGTGCTGGAAATCCCTACCGATCCGCAGCAGGGCTTATCGCTGGACGCGCTGGAGCTGGTGCTGCAGGAGAAAAGAATTCAGGCGCTGGTCGCCATGCCTGTCGGGCAAAATCCGCTGGGCTATACCATGAAGCTGGAAGATAAAAAACGGCTGGCAAAGCTGGTGAATCACTACCAGATCCCGCTGATTGAGGATGGTTTGTATTGTGAGCTGCAGTTCTGCTGGCCACTCTCTCCGGCGGTCAAAGCCTTTGATACCGACGGCTGGGTGATCCACTGCACCAGCTTCACCAAAACGGTCGCACCGGATTTCCACGTTGGCTGGATTGCGGCGGGTCGCTTTACAGAAGAGCTTGCGCGGCTGAAGTCGGTCTCCTCACTGGCCGAATCACGGCTGCTTTGTGAAACGCTCGGCTATTTTCTGGAGTCAGGCGGTTACGATCACCACCTGCGCACCCTGCGCCGACGCTATGCCGCGCAGCTGGATGAGGTTCGCGGCCTGATTGCCCGCCACTTCCCGAAAGGCACACGGGCTACGCAGCCCAGCGCCGGTTTTGTGTTCTGGGTTGAATTGCCGGGAGGCGTAGACTGCGTTGAGCTTTTCCATCGCCTGTTGCAGGAGAAAATCTGCCTGACGCCGGGCGCGTTGTATACGCTGAGCGATCGCGGCAATAGCGCAATGCGCCTGAGCTGCTGTTACCCGATTGATGAGCGCTATACCTGGGCGTTGCAGCGAACCGGCGCGCTGGCCTGCGAAATGAGTGGCATTGCGGCGGGCGTCGACTGACGACTACGGCGTCCCGTTGCGGCCCCAGGTGGCATAGCCTTTACGTTCCGTCAGACGCTCGTAATAAGCCCGTACGGCTGGAAGATTAGGGTGATCCAGCGGCGTTTCATACCAGCGATTGACCGACAACCCGACCGGAACATCCGCCAGGGAAAAGGCACTCCCGGCAACATAAGCGCCGGTGCGCTCCAGCTGCTGGTTCAGGATACCCATGGTGTGCGCCCAGCCTTTACAGGCTGCAGCCAGCAGGCGCGGATCCTGATGGGCCGGAGAGTGCCGCACCAGTGACATAAAGGCATAGCGCCACGAGGTGTTCAGCTCGGTGGCCTGCCAGTCAATCCACTGGTCGATCGGCGCACGGGCACGGGGATTGTCCGGATAGAGCCAGCCACCGCCGTAAGCATTGGCCAGATAGCGAATAATAGCGTTGGATTCCCACAGGATAAAATCCCCTTCCTGGATCACCGGCACCAGCGCATTAGGGTTCATCGCTTTGAAAGAAGCTTCCTGAGGTGACTTAAAGCCATCACCCCAGTCATCACGCCGGTAAACGATATCCAGCTCTTCACAAACCCACAGTACTTTTCTGACATTGATGGACGAGGCTCGTCCTAATATCTTCAGCATAATTCCGTCACTTAGTTGTTCAGGCTCAGGCTATTAATACGCAACCCGGTGCGGGCTGACAATGGCTTTTCCTGCGGGAACAAAACATTGTGAGCTTTGGCCCCACGATAAAGACAATTCCTGGTACTATCAGAGAACGCTACCGGAAAGGAGAATCACGATGACGCAGTTACGCGCTTTTAAGCAGGTTGATGTTTTCACTTCCTCACCGCTGAATGGCAATCCGCTGGCGGTGATTATCGAAGCCAGCGATCTGAGCGATGAGCAGATGAGCGCCATTGCCCGCTGGACTAATCTGTCGGAAACCACCTTTGTGCTGCCGCCAGTTGATCCGGCGGCGGACTATCGGGTGCGGATTTTCACTCCCGCCCACGAGCTGCCTTTCGCCGGGCACCCCACTCTGGGAACAGCTCATGCTCTGCTGGAATCTGGCATCGCGTTGCATACGCCGGGTAAGATTGTGCAGGAGTGCGGCATCGGCCTGGTGACGATTAAAATTGGCGCGGATAATGCCCTGGCCTTTGCAGCACCGGAAGCCACTCTGACAGAATTCACTGATGCCCCGCTCAGCAGCGCACTGAACAGCGAAGCCATTGAAGCCAGGCTGCCGGTGATGGCGGCTGATATGGGCATTCGCTGGCTGCTGATCCCGATGACTTCAGCCGACGCGGTGCTGGCGAGTCAGCCCAACGTGGTGGAATTTGAGCGGCTGACAAAAAAAGCGCGCGTGAATGGCGTGATGTTATTTGGGCCGCTTGATGGCGAAGCGGAGCAGTATGAAGTGCGCGGCCTGTATATTGAAAATGGCTCGCTGGTCGAAGATCCGGTCACCGGCAGCGCCAACGCCTGTCTGGCCCGCTATCTGCAGGCACAGGGGGTTGAGCTGGACTACCGCGTGCGTCAGGGGACTGCTCTGCAGCGTGCTGGCCGCCTGAGCGTGACTTACGCGGCTGACGGCGTCTGGATTGGCGGCCAGACGGTGACGGTACTCAACGGCACCATCAGCGTCTGATCTGCGGTGTAAGGCGCTCGATCAGAGCGCCATGCCGCCGGAAGCTTCGATACGTTGGCCGTTAATCCAGCCACTTTCGTCGCTGAGCAGCAGAGCAACGGCATCGCCAATATCATCCGGCAGGCCAGGACGGCCAAGCGCAGTCATGGAGGCCACAAAAGCATTCACCTGCGGATTATCCCGCACCATCCCGCCGCTGAAATCAGTTTCAATTGCGCCGGGAGCCAGCACGTTGGCGGTGATCCCCCGCGCACCCAGCTCCTTCGCCTGATAGCGGGTCAACACTTCCATTGCACCTTTCACCGAAGCGTAAGCGCTGGAACCCGGCACGCTGAAGCGGGCCAGGCCGCTGGAAACATTCAGGATACGGCCACCGTTGACCATCAGCGGCAGCAGCTTCTGCGTCAGGAAAAAAGGCCCTTTAAAATGGACGTTCACCATCTCGTCAAACTGCTCTTCACTGGTGGTGGCAAAATCTTCGTGCAGCGCAGTTCCTGCGTTGTTTAATAAATAGTCAAAAGTATCGCGCTGCCAGACCGCTTTCAGCTGTTTCTGCACTTCGCTGGCAAAGGCAGAGAAGGTTTTACTGTTGCCTGTATCCAGTTGAAGGGCCACGCAACGGGCACCGAGCGCGTTTATCTGCTCCACCACCTCCTGCGCTTCCTGCTCTTTACTGCGCCAGGTCAGAATGATGTCAACACCCTTCGCGGCCAGTTTAAGGGCCGCATTCTTACCTAAACCGCGGCTTCCGCCGGTGATCAATGCAATTTTATGGCTCATCTTGTACTCCGGTAGTTTCGCTGTGGACAAAATAGAGGATATTACCTTCATTCTGATCTATAAATGTCTTCAGGGACGCATCACTGTTCCATTTTAAACAACAAAAGGCGCTCGCAATGGATAAAATTCACGCAATGCAGGTCTTTGTCAGGGTAGCTGAATTACAAAGTTTCACCCGCGCGGCCGAAAGCCTTGGATTGCCTAAAGGCAGCCTGTCGCGGCAGCTGCAGGCGCTGGAAAATGAGATGGGCACCCGGCTGCTGCACCGCACCACGCGGCGGGTACAGCTGACTCAGGATGGGCTGGTTTATTACGAGCGCTGCCGCGATGTACTGGCCACGCTGGAAGAGATGGATTCGCTGTTTCAGCACGATCCCGCCTCAATCAGCGGCCGCCTGCGGGTGGATATGCCGGTCAGCCTCGCCTGTGACTATATCCTGCCGCTGCTGCCGGACTTTCTGCAGCACTATCCCGGCATCGAACTGGAACTGAGCAGCAGCGACCGGCGCGTGGACGTGATCAGGGAAGGTTTTGACTGCGTGATCCGTGGCGGCGCGCTGGATGACTCCGGGCTGATTGCCCGTCCGCTGGGCATGCTGACCCAGATTAACTGCGCCAGCCCGGACTATCTGGAGCGTTTCGGAACCCCTGTGACGCTGGAAGACCTCGCCACCCACGCCGTGGTGCATTACAGCCAGCAGCTTGGCAGCCAGCCACAGGGGTTTGAGTTTTTTGACGGCAAAACCCGCCATTTTATCAAGACCGGCGGCACCGTCACCGTTAACAGCACCGAAGCTTATCGCGTTGCCTGTCTGTCCGGCCTGGGCATTATTCAGGCCCCAGAGTGCGGCATGCGTCAGGCGATAAAAGACAAAAGACTCATTGAAATCCTGCCACATTTTCGCGCAGAGCCCATGCCCCTCTCGCTGATTTATCCCCACCGCCGCAACCTGGCGAGGCGGGTTCATGTGTTTATGGAATGGCTGACTCAGGCGACAAAACGTTACGTAGCCTGACCGCCTGGCTATAATTTGACTTTGGCTACAATATTGAAGGATATGAAGAAGGTTTCATGACGGAAAATAATTCAAAAGAAGTTCAGCAGCACGGCGAGAAGCCGCTTATCGCGATTAAAACCGGCAACCAGACCGTCGATAAATCCATCACCCGGGTCTCAAAGCTGGTGACCTGGTTCCAGGCCATTCCGGCTGTGGCGCATTTTATTCGCGCAGGGGAGCGCTTTAACGATCGCCTGGGCAGCCAGTTTGGTGCAGCGATTACCTATTTCTCTTTTCTTTCGCTGATCCCGATCCTGATGGTCTCTTTTGCAGCGGTGGGCTTTGTGCTGGCATCCAATCAGGATCTGTTGACGGAGCTGATCAACAAGATTGTTAATAACATCAGCGATCCAACGCTAGCCTCCACGCTGAAAAATACGGTGAATACCGCCGTGCAGCAGCGCACCACCGTCGGCCTGACCGGGCTGTTGATTGCTTTGTACTCAGGCATCAGCTGGATGGGTAATTTGCGTGAAGCGATCCGCGCCCAGTCACGTGACGTCTGGGAGCGTAACGAGCAGGATAAAGAGAAGATCTGGATAAAGTATTCCCGCGATTTTATCTCGTTAATCGGGCTGGTGCTGGCACTGATCATCACCCTGTCTCTCACCTCCATTGCCGGTGCAGCGCAGGCGGCCATTGTCCGGGCGCTGGGACTGGACGGTATCGAGTGGCTGCGCCCGGCGATGACGCTGATTGCGCTGTCGATTTCAATCACGGCTAACTATCTGCTGTTCCTGTGGATTTTCTGGATCCTGCCACGCCATAAGCCACGCAAGCGGGCACTGTTACGCGGCACGCTGCTGGCGGCGATAGGCTTTGAAGTGATTAAATTTATTATGACGCTGACGTTACCGAAACTGGCCTCTTCGCCTTCCGGCGCGGCTTTTGGTTCGGTACTGGGATTGATGGCGTTCTTCTACTTCTTCGCCCGCTTAACGCTGTTCTGTGCGGCCTGGATTGCCACGGCAAAATATGCCGATGACAAGCCGGTTGAGTCACCTGCAGTTAAGCATTAAGACCGATCCGGGGCTGGCGACAGCCCCTTACGATTTCAGAATGCTGCAACTGTGATCCTGCAACTCTTCAGCAGAACCCCGGTTGAGCAGTAGCAGATTACGTTTGATCACCATCAGCACCCGGCGGCCATCCGGTAATGAAGCCATCGCAATACCGTATTTATACATCTCATCCCGCGCGCCGGGCAGTTCATTAGCCACCCGGATAAACGGGCTGGTCTTGATCAGTTCATCGCTGGTCAGCGTCCTCACCTGATACTCATGACTGCCCAACTGCTCAGATTGCCACTTGCTGGTCAGTGAAGCATTCAGGCTGTCCAGTCGCTGGCGAATATCCGGACGCAGGCAGGAGATATGAATATGCAGCTGATTCTGCGTTCTGCCGCGAAGTGAATTGATGGTGAGTGCCACCGCGCTGTCATCAACAGGCTGGCCGCGTTTCTCTTCCATATAGTGACGGGAACGCCAGGCTTCGGCAAAGAAGTTGGGCGTCGAGGGATTCAGCACTTTCGGGCTTTCAATACCGGTTATTTTCTCCACCGGCATCAGTAAAAATTGCAGTGGACCCACGCGATCTTTCAGTACCACGTAGCTATTGTGAAGGTCTACCAGACGGCACGGGGTGGGATCGTTATTCTGCTGCTGATTAGGGACACACTTCTGGCTGACAATCCGCCACAGGGCATCGGAATTATTTTTATGATTGTACGCCACCGAGGCACAACCGGCCGTCAGGGCTATCGCAATTAGTCCCACTACAATCAGGACACGCTTTCGTCCCTGCATGATCGAAACCTCTGGTCATCACCTGCTCATAATGTAAACGAACAGGTGATGAAGATCATGTCAAATAATCAATCGCGGTGACCATTTAAAATGCTTTCAATTTTATCAGGGTACAGGCGCAGCTCCGCTACCCTGGTTCTATTAATCCGGCTTCATCACCTGATCGTAAGTGCCGCCATCAGAGAAGTGGTCTTTCTGAGCTTTGGTCCAGCCACCAAATTTATTATCGATGGTGAACAGCTTCACTGGCGCGAAGGTACTGGCAAACTTCTTCGCCACTTCAGGATCGCGCGGGCGATAGAAGTTCTGTGCGGCGATGGTTTGCCCTTCTGGCGAGTAAAGGTATTTCAGATACTCATCGGCAACTTTGCGGGTGCCGCGCTCATCGACAACCTTATCCACTACGGAGACGGTCGGCTCGGCAAGGATAGACTCACTTGGGGTGATGATTTCATATTTATCTTTACCCAGCTTGTTGGCCAGATAAGCTTCGTTTTCCCATGCAATCAACACATCGCCTAACCCTCTTTCGACGAAGGTATTGGTTGCGCCACGTGCGCCTGAATCCTGCACTTCAACGTTTTTGAACAGCGCTTTGACGTAAGCCTGAGCTTTAGCCTGATCGCCATTGTTGTGGTCCAGCGCCCAGCCCCATGCCGCCAGATAGTTCCAGCGTGCGCCACCGGAAGTTTTCGGGTTCGGGGTGATCACGGATACGCCAGGCTTGGTTAAATCCTGCCAGTCATGGATCTGTTTGGGATTCCCCTTGCGGACCAGGAACACAATGGTGGAAGTGTAGGGAGCAGAGTTATCCGGCAAGCGCTTGATCCAGTTCTTGTCGATACGCCCGCGGTCGGCAATCGCATCCACGTCGGACTGCAGTGCCAGCGTGACAACATCGGCACGGATGCCGTTGATAACGGAAGTGGCCTGTTTGCCAGAGCCGCCATGTGACTGACGGATCACGACATTGTCACCGGTTTCCTGCTTGTAATGCGCACTGAACGCCTTGTTGTACTGTTCGTACAGTTCACGGGTTGGATCGTAAGAGACGTTCAACAGCTGAATATCTTTTGCCAGCACACTGGTTGAGACCAGTAACAGGGTTATGCCCACACTCCACTTCTTCATCACACGCGCTCCCAAAGGTTTTTTTGCTGTAAGAGAGCGTGACACAAAGTCTTTCACGATTTAAAGAATTAAAAAATAGCTGTAATAACTTAATGGAATAACGATTTGCATAAAAAAGGCGCTGACAGCCAGCGCCCTGATTTTTGTCAGTAAAGTTTCTTGGCAGTATCCAGCCAGTCACCTTTAAACGGACGTTTCATGTTTTCAATCGCGTCGATGATGTCGTGGTGGACCATCTTCTCGTTCTGAATACCCACGCAACGACCGCCATAGCCCTGCAGCAGCAGTTCAATAGAGTAAGCGCCCATGCGGGAAGCCAGGATACGGTCATAGGCTACCGGTGCGCCGCCGCGCTGGATATGGCCCAGTACGGTGGAACGTGTTTCACGTTTCGTTTCGGCTTCGATGTATTTCGCCAGCTCGTCGATATCGCAGATGTGCTCGGTAATCGCCACGATGGCGTGTTTTTTCCCTTTAGCGATACCCGCTTTGATCTCCTGCACCAGCTCTTCGCGGGTGTAAGGGATTTCCGGCAGCACGATAAACTCACAGCCACCGGCAATGGCTGCCGCCAGCGTCAGGTCGCCACAGTAGCGGCCCATCACTTCCACGATGGAAATACGCTGGTGCGAAGAGGAGGTATCACGCAGGCGGTCGATAGCTTCCACCACGGTTTCCAGCGCGGTAAAGTAACCAATGGTGTAGTCAGTACCCGCCACGTCGTTATCAATGGTGCCAGGCAGGCCGATGCACGGGAAGCCCATCTCGGTCAGGCGCTTGGCGCCCATGTAGGAACCGTCGCCGCCAATAACCACCAGCGCATCAATGCCGCGCTTCTTCATGTTCTCAATGGCAACGGTACGCACGGATTCTTCACGGAATTCAGGGAAGCGGGCTGAGCCAAGGAAAGTGCCGCCACGGTTGATCATATCGGACACGCTGTAGCGGTCCAGATTCACCATACGATCTTCGTACAGCCCCAGATAGCCATCATAGATACCAAAAACTTCCAGATTCTCACTCAGCGCTGCGCGAACCACTCCCCTGATGGCAGCGTTCATGCCTGGAGCGTCACCGCCACTTGTCAGTACACCGATTTTTTTTATCATGACAACCTCTGAACTTGTTGATGCAAATTATAAATTCTGAACGCCGTTGGGGGGATCGACGCACGCTCGATCTTACGGACTGATAATGGCAATAGTATATCAAAGCCTGTGAGCTGAATTGATTCAGGTCAGTGATCATTCGCCTAAATTATTTGCGCTACGTCACGTTTTTTACACTGTAATGGTAAGCCATTTATTTTACTGGAAATCATAGCTCATGCGGATGCTGTTCGGGAACCACCGAACAGGGGTCCTGGTGGATGGTGATATCCGCGCCGGGAAAACCTTTTAACAGAGCCTGCTCCACCTCTTCAGCAATTTGATGAGCCTGGAACAAAGGCAGATGATCGTCCAGTTCCAGATGCAACTGAATAAAGCGCGTAGGACCAGACTGGCGTGTACGAATATCATGGGCTCCCTGCACACCCGGCCAGCTGGAAACGATAGTCATGATTTCCTGCTGGTCCTCTTCCGGCAGCGCTCTGTCCAGCAGCGACTGCACCGCATCGTAGCCCATCCGCAATGCACTGTAGAGAATATAAACGCCAATACCCAACGCAAACAACGCATCGGCACGTTTGAAGCCATACCAGCTTAGCGCCAGGGCCAGTAAAATCGCGCCATTCATGATCACGTCGGACTGGTAATGCAGCATATCGGCCCGCACGGCCTGGCTGCGCGTCCGCCGCACCACCCAGCGTTGAAAAGTCACCAACACCATCGTTGAAAACAGCGCAATTAAAGTCACCACAATACCGACCAGTGGCGCCCGCATTTCATTGGGCGTGGCCATGTGCTGCAAGCCAGTCAGGAAGAGGAACAATGCAGAACCGGAAATAAACATACTTTGCGCCAGCGCGGCGAGGGATTCAGCTTTACCGTGGCCAAAAGTGTGTTCTTCATCGGCGGGTTGAAGGGAGTAGCGCACCACAAAAAGGTTGGTCAGAGAGGCAGCGATATCCACCAGGGAATCCACTAAAGCCGCCAGCAGGCTGACCGAACCGGTATACCACCAGGCGAAAATTTTCACCAACAGCAGTAGCGAAGCCAGGGTCGTTGCCGCCAGCGCAGCACAGTTCACCAGGCGCGCGTAGTGTTGTTCCATGCCACACTCCGTTCAGTTCAGTGCGCTAAGTATACTGGATTTGGGACAAAAAAAACCCCGCCATCATGGCGGGGAAGACAGGGATAGTGTCTATGGCAAGGAAAAACAGGGATACTATGTTACTGGTTACTGCCGATACTACTCACTGCCTGCAGCGATGACGCCTGCTGCATGTTCGTTAGCTTGCGCATTTCGCTCATGCGCTGCTGGTGTTTCTGGTTCAAAACGTCCTGCTGGCTTGGTGTTAACAGGTGGTACATCTGGTTGCGAACGCGGGCCATCTCGACCTGCCGGGCAACTTCCGCCTGTGCTATTTGATCCAACCGGGCTTTGTAGGCCGCTTCGTCAAATTTATCTGCGATAATCATGTCGTGCAGTTGTTCTAAATCGCTAATACTTATGGGAGAACGTTCATAACGCGCCTGCTGCATCAGATCCCGCATCTGTTGACGCTGCTGTTCAGTGAGATTGATGCCATCAAACATGTGACTCTGCGGGATTTGCGTCATACTGCGTGGCGCCGCGTTGTCGTGATGCATCTCGTCAGTCGTCGTCACTTCTGTGGCCCACGCGGCGGAAAAACTCAGTATCAGCGCCGGTACCACAACGACGGCGGTAACTTTGCGCATCGTTAACTCCCAGGTTGGTTTCCATATTTCGATTCAACGAAAATGAGTCTACGGAACCAGCTGCAAACATGCGTCAGGCGGTGTAAAACTACGTAAAGTCATGGAATGACAGCATTCGTTCACGGTATTTTGCCTGCGGAGGGCAATAAAAATGAATAAAATCCTGTTGGTTGACGATGACCGCGAATTGACTTCGCTACTGAAAGAATTACTTGAAATGGAAGGGTTTGACGTGACGGTTGCCGGTGACGGCGAACAGGCACTGGCCCTGCTGGACAGCTCAATAGATCTTCTGCTACTTGACGTGATGATGCCGAAGAAAAACGGCATTGATACCCTGAAAGAACTGCGCCAGCAGCACCAGACGCCGGTCATTATGCTGACCGCCCGAGGAAGCGAGCTGGATCGCGTTCTGGGGCTGGAACTGGGTGCCGATGACTATCTGCCGAAGCCGTTTAACGATCGTGAGCTGGTAGCCCGTATTCGCGCTATTTTACGCCGGTCAAACTGGAGCGAGCAGCAACAATTGCACGACAACAGCTCTCCGACACTGGAAGTGGACAATCTGCGCCTGAATCCGGGCCGTCAGGAAGCGAGTTTCGACGACCTGGCGCTGGATTTGACCGGCACGGAGTTTACCCTGTTGTATTTGCTGGCTCAGCATCTGGGGCAGGTCGTCTCCCGTGAGCATCTGAGCCAGGAAGTACTGGGCAAACGCCTGACACCGTTTGACCGCGCCATCGATATGCATATTTCAAACCTGCGCCGCAAACTGCCGGATCGCAAAGACGGTCATCCGTGGTTTAAAACGCTGCGTGGCCGGGGCTATCTGATGGTTTCCGCTACATGATTTCAAGTCTGACCACCCGCATCTTCGCCATTTTCTGGCTGACCCTGGCACTGGTGCTGATGCTGGTTTTGATGGTGCCCAAGCTGGATACCCGCCAGATGACGCCGCTGCTGGATAACGAGCAGCGTCAGGGCATCATGATTGAGCAACACGTTGAGGCGGAGCTGATGCAGGATCCGCCAAACGACCTGATGTGGTGGCGCAGGTTATTCCGCGCCATTGATAAATGGGCTCCTCCTGGCCAGCGCCTTTTGCTGGTCACCAGTGAAGGGCGCGTTATTGGCGCACAGCACAGCGAAATGCAGGTGATCCGTAACTTTATCGGCCAGTCCGATAACGCCGATCATCCGCAGAAAAAGAAATATGGCCGGGTTGAGATGATCGGCCCCTTTTCGGTGCAGGACGGCGAGGATAACTACCAACTTTATCTTATCCGTCCAGCTGGCAGCTCGCAGCTCGACTTTATTAACCTGCTGTTCGACCGCCCGCTGCTGCTGCTGATTGTCACCATGCTGATCAGCTCTCCGCTGCTGCTGTGGCTGGCATGGAGCCTGGCAAAACCGGCGCGTAAGCTGAAACATGCGGCGGATGATGTGGCCGCAGGGAACCTGCGCCAGCGCCCGGAACTGGAATCCGGTCCGCAGGAGTTTCTGGCTGCGGGTTCCAGTTTTAACCAGATGGTCAGCGCGCTGGAAAGGATGATGACCGCTCAGCAGCGTTTGCTGTCGGACATTTCCCACGAATTGCGCACTCCGTTGACCCGTCTGCAACTGGCGACCGCGCTGATGCGTCGCCGCCAGGGCGAAGGGAAAGAGCTGCAGCGTATTGAGATGGAAGCCCAGCGTCTGGACGGCATGATCAATGACCTGCTGGTCCTCTCCCGCACGCAGCACAAGAACGCGCTGGTCAGTGAGGCAATGAAAGCCAATCACCTGTGGTCAGGCGTGCTGGATGACGCACGCTTTGAGGCCGAGCAGATGGGGAAAACGCTGGAAGTCCCCTATCCGCCTGGCCCGTGGCCGCTGTATGGCAACCCGAGTGCGCTGGACAGCGCGCTGGAAAACATTGTCCGTAATGCGCTGCGCTACTCCTGGTCGAAAATTATGGTCAGCTTCTCAGTTGATAAGCAGGGCATCACCATTCACGTAGATGACGATGGTCCGGGCGTCAGCGCGGAAGATCGCGAACAAATTTTCCGTCCGTTCTACCGTACCGACGAAGCCCGTGACCGTGAGTCAGGAGGGACCGGGTTAGGGCTGGCAATTGTGGAGACCGCTATCCAGCAACACCGTGGCTGGGTGAAGGCTGATGACAGCCCGTTAGGAGGTCTTCGTCTGACGATCTGGCTGCCGCTCTATACCAGCAACAACTGATCTTTGCTATGCTTCGGCCCTCGTTCATGAGGGCCGCTGTCGATGCTGAATATCGTATTATTTGAACCTGAAATTCCCCCCAATACCGGCAATATCATCCGCCTGTGCGCCAACACCGGCTTCCGTCTGCACCTGATTGAGCCGCTCGGCTTTGCCTGGGATGATAAACGCCTGCGCCGTGCCGGGCTGGATTACCACGAATTCACGGCCATTCAGCACCATGCTGACTATGCCGCTTTTCTGGCTGCGGAAGCTCCTCAGCGGTTGTTTGCGCTGACGACTAAAGGAACGCCTGCACACAGCGCGGTAAGCTATCAGGCCGGGGATTATTTGCTGTTCGGACCGGAAACACGGGGACTGCCAGCAGAGATACTGAACGCATTGCCTGTTGAGCAGAAGATCCGCATTCCGATGCAGCCAGACAGCCGCAGTATGAATCTGTCGAATGCGGTTTCAGTGGTAGTGTACGAAGCCTGGCGCCAGCTGGATTATGCTGGCGCGCTGATCAAAGAGTAGTTAAATACCGTCGCCGAACTCAAAGCCCGGAACCATGCCGTTGAAGTGCTGATCCATATCCATCGACGGTTTCTCGCTGTTCGGTTTACCGACGATACGCGCCGGTACGCCAGCAGCGGTGGTATGCGGAGGAACAGGCTGCAGCACGACTGAACCCGCGCCAATCTTCGCCCCGCGGCCCACTTCGATATTGCCAAGAATTTTGGCGCCTGCGCCAATCATCACCCCTTCGCGGATTTTTGGGTGACGATCGCCGGAGGTTTTGCCGGTTCCGCCCAGCGTTACCGACTGCAGAATCGACACGTCATCCTCAATCACCGCCGTTTCACCCACGACGATGCCGGTAGCGTGGTCGAGCATGATGCCCCGGCCAATTCTGGCCGCCGGATGGATATCCACGGCGAAGGAAACTGACACCTCATTCTGCAGATAGACCGCCAGCGCCCGTCGTCCCTCATTCCACAGCCAGTGACCAATACGGTAGGCCTGCAGGGCGTGAAAACCTTTCAGATAGAGCAATGGCGTGGAGTATTTATCAATGGCAGGATCGCGCTGGCGCACCGCCTGGATATCGCAGGCGGCCGACTGGATCATCGACGGATCCTGCCTGTACGCTTCCTGCACGATCTCACGGATGGCAATGGCAGGCATGATGGGGTTCGCCAGCTTGTTGGCCAGCATATAACTCAGCGCGCTACCCAAGTCGTCATGCTTCAACAGCGTGGCGTGGTAAAAACTGGCCAGCATTGGCTCGCAGTCCGCCAGGGCCCGCGCTTCCGCTTTAATATAATCCCAGACCAGTTCAGGCTCTACACACGGCATTACTCTCTCCCCATCAAATAGCGCGTCCGGTCGACGCCGGTTCGCTACAGCGCCCTGTCTCAGCTGGCGCTGTTCTCATCTTTTCTGGTGCGTCCAAGCAAGCTCAATGCTGCCTCCCGCGCACTCTTTTCGCAATACAATACCTGATAAATTTGCTCGGTTATCGGCATCTCCACGCCACAGCGCGCGGCCAGAACCTTAACCTCTTTAGTATTTCGGAAACCTTCCACCACCTGGCCGATGGTGGTTTGTGCCGTTTCAACGTCCGATCCCTGCCCCAACATCATGCCGAAGCGGCGGTTACGCGACTGGTTGTCGGTACAGGTCAGCACCAGATCGCCCAGTCCGGCCATGCCCATAAATGTTGTGGGATCGGCACCCAGCGCAATGCCCAGACGGGTCATTTCCGCCAGGCCGCGGGTGATCAGCGCCGTACGCGCATTGGCCCCAAAGCCAATACCGTCAGAAATACCGGCACCAATAGCGATAACGTTTTTTACCGCTCCCCCGAGCTGAACGCCGGTGAAATCCGGATTGTTATACACGCGGAAACTTTTGCCACAGTGCAACAGAGTTTGCAGATCTTCCGCGAAAACGGCATCAGTTGCTGCCAGAGCAATGGCTGTTGGCATACCTGCCGCCAACTCTTTGGCAAACGTCGGCCCGGAAATCACCGCCAGTGGAATTTGACCGCCGAGGATCTCGCGCGCCACTTCCTGTAGCAGCCGCCCGGTCTCTTTCTCCAGGCCTTTGGTGGCCCAGACAATGCGGGAATCGGCCCGCAGATGTGGTTTGATTTGCTGTAACACATCGCCGAATACGTGGCTGGGTACAACCACCAGCAGATCGCGACTGGCCGCAATAGCGGTCGCCAGGTCGGTTTCAAGGCTCAGCGAATCAGGAAAGGGAACATCGGGCAGGAAAGCCGTATTACAGCGGTCAGCCTGAAGCTGTGCCTGATGGTGTGGGTTATGACCCCACAGCACGACGTTGTGGCCGTTGCGGGCCAGCGTGATAGCTAAAGCGGTGCCGTACGAACCGGCACCGATGACGCTCATTGAAGCATTAGCTTGTGGCATCAGGCATCCTGTTGAGGTGCGGCGCCTTCGTTTGACTGCTGAAGATAGTTCATGAACAGCGCGTCAAAGTTAACCGGGGCCAGGTTCAGTTGCGGGAAGGTACCGCGGGAAACCAGGCTGGTGATGCATTCACGTGCATACGGGAAAAGAATGTTCGGGCAGTATGCACCCAAGCAATGCGCCATCTGGTTGCCTTCGATACCGGAGACAGAGAAGATGCCAGCCTGCTGCACTTCGCACAGGAACGCGGTGTCTTCGCCGACGGTTGCGGTCACGGTGACACGCAGAACCACTTCAAACACGTCATCTGCAAGCTGGCTGGAAGCCGTATCCAAATCCAGTTTCACTTCTGGTTCCCACTCTTTCTGGAAAACCGCAGGCGCGTTAGGTGCTTCAAAGGAGATATCTTTAGTATAGATACGCTGGATCTGGAAAGACATCTCGGTGTTGTTTTGTTCTGACATGTTACGTAATCCTATATGTTTAATAATCCGTTATTGCGCTGCTCGCCCGTTTTATTTTAAGAGCGGGTCGAGACCTTGTCGGCTATCGAGCGCGTACAGGTCGTCACAGCCGCCAATATGCTGTGCATCGATAAAAATCTGTGGGACGGTGGTACGGCCGCTGCGTTTGATCATCTCTTCACGCTTACCGGCATCGCCATCAATGGCAATTTCCTGATAATTCACCCCTTTCTGGCTCAGTAGCGCCTTAGCGCGATGGCAGAAAGGACAGGTTGCTTTGGTATAGACCTCAACGTTTGCCATGCCGTACCTCCAAATATTATTTACCGCGTACCAGCGGCAGGTTCTCACCGCTCCAGCCGGAAACGCCATCTTTCAGGACGTAAACCTGCTCGAAACCGGCAGCGTTCAGCTGTGCAGCAGGATCGGCTGCGGAAGTGCCGTTAGCACAGACAACAATTAGCGGCTGCGCTTTGTGTTTATCCAGCTCGCCAAAGCTGCCTTTTTTGATGTCGGCAGCCAGTACGTTGATCGAATTCGAAATATGGCCCTTACGGAAGTCATCGCGGGAACGCACATCGACTACCACGGCTTCTTCTTTATTGATTAAACGGGTAGCTTCACCGCGGCTAATCGTTTTTATCTTGGAGAACATGCCCTTAACGGTGGTCACGATCACCAGAACCAGCAGAACAACCCACGCCAGACTGAGAATGGTGTGGCTGCCTGCGAACTGCATAATATCTTGCATGAGGGGTAACAACTCCCGAAAGGGTTAATAAGCTAAAACAAGGCTTCTGAGTATACCTGCCAGTGTTCTCATGTACAGTCGTGATGCGGTCAGAGTTACGTTTTCTGGGGCAGATCCTCAAAAAAAATTGCGTTAAGTGTAAAACCTGCTGTCGACTTGCGACAGCCTCATTATTAAGCGGCGAAATGTTGTACTACTTAATCCCTTCCGGTGAGCTTTTTGACACTCCCCCGCCTCACCTGAACCAGCGGTCTGTCACCACTGGAAACGCAAATGCCCCCACAGATGACTGGTAAGCTGCTGTTCATCGTGGAATAATCCTCGTCCTATGAGGGAAAAAGCGACAGTTTCAATTCAACGAACCCAGGGTAATGGAGCGGCCGCAGGCGTTCCGTTACGATCTGCCGTGTTCAGCCTCTCTGCCAGCGTGCTCTGCGCTGGCCTTCTGCTGTTGCCTGCAGCCAGCCAGGCTGCCGACGATAACAAGTCTGAGCTGAAGAGCATTCAGCAAAACATCGCTGCTAAAGAGAAGAGCGTGCAGCAGCAGAAACAGCAGCGCAGCAAACTGCTCGATCAGCTGCAAAGCCAGGAAAAAATCATTGCCCAGGCCAGCCGACAGCTACGCGAAACGCAAATTTCCCTCACCGCTCTGAATAAAGACATTGCGGCACTGACCGCTTCAATCAGCAAATTGCAGGCCCGGCAGGACGCCCAGGAGAAATTACTGGCCGAACAGCTGGATGCCGCTTTTCGTCAGGGCCAGCACAGCGGATTGCAGCTGATCCTCAGCGGAGAGGAGAGCCAGCGTAGTGAACGCATTCTGGCCTACTTCGGCTACCTCAATGACGCTCGCCAGAAATCTATAGACGATCTGAAAAAGACCCGCAGCGATCTGTCGGCGCAAAAAGCCACTCTGGTGGACAAACAGACGCAGCAGAAATCCCTGCTGGCTACGCAACAGGGCCAGCAGCAGAAGCTGGAAGGTGCCCGCGCCGCCCGTAAGAAGACCCTGACCACGCTTGAATCCTCGTTGGAGAAAGATCAGGCCCAGTTGGTCGAGATGCGCCAGAACGAAAGCCGCCTGCAGGACAAAATTGCCAAAGCCGAGCGAGAAGCCCGCGCGCGTGCTGAAAAAGAGGCAAGAGATGCACAGCGTGTTCGTGACCGCGAAGCGCAGGCAAAGAGCAAAGGCACCACTTACAAACCCACTGAAGGTGAGCGTTCACTGATGGCGCGTACCGGCGGTCTGGGTCGTCCCTCTGGTCAGGCGATCTGGCCGATCCGCGGAGCCATTGAACATCGCTTCGGCGAGCAGCTGCAGGGCGAGCTACGCTACAAAGGTCTGGTGATTGATGCTCCTGAAGGCACCGAAGTGAAAGCCATTGCCGACGGTCGCGTACTGATGGCCGACTGGTTGCAGGGCTACGGCCTGGTGGTGGTGGTTGAACACGGCAAAGGGGATATGAGCCTTTACGGCTATAATCAGAGTGCGCTGGTGAGCGTGGGAACCCAGGTTAAGGCAGGACAGCCAATCGCCCTGGTGGGGACCAGCGGCGGCCGGGGCACGCCTTCACTGTATTTCGAAATCCGACGCCAGGGACAGGCCGTCAATCCACTACCGTGGTTGGGAAAATAACTTTTGTCACATCTCCGTAAAATCAGCGGCGTGCTGACAGGTCTGCTGATGGCCTGCTCGGCACATGCCGGCAAACTCTCCATTGTTATCGATGATTTTGGCTACCGCCCGGCGCAGGAAAATCAGGTATTACAGATGCCAAAGGCCGTTTCCGTCGCGGTACTGCCCAACGCCACTCACGCCCGTGAGATGGCGGTTAAAGCGCATCTGAGCGGTCATGAAGTTCTGATCCACCTGCCGATGGCCCCGCTCAGCAAACAGCCGCTGGAAAAGGATACGCTGAGGCCGGATATGTCCAGCGCCGAAGTGGAACGCATTATCCGCGAAGCCGTAGCCAAAGTGCCTTATGCCGTCGGGCTGAATAACCATATGGGCAGTGCAATGACCTCCAGCCTGTCAGGAATGCAGAAAGTGATGCAGGTGCTGAATCACTATAATTTTTACTTCCTCGACAGTATGACTATCGGTAACAGCCAGTCCACCCGTGCTGCTCAGGGAACCAGCGTTAAAGTGATCAAACGCCGGGTGTTCCTCGATGATACGCAGAACGAAGCGGATATCCGCAAACAGTTTATGCGAGCGGTCCACCTCGCTCAGCGGGATGGCTCTGCTATTGCTATTGGTCATCCCCATCCGACCACGGTAAAAGTGCTGCAGCAGATGTTGCCGACGTTACCTGCAGACATTACTCTGGTTCGCCCAAGCCAGCTGCTGAATGAGCCACAGAACACCAGCCATAAGCCGCTGCCAGTGGAAAACAAACCGGCCACGCCGCGTAATCCGTTCCGGGGTGCGCAGAGCTGTCCGGTTAAAGTGCTGCCGGTACCAGCAACCCGGGCATTGGGCGTAGTGGCAGACAGCATTTCCGACAGCGCGGGTGTTCGCTATATTAAAACTAATTTTTCCGGGTTGAAGTTTGACCTGGAAAAGACCCCATAATCTTACTGTTGCGTCCCGCCCCCTGACGCGGGACGCAGGATACATGGATACGGAAGCGGCGTGATGGAACAACAGCGTAAGAAGATCCTGCTGCTGGATACCGGCAACGAATGGGGCGGCGGCACCAACAGCATGCTTGAGCTACTGAAGCGCATTGACCGCACCCGGTTTGATATTCACTGCTGCTTCTATCACAACTACTCCCGTGGCAAAGGCGAGTCGATTAAGCAGGTCCTCGAATCGCTCGACATCCCTGTCATTTTTCTGCCTCAACGCCGCCAGCCTGGCTGGGCAAAAGTCAGCAAAGAGCTGCTGCGCTCACTGGTGTTTTTCCACCGTGGCCTGCGTCAGAAAGTGACCCGCCTGGTGGATAGCCTGTGGCGCATCAACCCGAATGCCAGCAGAATCCGGCAACTGCTGGTGCAACAGAATTTTGCCATGCTGTATATGAACAACCAGCCGGGATCGAACGCCGAAGGCTACCTTGCCGCTGCGGGACTGCCCGTGATCGTGGTGCAGCACTGCCGGATTGAACCCGTCCTGACCCCTGAACTGGTAGAGCTGGTGAACAAGCGTGCCGACGCTGTGATTGCTGTATCCACTGGCGTGCATAGTGTATTACTGGCGCACGGCGTGGCGGCTGAAAAATGTTTCACCGTCTTTAATGCCATTGATATCCGGCAGCAGCTACCAGATCGCGAAGAGATGCGCCGCCAGCTGCTGAACGTGCAGCCGGAGACACTCGTTTTTGGTAGCATCGGCTCGTTAATTGCCAGAAAGTCCAATCAGCACAGCCTGCAGGCGCTGGCGAAATTCGCAGCCACCTTTCCCGAAGCTGACTGGCGCATGGTGATCCTCGGTGAAGGACCGGAGCACGAAGCTCTGCAGCGCCTGGCTCAGCAATCAGGCATTGCCGATCGCGTTCAGTTCACCGGTTTTCGCAGCAATGCGCTGGAATACCTCGCCGCTTTCGACGTGTTTATTCTGGCCTCGAAAAGTGAAGGACTGCCCCGCGTGGTGCTGGAAGCGATGCTGCTGAAAACAGCGGTGATTGGTTCCCGCGTGACGGGAACAGCCGAGCTGATCGAGCATGATAAAACCGGGTTGCTGTATGACTACGGTGATATTCAGGCCCTTTATGAACAGATGAAAACGCTGTGGCTTGATGCCGCAAAGCGCCAGCAGTTATTGCTGCAGGCGAACACCAGCGTGAAAGAACACTATGCCATTGAGAAGTACGTCTCAGGTGTGGAAACCATTTTGCAAAATGCGGCTCACGGAAACTCATCGCATGTTTGAATTTTTGAATCCTCAGTATCGTCACGTTCGCGCCCGTCACAACCTTTCTTATCAACAAAATAAGGTGCAGGGCACGGTGACAGTCACCTCGATTGTGATCCCCTGTACCGGCGCGGACTTTGTCGAAGAGGCCCTGCTCAGCGCACTTTTTGCCTCCCGTTTCGCTCCGGCAGCGGAAGAGATTGTTATTGTGACCGATCAGCCAGCCGGACAGTTTGGCGAACTTCCCCCTAAAACCAGAGTGGTCACGCTGGAGGTGCCTTTTCGTGAAGAGAGCTACCGCTACAAACAGATTTACCGCAGCCGCCTGATCAAGCTGCAGGCTCCGCTACAGGCGCGGACTGAAGGGGTTTTGATGATCGATTCCGATCTGAACCTGCTGCAGATGCCGGAAATCAGCATGCTGGACGGGCATATCTACTCCAGCTTCCGCCAGGGCAAAATGATTGCCAAGCTGATGAAGGCACCCGAAGAAAACCGCCCGGCTTACTATCGCAACAGCATCCGCCCGTATATTGTCGATCATGTTAACGGGGCATTTCTTGCCGCCACCCGCCAGACCTGGCAGCGAATCTGCCCGCTGTGGCTGACGCTGTTCCAGGATACCTGGGAGCTGATGGACGATTCCCAGCCGCCAACCGATCAGCTGCCGCTGGCGGCATTGCTGGATTTGCTGGATCTGAAAACCGTCAATCTGGGCGACTGGATGAACTGGCCGGTGTCGAAGAAAATCGGCGGCAACACGGCCGTTATCCCGCAAGAGGTGGTTGGCGCACATGGCGGCTTCCCTCTGTCTGAATGGCAGAAATACCTTGAATCCCCTGCCACACCGCTGACGTTTAAAGGCCAGGACTACACGCGCAAAGTGCGCTACCTGACTGACGCAGAAAAACAGCAGTAACAAGAGCAACCGGTAAAAGAGGGTCTTGCCGCTTTTACCGGCCCTGATCATTTATTGCCAGTCGAGAATGACCTTTCCTGACTGGCCGGAGCGCATCTGGTCAAATCCCTGCCGGAACTCATCAATACTGAAGCGATGGGTGATCACCGGCGTCAGATCCAGCCCGGACTGGATCAGCGCGGCCATCTTGTACCAGGTTTCAAACATCTCCCGGCCATAGATTCCCTTGATAAACAGCCCCTTGAAAATAACCTGATTCCAGTCAATCGACATCTCAGACGGTGGAATACCCAGCAGCGCAATCCGGCCGCCGTGGTTCATCACGCTCAGCATACTGCGGAAGGCTGCTGGCGCACCGGACATCTCCAGCCCGACGTCAAACCCCTCCGTCATCCCCAGTTCGTGCATCACTTCTGTCAGCTTTTCCCTGCCAACGTTCACTGCCCGCGTTACCCCCATGCTGTGCGCCAACCCGAGCCGGTAATCATTCACATCAGTGATCACTACATGACGGGCACCCACATGGCGACAAATCGCTGCGGCCATAATGCCTATCGGCCCGGCACCGGAAATCAGCACGTCTTCACCCACCAGATCGAAAGAGAGCGCGGTATGGACGGCATTGCCAAAGGGGTCGAAAATGGCGGCGAGCTCATCGGGAATATTGTCCGGGATGCGGAAAGCATTAAACGCCGGGATCACCAGATACTCGGCGAAGCAGCCCTGCCTGTTCACCCCCACGCCAATTGCATTACGGCAAAGATGGGTCCGGCATGCGCGACAGTTACGGCAGTGGCCACAGGTGATATGCCCTTCGCCCGAAACACGATCGCCAATGGTAAACCCCTTCACTTCCTGGCCGATTGCCACCACTTCGCCGACATATTCATGGCCGACTATCATCGGCACCGGAATGGTCTTTTGCGACCATTCGTCCCAATTGTAGATATGCACATCCGTACCGCAGATGGCGGTTTTACGGATTTTAATCAACAGGTCATTATGACCAGGCTCGGGGATCGGCGCATCGCTGACCATCCAGATCCCCTCTTCTGCCCGCAGTTTGGCTAATGCTTTCATCGTCACCGCTCCTCTCAGGCAATCACGCCCAGTTGCTTTCCGATACGGGTAAAAGCTTCCACTGCATGCACCAGTTGCTCATGAGTGTGACCGGCAGAAATTTGCGTGCGGATACGCGCCTGGCCCTTGGGCACTACCGGGTAGAAGAACCCGGAGACATAGATCCCCTCTTTCTGCAGAAGGCGGGAAAACTCCTGCGCCACCTTCGCTTCGCCCAGCATCACCGGAATGATGGCGTGATCCGCTCCCGCCAGAGTGAAACCGGCTCTGGACATCTCTTCGCGGAAGAACTTCACGTTTTCCCAAAGGCGCCGACGCAGGCCGTCACCTTCAGTGAGCATATCCAGCACGCGCAGAGAGGCCGCGACAATTGCCGGGGCGAGAGAGTTAGAGAAAAGGTAGGGACGTGAGCGCTGGCGCAACCATTCCACCACCTCTTTCCTGGCAGCGGTGTAACCACCAGAAGCGCCGCCGAGCGCTTTACCAAGCGTGCCGGTAATGATATCAACGCGCCCCATCACTTCGCAGTATTCCGGCGTGCCACGCCCACCCGCGCCCACAAAACCTACTGCATGTGAGTCATCCACCATCACCAGCGCGTGATAACGTTCGGCCAGATCGCAGATCCCCTGCAAATTCGCAATCACCCCATCCATAGAAAACACGCCATCGGTAGCGATCATGATATGACGGGCACCGGCTGCCTGAGCTTCCTGCAGGCGCTGCTCCAGCTCGGCCATATCGTTGTTGGCATAGCGATAACGTTTAGCCTTGCACAGGCGGACGCCATCGATGATGGAGGCATGGTTCAGCGCATCGGAAATAACGGCATCTTCCGCATCCAGTAACGTTTCGAACAGGCCGCCATTGGCGTCAAAGCAGGAGGAATAGAGGATCGAATCCTCCATTCCCAGAAACTCTGCCAGCCGTTTTTCCAGCTGTTTATGCGTGTCCTGAGTGCCGCAGATAAATCGCACTGAAGCCATGCCAAACCCGTGGCTCTCCATGCCTTCTCTGGCAGCCGCAATCAGCGCCGGATGATTCGCCAGTCCAAGGTAATTATTGGCGCAGAAATTAACAGCGCGTGCTCCTCCCTCCAGCCCGACTTCTGCCTGCTGCACGGAAGTCAGCGGGCGTTCGGCCTTGAACAGTCCTTCCTGTTCTAAATCAGTGAGCTGCTGCGAAATTTGCTGATAAAACGATGACGGCATTTTCATTCTCCACCAGCGGGCTGATTAGCGGAACATCTTACTGATTGAAGGCCAAATGAACGAGATTGTCAGTTGCAGAGTATTATTTTTGCAGCATAAATCACGGTAACGAATGACAATTACATTCGCTTACGGAGTCATCTGGCTGCCTGCCGCGTGATGAGATGTTATGATAATAGGCATTAGCGTGTGAAACCTCCCGTTTCACCCACTCTCTTTAAAGGTTAAAGCTCATGATCATCGTCACTGGCGGCGCGGGATTTATCGGAAGTAACATCATCAAAGCGCTGAATGACCAAGGCCACACCGATATTCTGGTGGTCGACAACCTGAAAGACGGCACAAAATTTACCAACCTCGCGGATCTGAATATCGCCGATTATATGGATAAGGAAGATTTCCTGATCGCCATTCTGGCCGATGAAGAGCTCGGTGACATCGAAGCGGTATTCCACGAAGGCGCCTGCTCATCCACCACCGAGTGGGATGGCAAGTACATGATGGATAATAACTATCAGTACTCCAAGGAGCTGCTGCACTACTGCCTGGAACGCCGGATCCCGTTCCTGTACGCCTCTTCTGCTGCTACCTATGGCGGCCGCAATGAAAACTTTATTGAAGAGCGTCAGTATGAACAGCCGTTGAACGTTTACGGCTACTCCAAAATGCTGTTTGACCACTACGTGCGCGACATTTTGCCAGAGGCTGATTCGCAGGTGTGCGGGTTCCGCTACTTCAACGTATATGGCCCGCGTGAAGGTCATAAAGGCAGTATGGCCAGCGTTGCGTTCCACCTGAACACCCAACTGAATAATGGCGAAAACCCAAAACTGTTCGAAGGTAGCGATAACTTCAAGCGCGACTTCATCTACGTGGAAGACGTGGCTTCAGTGAACCTGTGGTTCTGGCAGAACGGCGTGTCCGGCATCTTTAACTGCGGAACCGGCCGCGCGGAATCCTTCCAGGAAGTGGCCGATGCGGCACTGAATTACCATCAGAAGGGTGAAATCGAATACATCCCGTTCCCGGATAAACTGAAAGGTCGTTACCAGGCTTATACTCTGGCGGATCAGACCAAATTGCGTGCGGCGGGCTACGATAAGCCGTTCAAAACCGTGGCCGAAGGCGTGACAGAATACATGGCCTGGCTGAACCGCAACGTGTAACAGGGCACTTCCGGTAATGAAAATTCTGGTTATCGGCCCTTCGTGGGTTGGCGATATGATGATGTCGCAAAGTCTCTATCGCACGCTGAAGGCTGAACATCCTGAAGCCGTCATCGACGTGATGGCACCCGCATGGTGCCGTCCACTGCTGTCACGCATGCCGGAAGTCAACGAAGCGCTGGCAATGCCGCTCGGCCACGGCGCGTTGGAGCTGGGCGAACGTCGTCGTCTGGGAAAAGCGTTGCGCGGCAAAGGTTTCGACCGCGCTTATGTCCTGCCTAACTCCTTCAAGTCTGCCCTGGTACCCTTTTTTGCCGACATCAAAACCCGTACCGGCTGGCGCGGTGAAATGCGCTATTGCCTGTTGAACGATGTCCGGGTGCTGGACAAGGCGGCTTTCCCGCTGATGGTGGAGCGCTACGTCGCGCTTGCTTATGACAAACAGCGGATCGGCAGTGCGAAAGATCTGCCTCAGCCGCTGTTGTGGCCTGCACTGGTCGTCAGCGCGGAAGAAAAGCTGGCCACTGCGGCAGAGTTTACTCTTTCGGAAGCAAGACCCGCGATTGGCTTCTGTCCCGGTGCTGAATTTGGCCCAGCCAAGCGCTGGCCGCATTATCACTACGCCGCGCTGGCGCAGAAGCTGATCGATGATAGCTACCAGATTGTGCTGTTTGGCTCGGCGAAAGATAAAGAGACCGGCGAACAGATCCTGCAAAACCTTCAGGAAGAGTCCCGCCAGCACTGCCGTAACCTGGCTGGCGAAACGAAGCTGGAGCAGGCGGTTATCCTGCTGGCTCACTGCCGTGCGGTGGTCAGTAACGATTCAGGTCTGATGCATATCGCCGCCGCGCTGGATCGTCCGCTGGTGGCGCTGTACGGCCCAAGCAGTCCGGACTTTACGCCGCCGCTGTCGGACAAAGCGCGCGTTATCCGCCTGATCACCGGCTACCACAAGGTGCGCAAAGGCGAAGCGGAAGAAGGTTACCATCAGAGTCTGATCGATATTCAACCCGAGCGTGTCCGTGCCGAACTGGCCAGCCTGCTGGGTGAAAGCCAGGAGAATGAATGCACGTCCTGATAGTTAAAACCTCCTCAATGGGCGACGTGCTCCATACCCTGCCAGCCCTGACCGACGCCATGCAGGCGATCCCGGGGATCCGTTTTGACTGGGTAGTGGAAGAAGGTTTTGCCCAGATCCCCGCCTGGCATCCGGCGGTAGACCGCGTGATCCCTGTGGCGATCCGCCGCTGGCGTAAGCACTGGTTTGGCAGTGAAGTGCGTGAAGAGCGCTTTCTTTTCAAGCGTGAGGTTCAGTCTCGACAGTACGATCTGGTGATTGATGCCCAGGGCCTGATTAAAAGTGCCGCGCTGGTGACCCGCATTGCTAAAGGAATCAAACACGGACAGGATAGCCGTAGCGCCCGTGAGCCATTTGCCAGCTGGTGGTATGACAAACGTCATGAAATCAGTAAGAAGCAACATGCGGTGCAGCGCACTCGAGAACTGTTTGCCAAAAGCCTTGGCTATCCTCTGCCCGAAACCCAGGGCGACTATGCCATTGCAGAACATTTCCTGGCGGAACCACCAGCCGATGCTGGCCAGTATCTGGTGTTCCTGCACGCCACTACGCGAGATGCGAAACACTGGCCTGAAAGCCACTGGCGCGAGCTGATCGGTCTGCTGCAGCCCGGCGGGTTGAAGATTAAACTGCCCTGGGGCGCGGAGCATGAACATCAGCGGGCACAAAGGCTGGCAGAAGGCTTTGACTATATTGAAGTGTTGCCAAAGCTGAGCCTGGAACAGGTCGCCAGAACATTGGCCGGTGCAAAGGCGGTGGTCTCCGTCGATACCGGGCTCAGCCATTTAACCGCCGCGCTGGATCGCCCCAATATCACCCTGTATGGCCCGACCGATCCGGGACTGATTGGTGGCTACGGTAAAAATCAGTTCGTCCTGCGTCCGGTTCAGGGCAATAATATGGCGGATATCTCTGCACAGAATGTTGCAGAGCTGCTCCATCCCTTTATCACGCCAGTGGCTGATTAAACGCAGATGAAAACACCCAGCCTGAGCATCCTGATTGCTGCACATAACTGCGGCGATTATCTTGCCGGAACTTTAGAAAGCATAGTCGCCTCATTGGGTGAGTCGCTGTCACAATCAGAAATTGTGGTGATTAACGACGCCTCTACAGACAATACACAGGCAATCATTGATGATTACGCGCGACGTATCCCCCAGCTTCGCCCAGGTCGCACCGATTACCGCAATGTAGGTAAGGTGCGTAATCATGCCGTTCAGCAGGCCACAGGGGACTATATTCTGATGGTAGATGGTGATGACCAACTGCTGCCTGGCGCTTTGCACGATCGGCTGCATACACTGCAGAAACACACCCCGGATATCCTGCTCAGTAAGATTATCGAAGTCAGGCAGGAAACGCCGCAGCTTCAATGGCAACCAGCTGAGCCTGAATTACTCGCCCGCAACGACGCCATCGAACGCTTCCTGGTACATCGTGACTATCAGGCTCATTTTATCGGGCAGTTCTTCTCCAGACAGTTGCTGCAACAGCATGCTTTCCCGGAGTTCATCTGTTACGAAGATACCTGGCTGTTCCCGCTTCTGCTGACACGCAGTAAAAAAACGTTGTTCACGCAGAGTGGTTTTTATCTCTACCGCAAGCACGAGCACAGCCTGTCGACAGCTATTGATGAGCACAAGATCGCCTGTCTGATTGCAGCAACCCAGAATATGGATGAAGTACTGCCGCCACAATTTGAGCACCTGATCACCTGTCACTGGCTTGATATCGCCAATCGCTATCACCTTTCGCTACGCGGGACTTCGCAGGGGCAGCAGGTCAGAGAGCGAATCGCGCGCGTCAGCCTGAGCCGTTTTTTGCTTAGCGGAAAAATCAGGGTGAGTTACAAAAGGAAGATGTTGGCAGTGCGTAAACGGGGCCTCTGAAGACCCCGCGCTTTTGCTGATTATGCGGCAGATACACCCTTTTCTGACTTCATCGCAGCATACTCCGCCAGCGTCATTCCCCGGGTCCGGTTATGTAGCCAGCTGAATAACCTGTCGAGGTCGTCATAAAGCCTGTCGATATCGGCTTCGTTTTTAAATGTCGGGCTGCCATCAGGCATAAACTCGGATGAATGCAGCATAAATTCGACATAGTCGGCCCCGGAAGCCAGCGTTTTTTCCGCCACGTTGATCATCTGTTGAACATTTCCCCCGGTCGGACGAAGCCAGTGAACGGAAGGGCTGCGCTTTTTGCCGCGAAGCGCGTCGTACCCCTGTTTGAGAGTATTCATCAGTCCTGAATGTTTGTACTGAATGCTCATCGGCACTTCCAGCAGCGCAGAGCTGCCTGGGCGGGAAATATCTTCAGTATCAAGATAGTAGGCAGTCCGCGGGAAACGGGTGTAGTTTGTTCCACCTTTGCCCTGCGGTGCTCCGGGAGAATATTGCCAGTTCACCCCCGGCGTGACCGAACAGTCAACCTGATAACCGAATTCGATCAGCAACTGTGCATAATATTCATCAAATGCCCAGCGTCCGGCCCGATGGCTCACCATTTTTGTTTTAAACGTCTCTTCCAGCAGCTGAGTCATATACGCCACTTTTTTGCGTATTTCCTCACGCGGATACTCAATCAGATAGGGCTGGAACTGCCAGTCATTTTCGGTCAGTTGATAGTCCGGAGGGCTGTTCCAGGCATGCAGGTGCATTCCCACTTCGCCAGTATTACGGGCAATAACGTCGCGGGCAAAATCGATATAAACCGGATCGACAGCCATTTCATAGTTGGTCAGCCAGGTGGGTTTAAAGGCGTACTTTTCGCAAAGTTGCTGGAAACGGGAGAGAAATGCCGAGTTTTCGGTCGTCACATTCCCTGAACGGTTGCGCCAAAGGTTATCGCCTTCGGTATCAATAGTGATTAAAAATGCTGGTGTGTTCATGCCACATGCGGCTCCGTTATGACCCTGCCGGTATGTTACGCAGCTGTCCCCGGTGACGCAAAAAGATTTGCTGACACTCCGGGACAATGTCCGATTCGCGGTAGCGCTATCTTTTTTATTTTTCTAAGATAACCTCAATAGATTATGTTGACCGCGTTCAGCAGCCGCACCTGCTCAATACCACAGGTGTACCGGGCGAAGGCAGAGGGATTGCCTGAATCGATAATAAAAAGGTAAGCACTCTTTATGCGGCAGAGAGGAAGGAGCATCTTCTCGCAGCAGACTTTCTCTGTTTAAGGATAAAAAATTGTCCAAGCGTATTTTGATGATCATTGATGGCCTGCCCGGCGGTGGCGCGGAGAAAGTCGTGCTAACGCTGGCGAAAGGGCTGATTGAGCGTGGGCATCGGGTTTCGCTGTTTTCACTGCGTGCGGTGTGCGAATACCCCATCCCGGCTGGTTTGCATTATCAGGTCATTCAGGATCGCTGCCGATCACCCTGGCGAAAACTGACTGAACTGAACAGGCGAGCGGCTTTACTCGATCGGGCGATAGCGACGACAGAAGAAGCTGGCTCTTTTGATCTGGTGGTTTCTCATCTGCATAAAACCGACCGCATCGTCAGCCGTTGTCCCCGACTGCAACCGGAGAAAACCTGGTACTGCCTGCACGGCGTCTTTTCAGCTTCTTATCTGGCACACAGGAAGGGCTTTTCACTGTGGCTGAAGAAAACGAAAACCCGCAAGGTCTACCAGAACCGTAATGTGTTGGCTGTATCAGAGTACGTGCTGGAGGATCTTAAGCAAACCTTCCAGGTTCAACCGGCCCGGGAAGCCGTCATTTTCAATCCTTTTGATGTCGATGCCATCCTCAGTCAGTCGATGAAGCCTTGTAAAATGGCCGGTCAGGATTACCTGATCCACGTAGGCCGCTTCCATCAGACAAAACGCCACGATCGCCTGCTTCGCGCCTACGCGAAAAGCGGCCTGACCGCGCCGCTGGTCCTGATAGGCCAGGGCAGCCCTGAGGCTACCACCACCCTGAAAGGGCTGGCGAAGGAGCTGGGGATCGTCGACAGAGTTTTCTTTGAGGGTTTTACCAGCAATCCTTATCCCTGGATCCGCAATGCAAAACAGCTGATTGTCAGCTCCGACAGTGAAGGATTTGGAAACGTGCTGGTTGAAGCTCTGATTTGCCATACGCCGGTCGTCAGTACTCGCTGTCCGGGCGGCCCAACCAGCATTATGACCGGCGACCTGGCTCGCGGCCTTGCTGGCATGGATGAAGACTCGCTGGCGGCCACCATGCGGGATGTCTGGCAACATCCTACTGCCGTGGAGGAACTTGACCTCAAGGCTTACAGTATTGAGGCGATATGCCAACAATATATTGATTTAATTAATGAAAGTTAACGTTTCCCCGGCACATTCCGTCAATAAAGATGATTAAGATAGCCCGGAAGCCTCACTCATCGTTTCGGATTGGGGTGCAGAGCGCACTTTTCTTTCTTCATCATTTAAGGTTTTAGCCCATGATAACGCTCATAAACAGGAACGGATATCAGAGCTCAGTGACAACTATTTGCAGAGTACCTATGCCAACCGGTTCAGATCGTGGCAATGGATTGACAACTTCGCTCAGGGAGAAAAGAGCGTGAATTATGTGTTGATATTCCTGCTTCTGCTGCCGGTTAAGCTGCTGATGAAGCTGGGACGTAAAAAGCAGAAGCGCAATCTGGTGATCCAGACGGCAAAGATCGGTGATTTCATCAATATAACCCCTTTGCTGGCCCACCTTAAGCACAGCGATGCCCTGCTGAGCCGCGCCGTTGCGCCGTTAGCAAAGCACGACGCTATGCTTGAAGAGATCTTCTATGTGGAAGACTACAAAACCAGCCTGGTGACCAAGCTGAAGCTCGCTTTTAAGCTGATGAACCGGTATGAAAATGTTTATCTGCTGCACCCTAACAACATTAACCTGTTTTATGCAGCCTGCTGTAACGCTGACAATAAGCAGTTCCTGTCGATGTACCGAAGGAGAGGATATCAGGGAATTTTCTACCTCACGGCAACAGGTATTGTTGAGCACAAAAAAAACACGCTGACGCTGGAAAACTATCTCAGGCTGGCCGATCGGTCACTGACCAAAGAGAGTTATCCCAAGCACGCTACGTTTCCATTGCTGCAGCCTGAAAACTCGCCTGAAGAACTGTTCAGAACTGACCGGATTAAAATCGGCCTCAGTATCTCAGCCGGAAATCAGGCCAAAACGATCCCACCGGCAATCTGGAAGACGTTTTTCGATCGGCTCAGCGATCTGCCCTGCTTATTTTATGTTTTTGGTTCCCCGAATGAACTTACTCACCTTATTGAGCTCAATAAAGTGGTCGGTGAACGCGATAACCTTGTGAACATGATTGGCAAAGTGTCTCTGGAAGGACTGCCCAGCGCCATCAGCCAGATGGATTTTTATGTGGCGTCTGACTCGGGGAACATTTATATCGCTGATTCACAGAATGTGCCGACTATTTTAATTTACGGCCCTTGCTGCGTCGAAGAACAACGCCCACTGGGTGATGTCCTGCTGATAGGCCCGGATCATATCGCCCCGACGTCTTATGTGTTCCAGGCGTTATATAAATTTCATCATCCGGCTGAGCAACTGTTCGCCCTTGATCAGCGCAAACTGGATGATATCCATCACTTTATTTGCGTGCGCAGCCCGCAATTTGTTGCAGAGAAGAAGATACTATCCTGAGTATGAAGCCGCATTCTGAAGCCTCCGCCCCCCAGCTGAGCGTGATTGTCCCGATGTACAACGCCGGAAAAAGTTTCCAGGCCTTTATCGGGTCAGCGCTGGCGCAGACGCTGCAATCTGTTGAAATCATCATCGTTAACGACGGGTCCACTGATGAATCGGCGGAAATGGCTCATCGCTATGCTGCGCAGTATGACCATGTTCAGGTTATCGATCAGCCGAATGGCGGTGTTTCCCGGGCGCGTAACGCCGGTCTTGCTGTTGCGCGCGGACGCTATGTCACTTTCCCCGACGCTGATGACACCATTTCACCGGAGATGTACAGCAAACTGATCGACATGGCGGTCAAAGACGATCTCGACGTAGCCCAATGCAATGCTGAACGGGTGTTCTGGGGGGGGAATGATGCCAAACCGCTGATCCCCACCGACCGTTTGCAATCAACGGGCGTGCTGAGCGGAGCAGAATGGCTGGGTAAGGCGCTGTCGAGCAACCGCTATCTGCACGTGGTCTGGCTGGGAATTTACCGCCGGGCACTGATTGAACAACTCAACCTGCTGTTTGAGCCAGGTTTACATCATCAGGATATTCCGTGGACCACCGAGCTGATGCTTAATGCCCGGCGGGTGCGCTACACCGAAGAGATACTTTATCGCTACTACGTTCATGACCAGTCAATCAGTAATCAGAAGCGCACCGGCATGCGCAATGCAGAATATCAGCGTCATTACCTGAAAATCGCCCGAATGCTGGATGAGATCAATCAGCGCTACCGCCATAAAGTTAATATTCCCGCAGCGCTGTACCGTCAGGTGACGAAAGAGGCATTAACGGTTTGCCACTCCATCCGCCGCGAGCCGTATGAGGAAGCACGCCAGGCAATGATTGCCGATATGTTTGCAACAAAAACCCCCGGCAGAATGCTGCGCAACGCGCGCGGTGCCCGTCAGTGGTATCAGTTGCTGCTCTGGCTGAGTCGTATCTGGCGGTGGCGAAGGAAGTCATGCCGCTAAGCGGCCTTTCCCCGAAAAGGGGTTTCCCTTACAATCGGTCCACTTCACTTTGAGATCCAATGAGCATGGCCTCTCCTCAATCGATCCCCGCCACGTTTGCGCCGCAAAACATCCTGCTGATCAAGCTGCGTCATCATGGTGATATGCTGCTGACCACACCGGTGATTAACGCCCTGCGTGAGCAGTATCCCGCGGCCAGCATCGACGTACTCCTGTATAAAGAGACCCGTCCGATGCTGCAGGCGCATCCGGCCATTCGCCATCTGCACGTTATCGATCGCAACTGGAAAAAAGAAGGAAGCTGGCAGCATCTCCGCCATGAAGTGGCGCTGCTGCGCGCCATCCGTGGTCAGCATTATGACCTGGTGATTAACCTGGCTGACCAGTGGCGCAGTGCCATTCTCACCGGGCTTTCCGGAGCGAAAATCAGAATCGGCTTTGATTTTCTCAAACGACAAAACGCCCTGTGGCGACATGCCCATACTCACCGGGTTTCCACCAGAGATCACAGCGAACTGCACACGGTTGAGCAAAATCTGGCGGCTCTCAGGCCCTTGAATATTCCTGACAGCGGCTTCCCGGCTTCAATGCATTACAGTGACAGTGACTGGCAGCAGACGCAGGCCGCGCTGGCAAAACGGCAAACTTTGCCAAAGTCTTATATCGTTATCCAGCCAACCTCTCGCTGGGTGTTTAAATGCTGGGAGGATGACAGGGTCGCCGGGCTGATCGATGCGCTCGCCGGTTACGGTTGCGATATTATCCTGACAGCCGCGCCTGATAAGAAAGAGCAGGCAATGATCGACAATATTCTTTCCCTCAGCCATAACCCACAGGCGATTTCCCTGGCCGGTCAGTTGACGCTGCCTCAGCTGGCCGCGCTGATTGACCACGCCCGCCTGTTTATCGGCGTGGACTCTGCTCCGATGCATATGGCCGCCGCGCTGAATACGCCCTGTATCGCATTGTTTGGCCCGACCAAACTGAAACAGTGGCGACCATGGGGAGAGAATAATCAGGTTATCTGGGCGGGGGATTATGCGCCTTTACCGTCTCCGGACAGCATCGACACCAAAACTGAAACCCGCTATCTTTCGGCGATCCCGCTGGACAAGGTGGTGAATGCCGCAAGGAAATATCTGGATGAGTAAAGTTCGCCTGGCGATTGTGCGGCAGAAATACCGGCCTGATGGCGGCGCTGAGCGCTTTATCTCTCGGGCGCTGGAGGCGCTGGATGATGACAGCCTGCAGCTGAATATCATCACCCGCAGCTGGCAGGGCGAACCGAAGCCGGACTGGCATCTGCATATCTGTAACCCCAAAAAGTGGGGCCGCATCTCCCGTGAGCATGGCTTTGCCGTTGCTGCACGCCACTGCTGGGAACGTGAAAAGTTCGATATCGTGCAGAGCCACGAGCGCATTGCCGGCTGTGATATTTTCCGTGCCGGAGACGGCGTGCATCGCGTCTGGCTGCAGCAGCGGGCACGTGTGATCTCCCCTTTTCAGCGCATGTTAACCCGCTTCAGCGGCTATCACCGCTACGTAATGGCAGCGGAAGAGGAGATGTTTCGCTCGCCCGCGCTGAAAAAAATCATCTGTAACTCGCTGATGGTAAAAAACGACATCATGCGATGCTTCCAGGTTCCGGAAGAGAAGTTCGCCGTTATTTATAACGCCATCGACTCGCAGCGCTTTACGCCAGCCACGGCGGAACAACGGCAACAGTCGCGCGAAAAGCTGCAACTGCCTGCAAAGGCCAAAGTCTTTATCTACGTGGGTTCCGGCTTTGAGCGCAAGGGGCTGAAAGCCAGCATTTCAGCGCTGGCCGCCACCGATGCGCATCTGCTGGTCGTTGGGCAGGATAAGCAGCAGTCACAGTACGCCAGTCTGGCCCGTCGCCTGGGATGTGAAAACCGCGTGCATTTCTGCGGCGTGCAAAACAACGTCATCCCGTTTTATCATGCCGCCGACGGTCTGATTCTGCCGACGCTGTATGATCCATTTCCTAACGTAATCCTTGAAGCGATGTCCTGTGGCCTGCCCGTGATCACCAGCTTTACCTGCGGAGGAGCCGAGTTCATTGTTGATGGCAAACAGGGCTTCGTCTGCGATGCTCTGGACACCGCTTCCCTGACAGCTGCCGTAACCGCCATTCCACTGAGAACCCTGGACAGTCGGATGGGCAATGCCGCCCGCGAACGCATCCTGCCATATTCGCCGCAGCAGCTGGCAGGCCAACTCCATGCGCTGTATCAACAAGTGTTACAGCAGCCCTGATAAGTAGTGTGAGCGGGGAAGACTTATCTGCTAACATGCCGTATTGTTTCTCTTTTTCGGCATTCTCTGGCGCGAGTCTCTCCGCACTTTTTTAAAGACTGTGATGACAACACTTTATACCGTCCTGCTGTACCTCATTCAGCCCCTGATCTGGCTTCGGCTCTGGCTGCGAGGCCGTAAAGCCCCTGCCTACCGTAAACGCTGGGCGGAACGCTATGGCTACTGCGCAGGCAAAGTAAAGCCGGACGGTATCCTGCTGCACTCTGTTTCGGTTGGTGAGACACTGGCTGCGGTTCCGCTGGTCCGGGCTTTGCGCCACCGCTACCCTTCAATGCCGATCACCGTCACCACGATGACGCCAACGGGTTCCGAACGAGCCGCCTCAGCCTTTGGCAAAGATGTGCATCACGTCTATCTGCCGTACGATCTGCCTGGCTCCATGAACCGCTTCCTGGACAACGTCAATCCCCGCCTGGTGATCATTATGGAAACCGAGCTGTGGCCAAATATGATTGCCCTGCTGCACGCGCACAAAATTCCGCTGGTGATTGCCAATGCACGCCTGTCAGAACGGTCAGCCAGAGGTTACAAAAAGCTCGGTAAATTTATGCAGCGGTTGCTGCAGCAGATTACCCTGATAGCGGCGCAGAATGCTGAAGACGGTGAACGTTTCATCAGCCTGGGGCTGAAGCGCCCCCAGCTGGCAGTTACCGGCAGCCTGAAATTTGATATTTCCGTCACTCCGGAACTGGCCGCCCGTGCCATAACGTTGCGACGCCAGTGGGCACCGCGCCGCCCGGTATGGATTGCCACCAGTACCCACGAAGGGGAAGAGAGCATTATTCTGGATGCGCATCGCAAACTACTGGAGCGTTTCCCGAACCTGCTGCTGATTCTGGTCCCCCGTCATCCGGAGCGTTTCTCTACCGCCCGTGAAATGGCGCAAAAAGCTGGGTTCAGCTTTATCCTGCGCAGCAGCGGCGAGATCCCGTCCGGCAGCACCCAGGTGGTGATTGGCGATACGATGGGCGAGCTGATGCTGCTGTACGGCATTGCCGACCTGGCGTTTGTTGGCGGCAGCCTGGTGGAGCGTGGCGGTCATAACCCACTGGAAGCGGCGGCCCACGCCATTCCGGTACTGATGGGGCCGCATACCTTCAACTTCAAAGACATCTGCGCCAAACTGCAGCAGGCCGACGGACTGATTACCGTCACCGATGCCAGTTCGCTGGATAAAGAGATCGGCACCCTGGTGACGGACGAAGATTACCGGCTGTACTATGGCCGTCATGCCGTGGATGTACTGCATCAGAACCAGGGCGCGCTGCAGCGTCTGCTACAGTTACTCGAACCCTATCTGCCACAGCGGAATCACTAAATGTCTTCACGCCAACCTCTGTCAGTGGTGCTGATTGCCAGAGACGCAGCCGACCTGCTGCCGGAATGTCTTGAGTCCGTCAGCTGGGCTGATGAGATTATCCTGCTGGACTCGGGCAGCAGTGATGGGACGCCTCAGATCGCGGCACGCCACGGCGCGAAGGTGTATCACTCCACAGAGTGGCACGGCTACGGTAAACAACGTCAGCTGGCACAGAGTTACGCCAGTCACCCGATGATTTTGATGATCGATACCGACGAGCGCGTCACGCCGCAGCTGAGAAACGCCATCGAAGCAGTGCTGGAACAACCTCCTGCAGATAAAGTTTACAGCCTTGGCCGCCGCAACCTGTTTCTGGGTCGCTTTATGCGCCACAGCGGCTGGTATCCCGATCGGGTGACCCGCCTCTATCCCCGTCATTTCAGCTATAACGATCACCAGGTGCATGAATCACTGGAAACCAACGGTTCTGGGGTCACTGCGCTGAAAGGCGACCTGCTGCATCTGACCTGCCGTGACTTCTCCGCTTTCCAGTGGAAACAATTTGCCTATGCGGAAGCCTGGGCAAAACAGCGCTATCATCAGGGGAAACGTTGCAATTTCTTCTCGGTGTTTAGCCACACGCTCGGCGCATTTTTCAAAACGCTGATCCTGCGCGCCGGTTTTCTCGATGGCAAACAGGGCTGGCTGCTGGCGGTGGTGAACGCACAGTACACGTTTAACAAGTACACGGCGCTCTGGGCGCTGAATCACTCCTCTCACGCTTCCAGCAAGGGCGGCCTATGAGCACCAAAGCGATTTATCCCGGAACCTTCGATCCGATGACTAACGGTCACCTGGACATCGTCACCCGCGCCGCACTGATGTTCGACCAGATTGTACTGGCTATCGCCGCCAGTCCCAGCAAAAAGCCGATGTTCTCGCTGGATGAGCGCGTGGCGCTGGCCCGCCAGGTCGTGACCCATCTGCCCAATGTGGAAGTGGTGGGATTCAGTGATTTAATGGCGAATTTTGCCCGCGACCAGCAGGCAAATGTGCTGGTGCGTGGCCTGCGCGCAGTATCTGACTTCGAATATGAGATGCAGCTGGCGCACATGAACCGGCATCTGCTCCCCACGCTTGAGAGCGTGTTTCTGATGCCGTCGGAAAAGTATTCTTTTATCTCTTCCTCGCTGGTGAAGGAAGTGGCGCGCCACCAGGGTGATGTCAGCGCTTTTTTACCCGCACCGGTCTTCACTGCGCTACAGGCAAAGCTTTAACGTTCAACCTCAGGTGGCACGCGGCCACCTGAAAAGTTACTTCTGGCAATTTGGGCAGAAGAAGGTGCTGCGCTGAGCGTGTCTGGCACTCTCAATCGGCGTATTGCATACCCGACAGGGTTCACCTGCACGGCCATACACCTGCAATTCCTGTGCAAAATAGCCCGGTTTCCCGTCAGTCTGCAAAAAATCTTTCAGGGTAGTGCCACCCTGTTCAATTGAGCGCAGCAGAACCGCCTTGATGGTGTTGACCAGCAGCGCGCCTTCTTCATGGCTCAGCGCCATCGCCTGACGATCGGGATGGATCCCGGCGGCAAAGAGCGATTCGCTGGCATAAATGTTACCCACACCGACCACCAGTTTGTTATCCATCAGCCAGGGTTTCACCGGTGTGCGCTTGCCACGCGACTTCTCAAACAGATAGTCCGCACTGAACGCCTCGCTGAGCGGCTCAGGCCCCAGGTGGGCCAGCACGTTACTGGCGGCAAGGTCGCTACTCCACAGCCAGGCACCAAAGCGGCGCGGATCGGTATAGCGCAGTACTTTGCCGTTGCTCATCACCAGATCAACGTGGTCATGTTTGTCAGGAGGCAGCTCTTCCGGCAGGATCCGCAGGCTGCCGGACATCCCCAGATGAATAATGATCCAGCCTTCGGGCAGCTCCAGCAGCAGGTATTTTGCGCGACGCTGCACGCTGATCACCGGCTGGTCGCTTAGGCTGTGGATTTCATGGGATACCGGCCAGCGCAGGCGGCCGTTGCGGACAATCGCATGCAGAATAGTGGCCCCGACAAGATGTGGTTCAATCCCGCGCCGGCTGGTTTCAACCTCTGGTAATTCTGGCACTCAGCTGCCTCCTGCTGTTTTGCTTGCCCACAAAAGAAAAAACCCCGCCGAAGCGAGGTTTTTCATCCACCAAAATCAATTACTTGATTTTAGCTTCTTTATAGATCACGTGCTGGCGGACAACTGGATCGAATTTCTTCAGTTCCAGTTTTTCCGGCTTAGTACGTTTGTTCTTCGTGGTGGTATAGAAGTGACCTGTACCAGCAGAAGAAACCAGCTTGATCTTCTCACGAATACCTTTAGCCATGTTTCAGTTCCTTACCTTAGTACTTCTCACCGCGGGTACGCAGATCGGCCAGAACCGTCTCAATACCCTTTTTATCAATTACGCGCATGCCTTTGGCAGTGACGCGCAGTGTAACGAAGCGCTTTTCGCTCTCAACCCAAAAACGGTGAGAGTGCAGGTTCGGCAGGAAACGGCGTTTCGTCGCGTTCATTGCGTGGGAACGGTTGTTACCCGTTACCGGACGCTTGCCAGTTACTTGGCAGACTCGTGACATGTCTATTCTCCAAAAATCAAATCAGCTCGAGCTTTAAAAATAAGGTTTTGGCCGCCTCGTCAGGCTCGAGGCCCATCCAGGCGAGTTCTATGTGAACCCGCTGAGCAGGCCCAAACGCCAAACCCGAGATTCTCAAAGGTGGCGTAGTATACGCCCTGCGCCGCTGGTGCTCAAGTCCCGAACAGATAAAGATCCCTTTGGATCGTGCAAAATTGCTCCATTTGAACAGTAAAACGCCCCGTGTTTTAGCGGAAACCGGCTTGCGGTCAGACAATTACGCCTTCAGAGCCATCCCCGCTCGGCAAACGAAACATATTCGCCATGTCCGATCACCAGATGGTCGAGTACGCGGATTTTCATCAGCTGGCAGGCCGCGATAATTTGTCTGGTGATCTCTTTATCTGCTTTGCTGGGCCGGGAAAGCCCGGAAGGATGATTATGCGCCAGGATTAGCGCAGCGGCATTATGCTTCAACGCTTCACGCACAATTTCACGCGGGTGAACTTCCACGCTGTTGATTGTTCCAGCAAACATCTCACAGTGGTGAAGCATCTGGTGCTGGTTATCGAGGAAAACCACCATAAAGATCTCCCTCTCCCGATGCGCCAGCGTGCTTCTTAAAAAACTGAGCATATCCGCAACACTCTCCACACACTGATGCTCCAGCACCTCGTTGCAGGTAAAGAAGCGTCGCCCCAGCTCCGCGATGGCATTCAGCTGCGCGTATTTGGCAACCCCCATTCCTTTGATATGTTTAAACGCGGTTTCGCCCGCTGTCATCAGTTGATACAACGAACCAAATTGCTCGATCAGCTGTGCGGCCAGCGTCATCACGTGCACACCTTTCGCTCCCGTGCGTAAAAATATCGCCAGCAACTCCTCGTCCGTCAGTACCCTCGCCCCTTTTTGCAGCAGCTTTTCTCGTGGCGGGATTGTCAGCCATTGTTCTTCCATATGTTTGCACTCCTTTTCCACCCCCGAAAATCATGGCATTATATACAGTAGTTTTCCATCTGTTTTGGTCAGCTTCCCGATCGGCATCGCAAAGGCAACATTGTGCTAAAAGGTGGAGAGGCGGGAATGTGGTAAAATAGCGGAATTGTGACGCCAGTATGTGCGTCAGTCTGATTCTACGGGGCGGATAGCAGCATGACAGGATTAACCGGTAAACACATTGTTTTAGGCGTAAGCGGCGGTATTGCAGCTTATAAAGCGCCTGAGCTGGTCAGACGCCTGCGCGACCGAGGGGCTGAAGTACGGGTGGTCATGACCGAAGCCGCAAAAGCTTTTATCACTCCTCTGAGCCTGCAGGCCGTATCTGGTTATCCGGTGTCTGATGACCTTCTGGATCCGGCTGCTGAAGCGGCAATGGGGCATATTGAGCTGGGCAAATGGGCCGATCTGGTGATCCTCGCCCCGGCCACTGCAGACCTGATTGCCCGCGTCACTGCGGGGATGGCTAACGATCTGGTGACCACTATTTGCCTTGCCACACCGGCCCCCATTGCTGTGGTTCCGGCAATGAACCAGCAGATGTATCGTGCGTCTGCCACTCAGCACAATCTGCAGGTACTGGCAGAGCGCACCGTGATGATCTGGGGGCCTGACAGCGGCAGCCAGGCCTGCGGCGATGTCGGCCCGGGCCGGATGCTGGATCCTTTGGCGATCGTGGATGAGGCGGTCAGCTGGGCTTCCCCCGTCAACGACCTGAAACATCTCAACATTATGATTACCACCGGTCCAACCCGCGAAGCGCTTGATCCGGTACGGTTCATTACCAACCACAGCTCAGGTAAGATGGGCTTCGCCATTGCGGCGGCGGCGGCAAAACGGGGCGCGAATGTGACGCTGATTGCCGGTCCTGTGGCGCTACCAACCCCTGCCTGGGTCAAGCGTATAGATGTCATCACCGCGGCAGAAATGCAGCAGGCAGTGATGGCTGATGCGCATCGTCAGCACATATTTATCGGCACCGCAGCCGTTGCTGATTATCGCGCTGCGGAAGTTTCTGCGGAAAAAATTAAAAAACAGGGTGATGAAATTACCCTGCGGATGGTAAAAAACCCCGACATCGTGGCCAACGTAGCAGCGATGCAGGAGAGCCGACCCTACGTGGTGGGATTTGCGGCAGAAACCCAGAATGTGGAAGAATACGCCCAACAAAAAAGGGTGCGAAAGAATCTGGATTTGATCTGCGCCAACGATGTTTCGAAAGCCGGGCAAGGCTTCAACAGTGACAGCAATGCCCTGCATCTTTTTTGGCAGGGGGGAGAGAAGGTCTTACCGCTCAGCGATAAGTCACTCCTTGGCCAACAGTTAACAGACGAGATAGTCAGCCGTTATGATGAAAAAAATCGACGTTAAGATTTTAGACCCGCGCGTAGGCAAAGAATTGCCTCTGCCCACCTACGCTACTTCAGGTTCTGCGGGTCTTGACCTGCGCGCCTGCCTCGATGAAGCCATCGATCTGGCACCGGGCGTCACCACACTGGTGCCAACAGGTCTGGCTATCCACATCGGCGACCCGCAGCTGGCAGCAGTGATCCTTCCCCGCTCTGGTCTGGGGCATAAGCACGGCGTGGTTCTGGGCAACCTGGTGGGCTTGATTGATTCCGACTATCAGGGACAGCTGATGGTTTCCGTCTGGAACCGCGGCCAGACTGCGTTCATCATTGAACCCGGCGAGCGCATCGCCCAGATGGTTTTTGTGCCGGTAGTGCAGGCCGAATTTAATCTGGTGAACGATTTCGACACCAGCGATCGCGGTGAAGGTGGCTTCGGTCACTCAGGCCGTCAGTAGCAATCGGCCTCCCTCCGGGACGATTTACCAATTCCTATTTCCGCCGTGAGTATTTCGCTCACGGACGTTGCGTGGGCAATTGCCCGTTCAAGGTGATATTTCAGGGGTCTTTCAGGACATGGCAGAAAAAAAGAGTGCGAAAAGGAACCGTCGCGAGGAAATATTGCAGGCTCTGGCACAGATGCTGGAATCCAGCGATGGCAGCCAGCGGATCACCACCGCCAAGCTGGCGGCAAACGTTGGGGTCTCGGAAGCGGCACTTTACCGGCACTTTCCCAGCAAAACCCGGATGTTTGACAGCCTGATCGAGTTTATTGAAGACAGCCTGATTACGCGCATCAATCTGATTTTGAAAGACGAGAAAGAGACCCTGCCGCGTCTTCGTCTGATCATCCAGTTAATCCTGGGCTTTGGTGAGCGTAATCCAGGTTTAACGCGAATTCTGACCGGTCATGCGCTGATGTTTGAGCAGGATCGCTTGCAGGGACGGATTAATCAGCTGTTTGAACGTATTGAGGTTCAACTTCGTCAGGTGCTGCGCGAGCAGAAAATGCGTGACGGGGAGGGCTTCAGGACAGATGAAACGCTGCTGGCAAGCCAGCTGCTGGCGTTTTGTGAAGGGATGCTGTCCCGCTTTGTTCGTTCTGGTTTCCGCTATCGTCCAACGGTGGATTTCGACACCCGCTGGCCATTACTGGCCACCCAGCTGGTCTGACAGCACAATGAAAGCGGGCCAGTGAAAACTGGCCCGCAGCACATCAGATACCGTACTCTTTGCGGTAAGCACGAACAGAGGCCAGATGGTCTGCCAGTTCGGGCTTCTCTTCCAGATAAGCAATCAGCTCGTTCAGGGTGATAATCGAAATCACCTTGCAGCCGTAATCCCGCTCCACTTCCTGAATTGCAGACTGCTTACCACGTCCGCGCTCCTGACGATCGAGAGAGATCAGTACGCCTGCCAGCGTTGCCTTGTTAGCAGCGATGATTTCCATTGATTCACGGATAGCCGTTCCGGCAGTGATCACATCGTCCACCAGCATGATGCGGCCCTGCAGCGGGCTGCCTACCAGCAAACCACCTTCGCCATGGTCTTTCGCTTCTTTACGGTTAAAGCAATAAGGCACGTCGCGGTCATGATGATCGGCCAGCGCAACTGCGGTGGTAGTGGCAATCGGGATACCCTTGTAAGCCGGACCAAACACCAGGTCGAAATCAATGCCGGAATCAACCAGCGCCTGAGCGTAAAAACGCCCGAGGAGCGCCAGATCGCGACCAGAGTTAAACAGACCCGCGTTGAAGAAATAAGGGCTTTTGCGCCCTGATTTCAGCGTGAACTCACCAAATTTCAGCACCTGCTTGTTGATGGCGAATTCGATAAATTGGCGCTGCCAGGCTTTCATGTCTTCTTCCTCGTTTAATTATAAAAAAAGGCGACTCTCGGGTCGCCTTAACAATCAGTTCTGTAATGCCGCTTTCTGCGCCTGAATCAGCGACTCAATCCCGCCCCGCGCCAACGCCAGCAACTTCAGCAGTTCATCATGGCTGAAGGGTTCACCCTCTGCCGTGCCCTGAACTTCAATCATGCGGCCATCTTCCGTCATCACCACGTTCATGTCAGTTTCTGCAGCGGAGTCTTCCACATATTCCAGGTCACACAGTGCTTCGCCGTTAACGATACCAACGGAAATCGCGGCAACCATGCCCTTCATTGGATTAGTCTTCAGCTTGCCGACAGACACCAGACGGTTCAGCGCATCGGCCAGCGCCACACAGGCTCCGGTGATGGAAGCGGTTCGGGTACCGCCATCCGCCTGCAGCACATCGCAGTCGAGCGTGATGGTAAACTCACCCAGCGCTTTCAAATCCAGCGCGGCACGTAGCGAACGGGCAATCAGGCGTTGGATCTCCAGCGTACGACCACCCTGCTTGCCTTTGGCGGCTTCACGCGCGTTACGGCTATGGGTAGCACGTGGCAACATGCCGTATTCAGCGGTGACCCAACCCTGCCCCTGACCTTTCAGGAAACGTGGCACGCCCTCTTCAATGGTGGCGGTGCACAGCACTTTGGTATCACCGAATTCAACCAGGACTGAACCTTCAGCATGTTTGGTGTAGTGGCGGGTTAGTGTGACGGGACGCACCTGTTGTGCGCTACGGCCTGCTGGACGCATGGTTTATCTCCGGCTGGTAAAAACAGTATTGGCTGCGCATTATACGGATTTCACCGCCGGATGCCTATGACCGCCTGTCGGTTGCGGTGATTCTTATAGCATCCGGCGTCAGCCGGTAGTCTCAGTCCAGAGTTTTACGGTAGCTTTTCAGTCCGATCCCCATCACTACCACGGCCAGTCCAAGTAAAGGAAGCAGATCGGGCAGTAAAGCGACCTGCGTCACTACAGACAGAGCGGCAATCAGTGGGGTATTTTTCATCAGCTTCCTTTTTTTCAGTCTGCTTTCACTGTCATCATTTCGCCTGGCAGTGGCCAGAACGGCTTTGCACATCTTAATCATCCGGCTTTAAAACACCAGATACGCCAGCCGATTTGCCAGAGTTTGCCCTGACGCCTGTTAAGCCATCGCCTGCACCGCTATAATCCCCTCATCTTTCTCTGAAAACGGGTACGCATAATGATCCGCAGTATGACCGCCTACGCCCGGCGCGAAACCAAAGGCGAATGGGGCAGCGCAGCCTGGGAGCTTCGTTCCGTCAACCAACGCTATTTAGAAACCTACATCCGTCTGCCTGAGCAATTCCGTGGCCTGGAGCCGGTGATCCGTGAACGAATTCGTAACCGCCTGACGCGCGGCAAAATCGAATGCAACCTGCGCTTTGACGCCGACCCGCGAGCGCAGAGCGCGCTGGTGCTGAATGAGAAGCTGGCAATCCAGCTGGTTCAGGCGGCAAACTGGGTGAAAATGCAGAGCGACGAGGGGGAAATAAACCCGGTCGATATCCTGCGTTGGCCTGGCGTGATGTCAGCAGAAGAGCAGGATCTGGATGCCATTTCCGCCGAACTGCTGCGAGCATTGGATAGCGCGCTAGATGACTTTATCACCTCGCGGGAAACTGAAGGTGCGGCACTGAAGTCACTGATCGAGCAGCGTCTGGAAGGCGTCAGCACTGAAGTCACCAAAGTGCGTGCGCAGATGCCGGATGTGCTTAAATGGCAGCGTGAACGTCTGGTCACCAGGCTGGAAGAAGCGCAGGTGCAGCTGGACAGCAACCGCGTTGAGCAGGAGCTGATCATGCTGGCGCAGCGCGTGGACGTGGCGGAAGAGCTGGACCGTCTGGAAGCGCACGTGAAAGAGACTTACAACATCCTGAAGAAGAAAGAGGCCGTTGGCCGTCGACTCGACTTTATGATGCAGGAGTTCAACCGCGAGTCGAACACCCTGGCCTCGAAATCGATTAATTCTGAAGTCACCACTTCCGCCATCGAGCTGAAGGTACTGATTGAGCAGATGCGCGAGCAGATTCAGAATATTGAGTAATATCTCACCAGATTTCATATAATGTCATAACACTAATAAAACCCGTATGTTACGGGTTTTATTGTCTCACTAAGTACCATCAGTTCTCGCCAAATCTCCCGCCTTTGCTGTACCATCAGGAGTACCAAGTACATTTTTAACCGCTATCGTTTTGGTACAAGCAGGAAGAATGGGAAAGCTATCAGATATACAGATAAAAGCCTGGCTAAGGTCTCAGGAACGCTTCGAGGGACGCTCTGACGGAAACGGATTGTATCTTTGCTACCGCAAAGAGTTCTCAATACCAAAATGGCGCTTTCGCTACAGCTTTGGAGGCAAGGCGCGTGCGATGTGGATCGGTTCGTATGGTGATCTGTCCTTAGCAAAAGCGCGTGAAAGAGCCAGAGAGCTATCTGCAAGAGTAGCTTTAGGCTATGACGTCGCCGGAGAGAAGCAGGAGCGTAAAGCCTCTACCCTCGCCAAAATCGAGAAAGAGAAGAACGCTCGCCGCGTTTCTGACCTGGCGCTTGAGTACTACGAAAAGCAAATTGTTGGACGATGGAAGCATCCCGACATTCTTCGCAGACGCATTGAAAAAGACATTAACCCTCATATAGGCGGCATTAAGGTAGAAGACGTTAAGCCTGGGGACATTGATATGATGTTGCAGAGCATTGTCCAGCGTGGTGCGCCAACTATCGCTAATGACGTATTACGTTGGATAAAGCGAATATTTAACTATGGTATAAAGCGTCAGTATTTGGGCGTTAATCCGGCGGCAGCTTTTGATAATAATGATGCAGGCGGCCAAGAGAAATCAAGAGATCGTTTTCTCTCAGAAGAAGAAATTGAATTACTTTTCCGTGCGATGAAAATGGCTAAAGGGTTTAGCCGACAGAATGAGATAACTTTTAAGTTACTTTTACTTCTTTGCTGTAGGAAAATGGAACTGTGCTCAGCTAAATGGGAAGATTTCAACCTTGCAGAAGGTGTTTGGTATTTAAAAAATACTAAAAACGGCGATAATCTGGATATTCCTCTTCCTGATTTATCTTTGACTTGGCTGAAGGAACTGAAGCAACTTTCTTTAGGCAGTGAATGGGTTCTGCCAGCAAGAAAAATGCAGAACAGGATGATACCTCATATTGCAGAAAGTACCCTTCCCGTGGCACTGGCAAAGCTTAAACCGCATATGGAAGGAGTTGAAGGATTTACTATCCACGACTTCAGGCGAACCGCCAGAACGCACCTGGCCCTTTTGGGTATAGACCCAGTGGTGGCCGAGCGTTGCCTTAACCATCGTATCAAAGGTGTTGAAGGCATCTATAACCGACATAATTACTTTAATGAAAGGAAATCAGCGCTAAATAAAATGGCTGATTTTCTGGCTGGAATAGAGGCGGCAGTATAATGCATTTTAGTTTCTCAAAGGGTAGCGCCATTGACAGGCTGACCTATTACCCCCAGATTGAAATAAAGGAGCTAGCAAGGGCTTTAGCTAATGTTGATCCGCATACAAAAACTGATGATTTGCCAGAAGATAAGGCCAGCATAGTCAGCGCTTACTCTGACTATCTTATCCGGGTTAACAGAAACCTATATGCTTTCCTGAAAGCAAATGGAAAGAAAAAAGAACTTGAGTTATTTTACCCAAAACCTATTGCAACTAATTGTCCTATAGAAGCAAACATTCTCTTTGCATCCAGCATTAACCTTATCGAAAAAGACGTAACTCCCAATATTTTAGCTGAAAAGTGCATTCTATCTTTATCTCAGATGTACAAAAAATATGGAGAAGCGGTTATTACTTATTGTGGCGGCGAAAAAGCCGTTATGATCGCAAAAGAAAATGCACAAGATAGGCGTGGCGAGCATAAAAAAAATGAAGAAAATGCATCTTTACATAAAATTATAGGGTTGCTTGCGATCAATCTTGCAATGGAAAAATCAGCCAGCGGATCTACAAAATGGATCAACAAAGCTGGTTCACCCAGCATTGAGTCTCTACATAATTTGTTGAACGACTATGCCGAATCTAATGGCATAAGCAAAAAAGGGATAGGTAAATCTTCTTTTTACGACAAGTTACGAACTTCGCTTTCCTCACTTTACGACGAATAACACTGGTATTGTGCCCGGCACGAATATGCTCGGGCGCTCTGCCTGTGATCGGAATATGCAACAATAGGCCAAACTATGCCATCGCGTTACTTTTAATTACCATTCAATTGCCAACATTAGCCATTAGTATTGAACCTGTAGATATATAAAGGGACATACCGGTCAAGAAAGAAAAAAATACTTTATAAAAATCAAATAATTAACAAGATTAATAATACTTCTTTCACCTCACATAGCCACAGGCTGCACTTTGATGGAATGGTATTTTTTTAGTGGAATTTTAAATTTATTGATGGAATTCCATTTTCAGTGGAATACCTCACCACATCTCGATTAGTCTCACCACATACCATTTTTAATCAATGAGATAGGAGAGCCTGCTTTGAATATCACACCCTACGGCAGTATTCCAGAAACAGGATTTGTCAGGCAAAAGCAGTTGATGCATTGCCTGCCGTTTTCATCAGCAACTCTATGGAGGCGGGTCGCGTCTGGCTCATTTCCAAAGCCAATAAAAATTTCCGCTCGTATTACTGCCTGGCGCGCTGAGGAGGTTAAAGAATGGATAGGCCAGCAGCGTTCGCATTGATAAATGTGCGGCGACAAGTCACCCCGAAACATCATCCTTTAGGTTCAATGCCACGACGCTTAAGTTCCTGTCTTGCAACCTCTTTGAACCAGTTGCCTAGAGTGGTTTGGTCTTTGGCTGCTTCAAGATCGAGTTGCTCTCTCAGTTCAGGATTAATGCGGATCTGGAAGGTCGGCGATTTACCACCGGTTTTAGGAGTGCGATCTTTAGCCCTTGACATTGTACGTACCTTCTACTTTAATGAACACCATAAGGTACGTACCTTATACAACAAAGCACTTGAAAACAAGCGGCTCTGCAAGGTACTCGCAATACCTCACAAAGCCTGACCATAAATGAACTTGGGAGTCACATACATGGCTACATCAAAGTGTACCTGGATCTTTGCTGCAATCAACCGTGCGCAGTCCAACTGCCGCCTGGTAATGCTGCGGGTTACGGCAAATGATGAGCGCAGCGCCCGCCGTCGTCTGGCAGCGGATTATATTTTGCTCTTTGCAGGCCGCCTGCCCTGCCTGGGAGATCATTATGCGTGAGTATCCGCAACCCGGCGAACGCTGGCAGCATGAACAGGGCTGGACGGTCAGCATTATCCGCCTGACGGCGGCCCCCTTCAGCGTGGCGGCCGCTAACCCGGAATTCAGCCATGAGGTGCTGTATCGCTATGACAGCGACGGCCAGCTTACCTCCGGCCCGCTGGCGTGGTTTGAGGCGCACTATCAGCGTATCGCTGCGGCTCCCCGTCAGCGGGCAGCTACAACCGGCGGTGAAGGCGGTTCCGCCCCCCTGAGCCTGCATCCATCCGTGACGTTTGTGCATTACCGGGATAGGGTTACCAGCCCACGCCCGGAGCCGGACGCCGACCACTACTCACGCTTCCTGTAAGCCGTAACCGAATCCAGTAACGGAGTTATCCATGAATACTTTTAACGGGCAGCATGCTGCTCAGGGCCACCCCTTGCCGTTAAACCGCCATTTTGCCGCTTACGGCCTGCCGGAAGACGCATTCGAGAAGCTCGAGAGGGCTAAAGATGCCTGCGACCTGCTGCAACAGCTCTTTGCGCAACACCCTCAAAACGACGGCCTGCCGTTCGGTGGCAACGTGCCGGGCGTGGCCGCGCTGATGGACTACCTGTATGCCGACCTGAAAGAGGTGACGCGGCACTGCACCCCGCTGACGGAGGCGCATGTATGAGCCAGCCAAACGTCTCGGTCTTTCCGGCGGAGCTGACCACCGCCCTGTACCGTCGCGCCATTGCGTCAGCATGGCGGGCAAAAGTACTGGCCGATACCGGCAGCGAAAACTTCGGGCCTCACAGGCTGTCGGTGGAGCGCATTGAAATGGCGATTGCCCTGCATGTTGAAAGCGCAATGGTGAACGAGTACGGCGAGGCGCAGGGCGCAGCTGCGGCACTGGCGCTGATGAGCGACATGGTGGAGCCGGGGCTGCTGACCGCCCCGCCGGTACTGACGCCACGCGGTAATGACGTGATGACGACCCTGTACCGCACGCTTCCGGCGGCGTTTGATGATTTCTGCGATACCGGCATTTCACTGTATGACCATTAAGGGGGCGCTATGACAGTCACACAGATTGCCTCCGCCGCGCGGGGCCGCTGGCCGGTCATCCTGCCGCTGCTGGGCATTACCGTTCCGGACAACGGCAGGCACGGCCCGTGTCCGCACTGCGGCGGCGATGACCGTTTTCGTTTTGATGACCTTGAAGGGCGCGGTACGTGGATTTGCAGCCACTGCGGCAGCGGTGACGGCCTCGACCTGGTTAAGCAGGTCACGGGCAACGGAGTGAAGAAGGCCGCGCAGTCGGTGGCGCAGGTGCTGGATTTACGCGACGTGCAGGACATGCCGGTAACGCCAGCCAGAGAAAAAGCCCCGAAGCGTGATATGGCCGCCACGGTGGCTGCACTGCTGGTAGAGAGCCGCACCGGCGAAAGTGCCTACCTCGGCGTGAAGGGGTTCACCAGCTATCCCGCCACGCTGACCGGCAAGGCGCAGCGCATCAGCAACACGGCGTTCCCTGCAGGCTCCCTGCTGCTGCCGCTGACGACGACTGACGGCTCGGTAAACGGCGCGCAGCTGATAGCGCCCGGCGGTGAAAAAAGCCTGCTGCCGGGCAGCACCATGAAGGGAGCATTTATCACGCTGGCCCCGCTGCCCTCAGAGCCGCCGGTGCAGGTGGTGATTACCGAGGGCTGGGCCACGGCGCTGACCGTCAGCCAGCTGACCGCCGGTTACGTGGTGGCCGCCGTCTCGGCGGGTAATCTGCCGAACGTGGCGAAGGCGCTGCGGGCGCGCTGGCCGGAGGTGAAAATCATCCTTGCCGGTGATAACGATTTTCACGACGGAGAGGAGAACGCCGGAAAGACGTTTGCAGATCGCGCTGCTAAAGCCGTCGGTGGCTGGGTGACGCTGCCGCCGGGCGAAATCCGCGCCGACTGGAACGACTACCACCGCCAGCACGGCGTGACCCGCGCCCGTGAAGCCTTCCGTAACGGTCTGGTGCTGTGCGGTGAGGGCCGCACGCTGCTGCCGCAGGGGTTCCGGCTGACGCAGGAGTATCTCTGGTATGAAAAGCAGGTACAGCGCAACGGCGAGACGGAAATCCAGAACGTCAAAATCTGCAACCCGCTGCGGGTGACGGCCATCACCTGCGACGCCGACGGCGGCAACTTTGGCCGCCTGCTGGAGTGGGAGGACACCTGGGGCGAGCGCCGCAAATGGGCGATGCCGATGGAAATGCTGAGCGGCAGCGGCGAGGAGCTGCGCCGGGTGCTGCTGGTCAACGGCCTGTCGTACATCAGCACCACCGGCGAGGCCCGCGCCCGGCTGATGGAGTACATCTCGCTTTGCAAGCCTGAGCGGCGCGTCACCTGCGTCAGCCGCACCGGCTGGCACGGGCAGGTTTACGTCCTGCAGGATGAGGTCACCGGCGAGGATGCGGAGGGCGTCATTCTCCAGACCACCTCCGTACAGGGGCGTGACTTTCGGGTGGCAGGCACGACGGAAGAGTGGCGGGAGCACGTCGGGCGCTACTGCACCGGCAATTCCCGCGTGGCGTTTGCGGTCAGCCTGGCCTTTGCTGCCCCACTACTGCGCCTGATTGGCATGGACGGCGGCGGCTATCACCTCAAGGGCGAGTCCACCGACGGCAAGACCACCACCATGAAGGCGGCCACCTCGGTATGCGGCGGCCCGGACTACTGGCAGACATGGCGGGCCACCGGCAACGCGCTGGAAGGTTCGGCCAGCCGCCGCAATGATGCGCCGATGATGCTCGATGAAATCCGCGAGGTGGACGGGCGCGAGGCGGGCAACATTGCCTACATGCTGGCAAACGGCCAGGGCAAGGGCCGGGCGGGAACGGACGGCGAGCTGCGCACCCGCAAGCAGTGGCGGCTGCTGTTCTTCTCCACCGGTGAGCTGTCGCTGACCGAACACGCGGCAAAGGCCGGAGAGCGTACCTTCGCCGGGATGGAGGTGAGGATGATACAGATACCCAGCGACTCCGGTAAGTTCGGCGTGTTTGAAGAACTGCACGGCTTTGAGAGCGGAAAGGCGCTGGCCGAACATCTGGAGTGGGCAACAGGCAACTACTACGGCTCGCCGTTCCGCGAGTGGCTGAAGGCGCTGACCGGCGACCTTAACGGGCTGACGGCGCAGGCAAAGGCGCTGATGAAGGAGTACACCGCCGCGCTGACGCCACAGGATGCGGGTAATCAGGTGGGGCGGGCAATAAACCGTTTTGCCCTGGTGGCAATGGCCGGGGAGCTGGCAACGCGGCTCGGTATCACCGGCTGGCCGGAAGGGGAAGCGCTGCGCGCCACGCGGATTTGCATGAGGGCCTGGCTCAATGACCGGGGCCACACGGCCAACCAGGAAGACATGGCCGCGCTGGAGCAGGTGCGCACCTTCTTCACCGCCAATCAGTACAGCCGCTTTGCCGACTGGCACGACGAGCGCAACCGCCCCGGCAACATGGTGGGCTGGCGCAGGGTGGACAGGGGCAACACGGCACAGAACCGGGAGGCGGTGACCACCTTCTACGTGATGCCATCGGGCTGGAAGGAAATCTGCCGGGGTTTTGACCCGCGTAAGGTGGCGAGGCTGTGCGCGGATAAGGGCTATCTGCTTGCGGCCAACGACGGGAAGCTACAGACCAGCATACGCCCGCCAGAGATGAACGTGCGCAGGCTGTACGTCTTTAACAGCGAGGTGCCGGGTTAATACGGTGCGTGAATCTTACTTATAAAGGGTAACAGAGGTAACAGGTGTAACAACCGCGTCAGCAGTGAGCCGGGGCTGTTACACCTTACCCTGATAAAAAGGTAACAGGTGTAACACCCTCACCCCTGCCTGTTACCCGCTGCAACCCGCCGTGTTACACCGCCCAAGATTTTAAAAATTACGTTATTTCAATGATGTAACCCGTGTAACACCTGTTACCCACTCAGATAAACAGAGACAGTCCTGAAACGGCATGCTGAGGCTTTTTCCTGGCGGGCCGGTTCCCTTAAAAGGTTTGTCCTGTGAGCGGGGAACGGACAGCGATGAAATGCATTGTTTTGTGAGAGACAGCAGAATGTCCATAACCTTTACAGAGAGAGGATCGGAATGAGCGACATCATTAATTCTTCAGTTCATCGCTTCAGCCAGGCAAAGGCCGCGCACGGTGAACAGATGCAGAAAATCAACGGTATCAGCAGCGCCATTGCCCGCAGTGAAAAAGAGCGTCAGGCGGCGGTTGAGAACGGACAGGAAGCGGAAAGCAGCTGGCGCACCCGTTTTCGTGAGCTGCGCGGGGCAATCACGCCGGAGATGCGCGCCGAGCACAGCCAGCGCATTGCCAGCCGCGAGCTGGCCGGAGAGTTCACCGCGCTGATTGAGGAGCTGGAGACCGAAAGGCAGTGGGAAATGATTAAGGCCGTCAGCACCGGCCGCAGCTACGTCCACGCACACAACACCGCCTTTACGGAATACGCGGAAAGCCAGTGGGACTCCGCCATGCGCAATCTCAGCCCGACGCTGCTGCGGGCCATCAGGCTCAAGCTGATGGCGCTGACGCTCAGTGACAGTGAACGCGATACCAACCCGAACCACGAAGAGCCTGTCACCGTGCTGGCCCGCCTGACGGGTGAAATCCTGACGAAGAAAGCCGCCTCAGCGCAGCTGGATATGGAAGCCGAGCCGGTACTGTCGCAAATCGGGCTGCATCGCCCGGCACTCACCGGCGTGGATATGGCCCTTTACAACAGCCCGGCCAGCGTTCACATGCTGAGGACTAAACTGAAGGAGAAAAAAGCATGATGCGCTGTCCGTTCTGCCGCCACACATCGCATGTGAAAACCAGCCGCTACCTGTCCGAACAGGTGAAGGAGTCTTATCATCAGTGCACGAACCTGGAATGCTCCAGCACCTTCAAGACCCATGAGAATATTGTGAAGGTCATCACCCCGCCGCCCGAGCCGGAACGGGTATCTGTAGAGGCTCCACCACCTTCGGTGAGGTGTCAATACCATTCAAATAGTGACCCACCCTGCCAAAGTAAAACTGACCCACCCCTGTCAGTGGTTAGCCAGAAAC
>NZ_JBYUWC010000021.1:0-103058 GCF_058137865.1 Erwinia sp. 009765445
CCACGGGAATATATACGCAGGAAGTTATCGCAACCGTAAGAGAGAAAAGACGTCTGGATATATAGGGTCAAATCCAGTAAATGCCTTTGCTGTATCCGAATGGCGTGAAAGCAACGTCATCTGCTGCTGTGCCCAGTCGTACAGTGACTGCATCAGCGGTGCGGTTCTGGCTCTTCTTACTTCCAGCCGAGTCTCTGCCGGACTTCCACGGATCTCCGCTTCGATGGCATACAGTTCACCGATGCGCCTCAGCGCTTCGGTGGTGATGGACGTCGGTATCCGGACATGAATGTCGTGGATTTTTCGCCGGGCATGCGCCATGCAGGCCGCTTCCGTAATACGGCCATCTTCGTAAAGCGCATTGTAGCCACCGTACGCATTCGCCTGCAGGATACCGCTGTACCCGGCAAGATGCTGCTGCGGATGTGTGCCCCTTCGGTCCGGCGAGTAAGCGAACCAGACTGCCGGCGGCAGCTGCGACCCGGCGTTGCGGTCATCCCGCACGTAGACCCACAGCCGGGCCGTGCGGGTTTTGCCGCTGCCCGGCTCCTGCACCGGCACCGGGATATCGTCGGTATGCACCTTGCCCGGCATCAGCACATACTGGCGCAGCAGGTCGTACAGCGGCGTCAGCAGTTCGCTGACCGCACCTGACCAGCGGCTGAGGGTGGCCCGGGTAAGTTCATTAGAAGGCCCTGTTGCAAATATCAGGCAGGGTTCTTTCGCATTAAGGGCAGCAGGGTGTCAAAAAATCCGTAATTGGCTGTTTTTTATGCAGCCAGAAGATAAAACTGTTCTGCCGGGGACAAACCGTCCCCGTGCTGATGCTCAAGCTGCCCTTTGCGTGGCATGTGGATGTTTTCGATACCCGTCAGGATAGTCTGTGCCCGCCGGAAAAATTTGAACCCCGTCATCAGTTTTATCCGGCGTTTAATGTTGCGGTGGTTCTGCTCCTCCAGGTTGTTCAGATACTTACTCTGCCTGACCTTAATACAGTTATCCTTCTCCCTGCCGGCATTCAGCTCTGCGAGGACAGCGGTGTTTGCTCCGCTTTTATCAGTGGTCACCACTTCAGGTTCGCCGTGCTGGCGGATGGCCTTGCGGAATAAACGTAAGGCGGCAGCCGCATCCCGCTTCGCGGTCAGCAGGAAATTAATGGTCTGCCCGGTAGAGATACTTCCACTGGCCCTTCACTCTGATATACGTTTCGTCCATTAGCCATCGTCCGGAGGGACGCCGTTTATAACGATGAAAAATCTTATCCAGAAGCGGTACCATGCGGATAACCCCCGGTGCAGGGGGAGTGGTCAACGATGACGCCACGCTCTGCCATTATCTCTACGTTGCCCAGCAGCCTGCTGCCGCTGAAAACGCGCGTATTTATTGATGACTTTATGGCATGGTTGAAAGCGCGGTAGCAGAACAGTTTTAAACTGCCGTTTATGTCATAAATCTGTAATATTTCGTACATTTTACTGTCACTAAACTGTCCTATTTTGCCTCCAGCAGCAATCATTATTCATACAAAAACGGCATAAAGCCTGACTTTTAATCCCCTGGAGGGAACATGACACTGATGCAAAAAACCGTGGCTCAATGTGTAGCTGTAGCCCTTTCTCTGACCGCTGTTTCCGCGTTCGCGGCCACTAACCTGACTGGCGCAGGCGGTACCTTCCCGGCTCCTGTTTATAACAAGTGGGCGGCAGTGTACAACACAGCTACCGGAGCACAGGTTAACTATCAGGGTATCGGTTCTTCCGGCGGCGTTAAGCAGATTATCGCTAAAACCGTCGACTTTGGTGCGTCAGATGCGCCGCTGAAAGATGAAGATTTGCAGAAAAACGGCCTGTTCCAGTTCCCTACCGTGATCGGTGGCGTGGTACTGGCTGTTAACATCCCAGGCATCAAATCTGGCCAGCTGATTCTGGACGGTAAAACCGTTGGTGACATCTACCTGGGCAACATCAAAAAATGGAACGACCCGGCAATCACCAAGCTGAACCCGGGCGTGAAGCTGCCTGACAGCAACATCAACGTGGTTCGCCGTGCTGACGGTTCTGGCACCTCTTTCGTGTTCACCAGCTACCTGGCAAAAGTGAACAGCGACTGGAAGAGCAAAATTGGTGTGGGCAACACCGTCAACTGGCCAACCGGTCTGGGCGGGAAGGGTAACGACGGCGTGGCCGCTTTCGTTCAACGTCTGCCTGGTTCAATTGGTTACGTAGAATACGCTTACGCCAAGCAGAACAGCCTGGCTTACACCAAGCTGGTAGATGCTGATGGTAAAGCCGTAGAGCCAAGCGAGAAGAGCTTCAGCAACGCGGCGAAAGGCGCAAACTGGAGTGAATCTTTTGCTCAGGACCTGACTTTCCAGAAAGGTGCTGATGCATGGCCAATCTCTTCCGCCACCTTCATTCTGGTGCAGAAAGAGCAGGCTAATGCCGAGAAGGGCGCAGCAGTTCTGAAGTTCTTTGACTGGGCGTACAAAAATGGTGGCAAAACCACTAACAGCCTGGACTACGCTTCCCTGCCAGATTCCGTGGTTGAGCAGATCCGTGCCGCCTGGAAAACCAACGTGAAAGACAGCTCAGGTAAAGCCCTGTACTAAGCTGATGTAGGGGCCGGATTATCCGGTCCTTGCTTTCGGGCGGCAGAGATGCCGCCCTTACACTTTCAATATCGAGAATTCTATGGCTGCAACCAAGCCGACATTTAAAGCCCCCGGTAAGCAGGGTGACATCATTTTCGGTGCGCTGGTCAAACTGGCTGCGCTGATTGTGCTGTTGCTGCTTGGTGGCATTATTGTTTCGCTCATTTTCTCCTCCTGGCCCAGCATTCAGAAGTTTGGCTTCTCCTTCCTGTGGACCAAGACCTGGGATGCTCCCAATGAACAATTTGGTGCGCTGGTTCCGATTTACGGAACGATCGTCACTTCCATCATTGCGCTGATTATCGCCGTACCGGTCAGTTTCGGCATCGCTCTGTTCCTGACGGAACTGGCGCCAAACTGGCTGCGCCGCCCTCTTGGCGTGGCGATTGAGTTGCTGGCGGCTATTCCCAGCATCGTCTACGGCATGTGGGGCCTGTTTATCTTCGCTCCACTGTTCGCGACTTATTTCCAGACCCCGCTGGGCGACCTGATGTCGAACATTCCAATCGTTGGCGCGCTGTTCTCTGGCCCGGCGTTTGGTATCGGGATCCTCGCTGCCGGGATTATCCTGGCGATTATGATCATTCCTTACATCGCCTCAGTGATGCGTGACGTTTTCGAACAGACGCCGGTGATGATGAAAGAGTCCGCTTACGGCATCGGTTGTACCACCTGGGAAGTGATCTGGCGCATCGTGTTGCCGTTCACCAAAAACGGGGTGATTGGTGGCGTGATGCTGGGCCTCGGTCGCGCTCTCGGGGAAACCATGGCGGTGACCTTTATCATCGGTAACACCTACCAGCTCGACAGCGCTTCGCTGTTTATGCCGGGCAACAGTATTACCTCCGCGCTGGCCAACGAATTCGCCGAAGCGGAATCCGGTGTTCATACTGCCGCGTTGATGGAGTTGGGCCTGATCCTGTTCGTGATCACCTTTATCGTGCTGGCCTGTTCCAAGCTGATGATCCTGCGACTGGCGAAAAGTGAAGGAGCGCGCTCATGACCACCATGGAAATGCAGGCTCGCGCCGAACTGGAAGCCTCACGCCGCAAAATGCAGGCGTGGCGTCGGTTTAAAAACCGGATTGCCCTGACCCTTTCGCTGCTGACCATGGCTTTTGGTCTTTTCTGGCTGGTTTGGATCCTCTGGGCAACCGTCACCCGTGGTTTTGACGGCATGAGCCTGTCACTGTTCACCGAAAATACTCCACCACCTAATACCGCAGGCGGTGGTCTGGCAAACGCCATTGCCGGTAGTGGTCTGTTGATCCTCTGGTCAACGGTAGTCGGTACGCCGCTGGGCATTATGGCGGGGATCTATCTGGCGGAGTACGGCCGTAAATCCTGGCTGGATGAGGTGATTCGTTTTATCAACGATATCCTGCTCTCTGCGCCCTCTATCGTGGTGGGACTGTTTGTTTACACGCTGGTGGTGGCACAGATGCAGCACTTCTCTGGTCTGGCCGGAGTGGTTGCGCTGGCGTTGCTGCAAATTCCTGTCGTGATCCGCACCACTGAGAACATGCTCAAACTGGTGCCGGACAGCCTGCGTGAAGCGGCTTATGCGCTGGGAACGCCGAAGTGGAAGATGATTTCAGCGATCACCCTGAAAGCCTCGGTCTCCGGTATCCTGACCGGTGTGCTGCTGGCGGTGGCGCGTATTGCCGGGGAAACGGCTCCGCTGCTGTTCACCTCGTTGTCGAACCAGTTCTGGAGCACCGATATGATGCAGCCACTGGCTAACCTGCCAGTGACCATCTTCAAATTCGCCATGAGCCCGTTTGCCGAATGGCAAAGCCTGGCCTGGGCGGGCGTGCTGCTGATTACCGTCTGCGTGCTGCTGCTGAATATTCTGGCGCGCGTGATTTTTGCTCGGAGCAAACATTAATTCAGAAGCGCGGCTGCGGCGGCGCAAATAAGCGAGAAAGAGAATGGCTGACAACACTTCCAGTAAGATGATTCAGGTTCGTGATTTGAACTTCTATTACGGGAAATTCCATGCGCTGAAGAACATCAATCTGGATATTGCCAAAAATCAGGTGACGGCTTTTATCGGCCCGTCAGGCTGTGGAAAATCCACCCTGCTGCGTACCTTTAACAAAATGTATTCTCTCTATCCTGAGCAGCGCGCAGAAGGCGAAATCCTGCTGGATGGCGAAAACATTCTGACCGCAAACAAGGACATTGCCCTGCTGCGTGCCCGTGTTGGCATGGTCTTCCAGAAGCCCACGCCGTTCCCGATGTCGATCTACGACAACATCGCCTTCGGGGTGCGCCTGTTTGAAAAGCTTTCCCGTGCCGATATGGACGAGCGTGTACAGTGGGCGTTGACCAAAGCCGCACTCTGGACCGAAACTAAAGATAAACTGCATCAGAGCGGATACAGTCTCTCTGGTGGTCAGCAGCAGCGCCTCTGTATTGCCCGCGGGATTGCCATCCGCCCTGAAGTGCTGCTGCTGGATGAGCCGTGCTCGGCGCTGGACCCGATCTCTACCGGGCGTATCGAAGAGCTGATCACCGAACTGAAGCAGGATTACACCGTGGTTATCGTGACGCACAACATGCAGCAGGCTGCACGCTGTTCCGATCACACGGCCTTTATGTATCTGGGCGAACTGATCGAGTTCAGCGATACCGACACGCTGTTCACCAAACCGCACCAGAAGCAAACCGAAGACTACATTACCGGCCGCTACGGTTGATTTGACTGGAGAATACGATGGATAACCTGAATCTGAATAAACATATCTCCGGGCAGTTCAACGCCGAGCTGGAGCATATCCGAACCCAGGTTTTGACCATGGGCGGGCTGGTGGAGCAGCAGCTGACTGACGCCATCATTGCGATGCACAATCAGGATGGCGAGCTGGCACAGCGGGTGATCGACGGCGACCAGAAGGTCAATATGATGGAAGTGTCGATTGATGAAGCCTGCGTGCGCATCATCGCCAAACGCCAGCCAACCGCCAGCGACCTGCGCCTGGTGATGGCAATCATCAAGACCATCTCAGAACTGGAACGCATTGGTGACGTGGCAGAGAAAATCAGCCGCACCGCGCTGGAGAAATTTGGTCAGCAGCATCAGCAACTGCTGGTGAACTTGGAGTCTCTGGGATACCACACTATCCAGATGCTGCATGACGTGCTGGATGCGTTTGCGCGTATGGACCTGAGCGCTGCAGTTGAGATTTACCGGGAAGACAAGAAAGTTGACCAGGAATATGAGGGTATCGTGCGTCAGCTGATGACTTATATGATGGAAGACCCGCGGACCATCCCGAGCGTACTGACCGCGCTGTTCTGTGCCCGTGCCATCGAGCGTATCGGTGACCGCTGCCAGAATATCTGCGAAATCATCTTCTACTTCGTGAAGGGGCAGGACTTCCGTCACGTTGGCGGCGATCAGCTGGACAAGCTGCTGACCGGCGACGACGGTATCGACAACCCTCCAGCCTGATCCCCGGCAGGCCAGGTTCGCCTGGTCTGCTGCTCCTCTCGCGCTTTCGCCGATCCGACATCACTATTTTATGGCCTGTTAAAGTTCTGAAACATATACTTGCCGCACTTTTATTTCAGGCAGGGATTTCTTATGACCACTCAGACGCCGAAAAAAGGCGCCACGCCCGGCAAAGCGATGCTGGCGGCCGTCAGCGGTTATGCAATGGACGGCTTCGATCTTCTTATTCTCGGCTTTATGCTGCCGGCAATCAGCGTTTCGCTGGCGCTGAATCCTTCTCAGGCCGGATCGCTGGTGACCTGGACGCTGATTGGTGCCGTGATCGGCGGAGTGGTCTTTGGTCATCTCAGCGATCGTCTGGGCCGCATTCGTGTGCTGACCTTCACCATTCTGATGTTCTCAGTCTTTACCGGCCTGTGCGCAGTGGCACAGGGCTACTGGGATCTGCTGGCGTACCGTACGCTGGCGGGTGTCGGGTTGGGCGGCGAGTTTGGTATTGGCATGGCGCTGATTGCAGAAGCCTGGCCTGCCAACAAGCGTAACCGCGCTTCAGCCTGGGTCGGCATCGGCTGGCAACTGGGTGTGCTGCTGGCAGCATTTATCACCCCGTTACTGCTGCAGCATATTGGCTGGCGTGGCATGTTCCTGGTCGGGCTGCTGCCGGCACTGGTCTCTTTTGCTATTCGCCGTGGCATGGGCGAGCCGGAAGAGTTCACCCGCCATGTGGATGTGAACCAGGGGCTTTCATTTACTGCGCGGATCAGGTTGCTGTTTAAGGACGCGGCGACGGCCAAAGCCAGCCTGGGGATTTTTATTCTCTGCTCGGTGCAGAACTTTGGTTATTACGGCCTGATGATCTGGATGCCAAGTTATCTCTCCTCTAACTTTGGCTTCTCGCTGACCAAATCCGGCCTGTGGACGGCGGTGACGGTGATCGGCATGACCTTCGGCATCTGGTTGTTTGGCGTGCTGGCCGACCGTTTTGCCCGCTGGAAAATCTTCCTACTGTATCAATTTGGCGCGGTGATTATGGTGGTGGTTTATGCGCAGCTGCGCGATCCAACAGTGATGCTATTTACCGGCGCAGTGATGGGGATGTTTGTTAACGGCATGATTGGCGGCTACGGCGCGCTGATTTCGGATACCTATCCGGGACAGGCAAGGGCAACCGCGCAGAACGTCTTGTTTAATCTTGGACGGGGAGTGGGAGGTTTTGGCCCGCTGGTGATTGGCCTGCTGGCCGCGAATTACTCGTTTGTGGCGGCTATCACCCTGCTGGCGCTGATCTACCTGCTGGATATTGTTGCCACGCTGTTCCTGCTGCCGAAGAAGCAGGGGAACGAGGATTCGCTGGGCGCGATTGGCTGAAGCTGGTGATGGGATGGGCCGGATAAAGATACAACCGCCACCTGGATTACAGATCTGACCGGCCATACAGGTAACACTTCTTCTGATCGATCCGGATGATACTTTGCTTAGCTCTGTCGTAGTAAGCAAGTATCATCCTGTAAAGGGCGAGTTTAGCCGCCCTGCGGGTTTCAGCCTGTAATATTCCAGCCCCGCGCCTGCCACAGAGCGGGCAGCTGCGCCAGCTCGGTAAAGGTGGTCACCAGAGGATGTTCCAACGGCTTGTTGTGCGCATCTGCGCAGAAGTAAAACACCGGAATACCGGCAGCAATCCCGGCTCTGGCACCCGCTTCAGAATCATCAATCAGAATGCACTGCTCAACCGGCACACCCATTGCCTCAGCGGCGTGAAACATCAGCTGCGGGTCGGGCTTCCAGCTGTTAATGTCATAGCCGCTGTACAACCGCTCCTCAAACCAGGGAAGCATCCCTGTCAGCCCCAGAGAATGCTGCATTTTGCCGACGGTGCCGTTCGACACCACGCACATTGGCACGGTGATTTTCTCCAGCAGCGCCTTCGCACCGGTAATCGGTTGTAGCTGCTCGTCAAACAGGCGGGCTACCTCCTTACGATAAGCAGGTTCCAGCTCTTCCTTCGTGGCGCTCAGGCCGTGCTCAGCACAAACCTCCGCAATGATGTCATACAGCTTGACGCCTTTGTACTTTTCGAACATCTCCTGCAGTGACAGCTCTGCGCCAAACAGCGCAAACGTATTGACGTAGGCCTGGGTACAGAGCAGTTCGCTGTCGACCAGCGTCCCGTCACAATCAAAAAATACACAGCTTACTGACATGGGCTCATCCTTAATGTTTACACGTCCTCCCACTTTACTTCACTGACACTGAAATGCGACCCGGAAATGTCAATTCCAGTTAGCGGTAGCGATCTCCCGGTAAAAACAGCGCAATCGGTTGCGAAAAAACCGCCGGGTAGTCTGGCAAATTAATATTTATAGGTTAGGATAGCCGACGATAACTTTTCTCCGTTTTGGAATTCATAATGAACAATTCAGGTCTACTGCAGCGGATCTTCAAATTACAGGAACACGGCACAACGGCACGTACCGAAGTGATTGCTGGTTTCACGACTTTCCTGACGATGGTCTATATCGTTTTCGTGAACCCGCAGATCCTCGGCGCTGCCGGAATGAACACCCAGGCGGTGTTTGTCACAACCTGTCTGATTGCCGCATTCGGCAGTATTCTGATGGGGCTGGTGGCTAACCTGCCTGTCGCACTGGCTCCGGCGATGGGGCTGAATGCGTTCTTTGCCTTTGTGGTGGTGGGTGCTATGGGCATCTCCTGGCAGGTAGGCATGGGCGCAATTTTCTGGGGTGCCATGGGTCTGTTGCTGCTGACGCTGTTCCGCGTACGTTACTGGATGATTGCCAATATTCCGGTCAGCCTGCGCGTGGGGATCACTGCCGGTATTGGTCTGTTTATTGCGATGATCGGCCTGAAAAATGCCGGGATTGTTGTGCCAAATAAAGACACGCTGGTGGCTGTGGGTGACCTGACCTCACACAGCGTGCTGCTGGGTGCACTGGGCTTCTTCATTATCGCCATTCTGGCTTCCCGTAATATTCACATCGCGGTGCTGGTCTCTATCGTGGTCACCACGCTGATTGGTCTGGCGATTGGTGACGTGAAGTTTGGCGGCGTGTTCTCAGCCCCGACCGGGATTACATCGGTGCTGGGCCAGGTGGACTTGGCGGGTTCGCTGAACATCGGTATGGCGGGGATTATCTTCTCCTTTATGCTGGTTAACCTGTTCGACTCTTCCGGTACGCTGATTGGCGTGACCGACAAAGCAGGCCTGACCGACGAGAAAGGGACTTTCCCACGCATGAAGCAGGCGCTGTTTGTGGACAGCATCAGCTCGGTCGCCGGGGCTTATATCGGCACCTCTTCGGTGACCGCTTATATTGAGAGTTCTTCAGGTGTTTCTATCGGCGGGCGTACCGGCCTGATGGCGGTGGTGACCGGCATTCTGTTCCTGCTGGTGATGTTTCTGTCACCGCTGGCGGGCATGGTTCCGGCTTATGCTGCAGCAGGCGCGCTGATTTATGTTGGTGTGTTGATGACTTCAAGCCTGGCGCGTGTGAAGTGGGATGATCTGACCGAAGCCGTTCCTGCCTTTGTGACCACTGCAATGATGCCATTCAGTTTCTCAATCACCGAAGGGATCGCTCTGGGCTTTATCTCTTACTGTGTAATGAAGCTGGGCACCGGCCGCTGGCGTGAAATCAGCCCTTGCGTGGTGGTTGTGGCGCTGCTGTTTGTGCTGAAGATTGTCTTTATCGACGCACACTAAGTGATGATTCAGGCCGGAGCACTCCGGCCTGATTCCGTTCAAAGTCTTTCTCAGGCGTGCAGGGATTTTTCAGGTGGCAGACTGGTTAAACGCAGCGTGCGTGGCCCCATGCTATGTGTGTGAGTCTGAATGTCCTGCAACCGCCGCCAGTTTTGACTGCCGTCAAACTCCCATAAATGCAGCCGTTCACTGGCCGGTGCCAGCGCACAGGACCAGATGATTAGCGTTTCCACGTCAGAAATCGCCTGAAGGTCCGGACAGAGAGCCGAGCGGAGCCGTCCTGAGGCCGGGTGCAGCTGCAGAGAAGCACTGTCTGATGCTTCACCGGTTAATTTCAGCACGCTCTGACGTAGCGCCCAAAGCTGAGTTGCGGCTTCATCGGGGTCAGCCTGTGCCCGGATCCATGCTTTTTCACCGGAAGAGATGTCTCTGGAGTGCAGCTCCAGGGTCTGGCGGCTGTGCGCACGGACTATCTCCATTCCCAACCCGGCACGACTGCCTTCTTCCGCCAGCAGGACGCCCACGATATTACCGGCATAGCCGATGCTGAAATCCGGCAGGGTGCCATCGGCAAATTGCGGTCGGCCGGTGCTGTCAGCGATCACTTCGGGAAGCTGCACTATGCCGTAAACACGCCACATCAGCTCAGCCAGCAGCGTACGTGAGGCAAGATAGCGGATCTGGCGTCGTTCCGGGAGTGCACGGGCATAATCCACTGTCTGCAGAGAGAGTCGGTGTACCGGGACGCTGGAATCAGTCAGGGTCCAGCGAGCAAAATGACTTGCCATCTGTCGCTCCGTGAAAATGGTCGAAAAATCACCCCGGTATTGTAAGAATTTTCTTAAGAAATATCACGCAGGTTTACCGTTTTTGCTGACAAATTCGGACTAATATCATCCTGAGCACAAGGGCTGGATGACCCCTGCGGAGAGCGGTGGCTGAAGTGGCGCTCACCCTTTAAATTAATAACATGGAAATAACATTTTTTTTACTTTATCGCAGGACAGCCTGGTTAATATTCGGAAGGCGACGAAACTGACAAGGCCAAATACGCTATTACCAGCAACAGTCAGGCCAATATTTCCATCAATAGTGCCGGTCATCATGACCGGCAAAATAGATATCTCTGATGACGATAAATTATGTGTTTGGGATAAAACTTTGCAGCATACCGTCCAGCAAGCTTTGATCATTTTCGTCGAAGGCCGAAACTTTTGACAGGCTGAAAACCAGCACATCTTTATCACCAATCACAAATACGGCCTGTTTCTGCCACAGGCGGTGTTCTGGCTGCCGCAAAAAACTGAAAGTAATCTCTTGCCCGGGAATGCGGCCTTCCCCCAGAAAGATCTGCTTGCGGGGTTCTTGTTCCCAGCCGACCATTTTAGCGATCAGTTGCTGGTACTGTTCATCGAGGTAGTCATCTAATGTTTGATTATCAGAGAGTTTATCGCGGGAAATGTTAATACCAGGCTTGTTTGAAATGTCATCGATAAGCGCATGCACCGTGCGATCGATATAATTTTCCGGAAGAATTATCTTTCCTTCATTGAAGGTGTAATGGCTATTGTTGTTCATAATGTCCTTATATGTTTAACAGGCTCCAGAAAGGTCATTCAGGAGAACCGTATTCCTTTCAGTTGCCCGGCTCTTGAGGCGCTGAGTTAATATCCATGGCAGGATTGCAATGAGCCGCCAGACGGCCATTGCTTGTGCTCTGAGTCTGTCAGATTATATTCGTTCCGTCCAGAGAGTGACATGGCGCGAAAGAGGTTATCGATTATTTTTTTATTCTTAAGATTCTTAAAAAAAATATCCGGGGTCATCAGGGGCGACGGTTTGTATTTTTGTAACCGTCACCCGACCTGAAGATTATTTTCCGATGCAAAAACTGGAGAAGATGCGGCCCAGAAGATCATCAGAGGTGAACTCACCGGTGATCTCGCTCAGGCATTGCTGTGCCGCCCGCAGCTCTTCGGCCAGCAGTTCGCCCGCCCGTGCGCCCAGTAACTGCTCTTTACCCTGCAGTAAGTGAGTGGATGCTAACTCCAGAGCCTGCAGATGGCGACGACGAGCCAGGAAGCCACCCTCCATATTCCCGGCAAATCCCATGCTGGCTTTCAGGTGGTTGCGCAGCAGGTCCATTCCTTCGCCAGTCCGGGCAGAGAGGCGAATAAGTGAGTGACCATTCACTTCTGTCATGCCCAGCGTCTCACCTGTGACATCAGCCTTATTCCGCACCACCGTAATCGGCAGCGTGGCGGGAAGGCGGGCAATAAAATCTGGCCAGATGGCAGCAGGTTCGGTTGCCTCAGTGGTTGTGCCATCGACCATAAACAGTACCCGGTCAGCCTGTTCAATTTCATTCCATGCACGCTCAATACCAATCCGTTCGACTTCGTCACTCGCTTCCCGCAGTCCGGCAGTATCGATGATGTGCAGTGGCATACCGTCGAGATGAATATGCTCACGCAGGACGTCACGGGTGGTTCCGGCGATATCCGTCACGATGGCCGCTTCACGCCCGGACAGCGCGTTCAGCAGGCTGGATTTACCGGCATTGGGGCGACCGGCTATCACCACCTTCATGCCTTCACGCAGCAGGCTGCCCTGGCGTGCTTCGGCACGTACGCCGTCGAGGTCGGCAATCACCTGATTCAGCTGGGCCTCGATTTTGCCGTCTGACAGGAAGTCTATTTCCTCATCCGGGAAGTCGATGGCAGCTTCCACATAGATTCGCAGGTGAGTGAGTGCTTCCACCAGGGTGTTCACCCGCAGAGAAAATGCGCCCTGCAGGGAGTTCAGGGCTGAGCGAGCCGCCTGTTCTGAGCTGGCATCGATCAGGTCTGCAATGGCCTCAGCCTGAGCCAGATCCAACTTGTCATTCAGGAAGGCACGCTCAGAGAATTCGCCCGGACGGGCAATGCGCACGCCAGCTATGGCCACAATGCGTTTGAGCAGCAGGTCGAGAATTACCGGGCCGCCGTGTCCCTGCAACTCCAGCACGTCTTCGCCGGTAAAGGAGTTCGGGCCAGGGAACCATAGCGCTATCCCCTGATCCAGCGTGGTGTTGTCGGCATCACGGAACGGCAGATAGTCGGCGTAGCGGGGTTTTGGTAACTTGCCCAGCAGGATCTGGGCCACTTCGGCGGCTTTCGAACCGGAAACGCGCAGAATGCCTACACCGCCACGGCCTGGCGGGGTCGCCTGGGCGACGATGGTCTCGCTATGATTCATGTTTAACTCTCACTCAGGCAAAAAATAAGGCGGTCATCTGACCGCCTTATTCTAAAGGGTTGTTTGCGGTTAATCGCGCAAATTACGCTTTCTTCTTGTCGCGGCTGTGCAGGCCACGTTTTTCCAGGCCGCGATAAATCAGCTGCTGCTGGATAATGGTCACCAGGTTACTGACGATGTAGTACAGCACCAGGCCTGACGGGAACCACAGGAAGAATACGGTAAAGATCACCGGCATAAAGGTCATGATCTTCTGCTGCATCGGGTCGGTCACGGTGGTTGGCGACATCTTCTGAATGAAGAACATCGTGATACCCATCAGGACCGGCAGGATGTAGTACGGGTCCTGCGCAGACAGGTCATGGATCCACAGGATGAACGGCGCATGACGCAGTTCAATGGAGCCCATCAGCATGTAGTACAGGGCCAGGAAGATTGGCATCTGGATAACCAGCGGCAGACAGCCACCCAGCGGGTTCACTTTTTCTGCCTTGTACAGCGCCATCATCTCCTGACTCATGCGCTGCTTATCTTCACCTAACCGCTCACGCATAGCCTGAATCTTGGGCTGCAGCATGCGCATTTTCGCCATGGAGGTGTACTGCGCTTTGGTCAGCGGGTACATGATGCCACGAACGATAAAGGTGATGACGATAATGGAGAAGCCCCAGTTACCGATAAAGCTGTGGATAAACTTCAGCAGTTTGAACAGCGGCTGAGAGATAAACCACAGCCAGCCGTAGTCTACGGTCAGGTCGAGGTGAGGCGCGATGGCCGCCATCTTGTCCTGAATTTCCGGTCCAACCCACAGGGTGGCAGCCAGGTTCTGCTGTGAACCCGCAGCGATGGTCACCGGTGCAGATTTGTAGCCTACTGCCGCCACGCCATTACCCAGGTTGCTGGTATAAAGGGTGTTGGTGCCTTCGGTGCGAGGAACCCACGCAGTGGCGAAGTACTGCTGAAGCATCGCCACCCAACCATTGTTGGTGCTGACGTTCAGGTTTTCGTTATCACTGATTTTGTCGAACTTGTACTTCTCGTAGTTGCTCTCACTGCTGGAGTAAGCCGCACCACGGAAGGTGTGCAACGCAAAGTTATTGCTGCCGGTATCACGATGCTTAGGCAGGTCGATGGTCTGCTTCAGCTGACCAAACATCGCCACTTCCAGCGGCTGCTGGGTGGTGTTGTTAACTTGATAATCGACGCCGATCGCAAAATCACCGCGCTTCAGCACGAAGGTTTTGGTATAGGCTACGCCGTTTTCAGCAGTGTAAGTCATCGGGATACGCAGTTCGCTCTGTCCTTCCGCCAGCTCATAACTATCCTGAGTGGTGGTGAACAGCGGGCGAGCGCCGTTAGCCGGGTTATCCGGGCCGTTGCGACCGGTCAGACCGCTCTGAGCTTGATACAGAAAATCTGGGGTGGTTTCGAGCAGCTGGAATGGCTGTGAAGAACCCATTTTGTCCGGGTAAGTCAGCAGATGTGCCTGCTCAATATCGCCACCGCGGGTATTGATCTGTAAAGACAGCACGTCAGTCTTAACGGTGATCGTTTTGCCCTGGCCGCTGGCAGGTACGCCCTGATTGGCGGCATCACCGTTTACTGTCGTGTTTTGCGTGGTCTGGGTTTGCTGTGGCTGCGGAGCGTGGTCCGTCTGCCAGGCTTGCCAGATCATAAAAGACACGAACAGAAAAGCGATGAGAAAAAGATTGCGTTGCGAATCCATCGTTAATGTTCTCTGTTATCGTCGGTTTTTGGCGGCACCGGATCGTCGCCACCCGGGTTCAAAGGGTGGCATTTTAATACGCGTTTCATCGTCAACCAACTGCCTTTTATCATGCCAAACCTGCTATATGCCTCAATAGCATATTGCGAGCAGGTTGGATGAAAGCGACAGTGGGGTCCCAGCAGTGGGCTGATAGCGCGTTGATAGACGCGGATCAGCCCAATCAGGAGCCGCGAGCCAGGCGACAGTGACGACGCCATATCTTCTCCAACGCTTCCGCCAGCGCACGGTTATCCAGATCGGCCACCCCTTTCTTCGCTACCACCACAAAATCCATGGCAGGAAGCTCATGCTGACGCAGGCGAAAACTCTCGCGGGTCAATCGCTTGATCCGGTTGCGTTCGTGCGCACGTTTAACATTTTTTTTGGCTACGGTGAGACCGATGCGGGGATGCCCCAGCGAGTTCAGGCGGCCGAGTATGGTGATTTGCGGCGTACCGGCTCTTTGTGGCTGCTGGAAGACGAAAGTGAAATGAGTGGGAGTTAACAAACGTAACTCCCTGGGAAATGCGAGCTTAACCACTCAGCGGTTAGCTTTTATTACTTAGAAACGGTCAGACGTGAACGGCCTTTAGCACGACGACGTGCCAGAACCTGACGACCATTTTTTGTTGCCATACGAGCACGGAAACCGTGTGAACGGTTACGCTTCAGTACGGACGGTTGAAAAGTGCGTTTCATGGCGATTTCTACCTAAACTTGGAAAATTTCACTTGGTGACGCGCTTGATGGTCAGAAAACCGACCGACGCCTCAGTGTATCTTTAATAAAGAGGCGGGATTGTAATAATTGTACAGTCCGGAGTCAATTTACTTCGCGTTAAAGTCGCGTCTGGATGCCCCGTTCGACCGCAAAACCAGCCGGTTCGGGCCAGAGCGCAACACGCCGGGGCAGGAATTATACGGAGTCTGTATTAAAGCGCAAGGATCCTTCAGGATCTTCCTGCGATCTTGTTGCAGGGACTTTGCGGTAATAACGTGACGGCACCTTAAAATCTTAACGAATGCAGACGATCCTGAATGCCTTTTGAGCGTGATGGCGTAAACTTATCCCGCGATCTTTGGCCTGTGGGTAAATTGGATCAAAACTGTGTAGAAAGTGAAGATCTCTGCTGCGCTTTGCGCTATGATCCGCCCTTCCGTTAGCGATCCTCCTGGTCAGTCAGCGGCGGATAAACCGCGGATAGCGGTTCGTATGTGCGTCATCTGCATGCGTCAACAATGATGAATTTATCGCTTCAGCGCCTTTTTTCTTGTCGAATTTTTTCGAGTGGAGTCCGCCGTGTCACTTACGCTTTGGCAACAGTGTCTTGCCCGTTTGCAGGATGAACTACCTGCCACCGAATTCAGCATGTGGATACGTCCATTACAGGCCGAATTGAACGACAACACGCTGGCCTTGTATGCACCAAATCGCTTTGTGCTCGATTGGGTCCGTGATAAATACCTAAATAATATCAACGGATTGCTGAATGACTTCTGCGGGGCGGATGCGCCTTTACTGCGTTTCGAAGTGGGCAGCAAACCGGTCACCCGTCAAATCAGCCAGCCGGTGATGGCCAGCGCTCACGCCAGTGCGCCTGCGCACGGCGCTCGTCCTGCCCCTATACGTCCAAGCTGGGACAGCATGCCGGCACCGGCAGAGCTTTCGTACCGCTCGAACGTCAACACCAAACACAACTTTGACAACTTCGTTGAAGGTAAGTCGAACCAGCTGGCTCGTGCCGCTGCCCGTCAGGTTGCGGACAACCCTGGCGGAGCTTATAACCCCCTGTTCCTTTATGGTGGCACCGGCCTGGGCAAAACCCACCTGTTGCATGCTGTAGGGAACGGCATCATGGCGCGTAAGCCCAATGCCAGGGTGGTGTATATGCACTCCGAGCGTTTTGTGCAGGACATGGTCAAAGCGCTGCAGAACAATGCTATCGAAGAATTTAAGCGTTACTACCGCTCGGTGGATGCGCTGCTGATCGATGACATTCAGTTCTTTGCTAATAAGGAACGATCCCAGGAAGAGTTTTTCCACACCTTTAATGCGCTGCTGGAAGGTAATCAGCAGATCATTCTGACTTCGGATCGTTATCCAAAAGAGATCAATGGGGTCGAGGATCGTCTTAAATCCCGCTTTGGCTGGGGTCTGACGGTGGCGATCGAGCCGCCGGAGCTGGAAACCCGCGTGGCGATCCTGATGAAGAAAGCCGATGAAAACGACATCCGCCTGCCGGGTGAAGTGGCGTTCTTTATTGCCAAGCGTCTGCGTTCCAACGTGCGTGAGCTGGAAGGGGCGCTGAACCGCGTCATTGCTAACGCCAACTTTACCGGTCGGGCGATCACCATTGATTTCGTCCGTGAAGCGCTGCGCGATCTGCTGGCGCTACAGGAAAAGCTGGTGACCATCGACAACATTCAAAAAACTGTCGCCGAGTATTATAAAATCAAAGTGGCCGATCTGCTCTCCAAGCGCCGCTCGCGTTCTGTTGCCCGTCCGCGGCAGATGGCGATGGCGATGGCCAAAGAGCTGACCAACCACAGTTTGCCGGAAATCGGTGATGCTTTCGGGGGTCGTGACCACACCACGGTGCTTCATGCCTGTCGTAAAATCGAACAGCTGCGTGAAGAAAGTCACGATATTAAAGAAGATTTCTCAAATCTAATCAGAACATTATCTTCCTGACGCTATGAAATTTATTGTAGAACGCGAGCATTTACTTAAGCCTTTACAGCAGGTCAGCAGCCCTTTAGGCGGTCGTCCAACGTTACCGATCCTCGGCAACCTGCTTTTACAGGTCAACGAAGGCAGCCTGCTGCTGACCGGGACCGATCTGGAAATGGAGATGGTGGCCCGCGTCGCGCTGACACAGGATCACGAGCCGGGCGCGACCACGGTTCCGGCCCGCAAATTCTTTGATATCTGTCGTGGTCTGCCCGAAGGCGCAGAGATCACGGTGATGCTGGAAGGCGAAAGAATGCTGGTGCGCTCCGGGCGCAGCCGTTTCTCGCTGTCCACTCTGCCAGCCAGTGATTTCCCGAACCTGGACGACTGGCAGAGCGAAGTGGAATTTACCCTGCCGCAGGCGACCATGAAGCGCCTGATTGAGGCGACGCAGTTCTCCATGGCTCATCAGGATGTGCGCTACTACCTTAACGGCATGCTGTTTGAAACTGAAGGTGAAGAGCTGCGTACCGTGGCGACCGATGGTCACCGCCTGGCGGTTTGCTCAATGCCGGTGGGGCAGTCACTGCCGAACCATTCAGTGATCGTGCCGCGTAAAGGGGTGATTGAGCTGGTGCGTCTGCTTGATGGTGGCGATACGCCGCTGCAGGTGCAGATTGGCAGCAACAATATCCGTGCGCACGTTGGCGACTTTATCTTTACTTCCAAGCTGGTTGATGGCCGTTTCCCTGATTATCGCCGCGTATTGCCGAAAAATCCGGACAAAACGCTGGATGCGGGTTGCGATCTGCTGAAGCAGGCCTTTGCCCGTGCGGCCATTCTCTCTAACGAGAAATTCCGCGGTGTTCGCCTCTATATCAGCGAAAATCAGCTGAAAATAACCGCGAATAACCCGGAACAGGAAGAAGCGGAAGAGATGCTGGATGTCACCTACGGCGGCACCGATCTGGAGATTGGGTTTAACGTCAGCTACGTGCTGGACGTGCTCAATGCGCTGAAGTGTGAAAATGTCCGCCTGCTGCTGACCGATTCGGTGTCCAGCGTGCAGATTGAAGACGCGGCCAGCCAGTCTGCGGCCTACGTCGTGATGCCAATGCGGTTGTAATCGGGGCTGTCAGGCCCCATATCATTCCTGTGCCAGACTGGGGCGAATGAATTCGCCCTTTTATCGTACCCGCAATGCCCGGATGTGGTTCAAATGGCTTTAACCCGCCTTCTTATCAAAGACTTTCGCAATATCGAAAACGCGGATCTTGCGCTGGCTCCCGGATTTAACTTTCTGGTGGGTGCTAACGGCAGCGGCAAAACCAGCGTGCTGGAGGCGATTTACACTCTGGGACACGGTCGGGCCTTTCGCAGCCTGCAGGCTGGCAGGGTCATCCGCCACGACCAGGAAGCTTTTGTCCTGCACGGTCGCATTGAAGGTGCGGAGCGGGAAATGTCGGTTGGCCTGACTAAAAACCGTGCCGGAGACAGCAAGGTGCGCATTAACGGCAGCGATGGTCACAAGGCGGCTGAACTGGCCCAGATGCTGCCAATGCAGCTGATCACTCCGGAAGGTTTTACCCTGCTGAACGGCGGCCCCAAATACCGTCGCGCTTATATCGACTGGGGCTGTTTCCACAACGAGCCGGGCTTTTTCACTGCCTGGAGTAACCTCAGGCGTCTGCTGAAGCAGCGAAATGCCGCGCTGCGGCAGGTCTCACGCTATCAGCAAATTCGCGCGTGGGATCAGGAGCTGGCTCCGCTGGCTGAACAAATCAGCCAATGGCGCGCCGCCTACAGCGAAGCCATCGCTGCCGATATCAACGCCACCTGCGCGCAGTTTCTGCCGGAATTTGAGCTGAACTTCTCCTTCCAGCGCGGCTGGGATAAAGAATCGGATTACAGTGAGTTGCTGGAGCGCCAGTTTGAACGCGACAGAGCCCTGACCTACACCGCCAGTGGGCCGCACAAGGCCGATTTTCGTATTCGGGCCGACGGCACGCCGGTGGAAGATTTACTGTCACGCGGCCAGTTAAAGCTGCTGATGTGCGCCCTGAGACTGGCGCAGGGTGAGTTTCTCACCCGACAGAACGGGCGACGCTGCCTGTATCTGATAGATGATTTTGCCTCTGAGCTGGATGAAACGCGCCGTCAGTTACTGGCCTCGCGACTGAAAGCCACTCATGCCCAGGTTTTTGTCAGCGCCATCGGTGCCGAGCATGTGTTCGACATGGCTGACGAAAAGGGCAAGATGTTCCACGTAGAACAGGGTAAAATAGCGGTTCAACCTGAAGATTAAACGAGCGAGAAACGTTGATGTCGAATTCTTATGACTCCTCAAGTATCAAAGTTCTAAAAGGGCTGGATGCAGTACGCAAGCGCCCGGGTATGTATATCGGCGATACGGATGACGGCACCGGTCTGCATCACATGGTATTCGAGGTCGTGGATAACGCCATCGACGAAGCACTCGCCGGTCACTGTAAAGATATTGTGGTTACTATTCATGCGGATAACTCCGTATCCGTGCAGGATGATGGCCGTGGTATTCCGACCGGCATCCATGAAGAAGAGGGTGTCTCTGCTGCGGAAGTGATCATGACCGTTCTGCACGCAGGCGGTAAGTTCGATGACAACTCTTATAAAGTGTCGGGTGGCCTGCATGGCGTGGGTGTTTCAGTGGTTAACGCTCTGTCGGAAAAACTGGAACTGACCATCCGTCGTGAAGGTAAAGTTCACCAGCAGGTTTACGTTCACGGCGTGCCACAGGCTCCGCTGGGCGTAACAGGTGAAACGGATCTGACCGGGACGCGCGTGCGCTTCTGGCCAAGCCATGAAACCTTCACCAACGTCACTGATTTCGAATATGAAATTCTGGCCAAGCGTCTGCGTGAGCTGTCGTTCCTTAACTCCGGCGTGTCCATCAAGCTGGAAGACAAGCGTGACGACAAAAAAGATCACTACCACTACGAAGGTGGTATCAAGGCGTTTGTTGAATACCTGAACCGCAACAAGACCCCAATCCACCCTAATGTCTTCTACTTCTCCACCGAGAAAGACGGCATCGGCGTGGAAGTGGCGCTGCAGTGGAACGACGGTTTCCAGGAAAACATTTACTGCTTCACCAACAACATCCCCCAACGCGATGGCGGTACTCACCTGGCCGGCTTCCGTGCCGCGATGACCCGTACCCTGAACGCCTATATGGATAAAGAAGGTTACAGCAAGAAAGCCAAGGTCAGCGCCACCGGTGACGATGCGCGCGAAGGCCTGATTGCGGTAGTGTCAGTGAAGGTTCCGGATCCTAAGTTCTCCTCACAGACCAAAGACAAACTGGTTTCTTCCGAAGTGAAATCCGCGGTTGAGCAGCAGATGAATGAGCTGCTGGCGGAATACCTGCTGGAAAATCCGGGCGATGCGAAAATCGTGGTCGGTAAAATTATCGATGCTGCCCGTGCCCGTGAAGCAGCCCGTCGCGCACGTGAAATGACCCGCCGTAAAGGCGCGCTGGATCTGGCAGGACTGCCGGGCAAGCTGGCGGACTGTCAGGAGCGCGACCCGGCGCTGTCTGAGATCTACCTTGTGGAGGGTGATTCTGCAGGCGGTTCCGCCAAGCAGGGTCGTAACCGTAAAAACCAGGCCATCCTGCCGCTGAAGGGGAAAATCCTCAACGTGGAGAAGGCGCGCTTCGATAAGATGCTCGCTTCGCAGGAAGTGGCGACGCTGATCACCGCGCTGGGCTGCGGCATTGGTCGTGACGAATACAACCCGGACAAGCTGCGCTACCACAGCATCATCATCATGACCGATGCGGACGTCGATGGTTCCCACATCCGCACGCTGCTGCTGACCTTCTTCTACCGCCAGATGCCGGAAATCATCGAGCGTGGACACGTTTATATTGCCCAGCCGCCGCTGTACAAGGTGAAGAAAGGCAAGCAGGAGCAGTACATCAAAGACGACGATGCAATGGATCAGTACCAGATCGCCATTGCGCTGGACGGCGCGACGCTGCACACCAATGCCGATGCGCCTGCGCTGGGCGGTGAGCCGCTGGAAACGCTGGTGGCGGAATTCAACAGCGCCCGCAAGATGATCAAACGTATGGAGCGCCGTTATCCGGTTGCGCTACTGAACTCACTGATCTATCACCCGACGCTGAGCGATATTTCCGTTGAAGCACCAGTGCGGAGCTGGATTGATGGCTTGGTCGCACGGCTGAACGAAAAAGAGCAGCATGGCAGCTCATATTCCGGTCTGGTGCGAGAAAACCGCGAGCTGCACATCTTCGAACCGATTGTGCGCATCCGTACTCACGGCGTGGATACCGATTATCCGCTGGACAGCGAATTCGTGCTGGGCGGCGAATACCGTAAAATCTGTGCGCTGGGTGAGAAGCTGCGTGGCCTGATCGAAGAAGACGCATTTATTGAACGTGGCGAGCGTCGTCAGCCGGTTGACTCTTTTGAGCAGGCAATGGACTGGCTGGTGAAAGAGTCCCGTCGTGGTCTGTCCGTTCAGCGTTATAAAGGTCTGGGCGAGATGAATCCGGAGCAGCTATGGGAAACCACCATGGATCCGGACAGCCGCCGCATGCTGCGCGTAACGGTGAAGGACGCTATCGCGGCCGATCAGCTGTTTACCACGCTGATGGGTGATGCGGTTGAGCCACGTCGTGCATTTATCGAAGAGAACGCCCTGAAAGCCGCCAACATCGATATTTAACGCCGTTTAAGCAGCAGACAGCAAAAAGGCAGATCGAAAGATCTGCCTTTTTTATGCTCAACGCTGGAGGATCCCTGCCAGCGTGTACTGGTAGAACTCACTGTTATTTTTCATGCCCAGCTTGCGCATGATGGCCCGCTTGTGGGTACTGATGGTTTTCACGCTCAGGCTGGTGACGCGGGAAATATCGGTCAGCGACATGCCCTCGCGGGTATACTGCACCACCATTGCCTGCTGTTTGCTCAGAATAATGTCCTGCGGCTGGCCGCCAGGGGATTTTCTGTTACACCAGGGCTGGGAAATCGCCGGGTTTCCGCGTTTAAAAAACTTCTGCAGCTCGGTGGCCGCCTGCTGTTTTTCCAGACGGACCTGGTGCCGCTGGCACTCTTTCACCGCACCTGTTCTGGCTGGAGAAGTCAGGGTAAGCGAAACATGGCGGCCAGCCGGAGACTGTTTTTTTACGTTGCGGGCAGAGTTATTGCAGCGCGTCCATCCGCTGGAGCAGACATCGGCGATGATGATATCAGGCTCCAGCAGCGATCTGCTTTCGTCACCGATCAGGAAAACCGGGTGGTTATTAAAGCTGTGCAACCAGGCCTGGTTGATCAGGCCGATGGTGCCGGTGATAAAAAAACTGTCCTTGCTGTCGATCAGAATGTTCATTTTATTCCTCCATGAATGTGTATCACTTCTGGCTCCAATCGGATCATTATCCTGACTTCCCCTGTGGATAATTTGAATGTACGTTCCCGATGGTGCTGGATGATTCCAAAATTTTATAATCACTCCCGTTACTTTACGCTCAAATACGTCCCCGATACCACCATTTATGGAGCATTTTGGAGATTTCCGCTCTATTCGCCTGTCGGAGTCACTAATAATAAATGGTCTTAATGGGTTCCGAACCTTTATCTGCGGGGGATTCAATCGTGATGACCAGCGGCACCGCTGACGCAATCGGACTGGTCAATGTGAGCTGAATCGCGCTAGCATGAGAGAAACCGTGTACTGACGAGGATGTTATGGCGATAAAACTGATTGCGATCGATATGGACGGCACACTCTTAAACCCGCAGCATGAAGTGACACCGCGGGTAAAACAGGCGATTCAGGCTGCCCGTGACAAAGGCGTGGCGGTCGTACTGGCAACCGGCCGTCCTTTTGTTGGCGTGCAACGTTACCTGATGGAGCTGGATCTCCAGCAGGAAGGCCAGTACTGCATCACTAACAACGGTGCGCTGGTGCAAAAGGCGGAGACGAGCGACTGCATGGCAGAAGTGACCCTGAACTACGACGACTATCTGTATTTTGAACAGCTGGCGCGCGAACTGGGCGTCCATTTCCAGGCACTGACCAAATCGCTGCTGTTTACCCCTAACAAGGACATCAGCGAATACAGCGTGCATGAATCGTATCTGACTGGCATCCCGCTGCGCTATCGTGCGGTGGAAGAGATGGATAAGTCCGCCACCTTCCCGAAAGTTATGATGATCGATCCGCCGTCGATTCTTGATGAAGCCATCAAGCGCATCCCGCAGGAAGCCCGCGATCGCTACACAATTATGAAAAGTTCCCCTTACTATTTGGAAATTCTCAGCAAGCAGGTAAATAAAGGCGCGGGCGTGAAAGCGCTGGCCGATCGTCTTGGCCTGACTCGTGAGGAAGTGATGGCGATTGGCGACCAGGAAAATGACATTGCGATGCTGGAATATGCCGGAACAGGCGTGGCGATGGGCAACGGTATTGATTCGGTCAAAGCCGTCGCGCAGTATGTCACCAAAACAAATATGGAAGACGGCGTGGCGCACGCCATTGAGAAGTTCGCGCTGTAAATACTCTCTGTGTCCCGGCCAGCCCGGGACCTCATCACGCTGTCCCTGCTCCCTGCACTGGTCCTTTATCTCCGCAAAAACCTTTCTGCCTCAATTGTCCGTTTTGTGATCTATATTGTAGTACAACCTGTATTTAAGGTACTACAATCACCTCGTCGCCAGAACGTATTTGCTGATGAATGTAGTGCAAAAAAACCGCAGACGGCGGTAAAGTGAGGAAAACTTTCACTTAACTGCATGGAACATCATGAAAGACGAACTCAGTAAAACGGACCGCATCATTCTGACCATGGGCGAGGAGATCGTTTCTGGCCAGTACACGCCAGGCGCTTCCTTACCGGCTGAAGCCGAGCTGTGCGAACGCTTTGCCACTTCGCGCAATATCATCCGGGAGGTTTTCCGCTCGCTAGGCTCCAAACGACTGGTGGAGATGAAGCGCTATCGTGGCGCATTTGTCACCCAGAGCAGCCAGTGGAACTTTCTCGACAGTGATGTCCTGCAGTGGTCGCTGAAGCACGATCAGGACCCGCGGCTGATAGCGGCAATGAGTGAAGTCCGTAACCTGGTGGAGCCGCAGATCGCCCGCTGGTCGGCAGAGCGGGCCACCTCCAGCGACCTTGCCAGCATCGAGGCCGCGCTGAATGACATGGTCGCCAATCATCGCGATCGCGATGCTTTCAACCAGGCGGATATTCGCTATCACGAAGCGGTACTGGAATCGGTGCATAACCCGGTGCTGCAGCAGCTCAGCGTGGCCATCAGCTCACTGCAGCGTGCGGTGTTTGAACGCACTTATATGGCTGACAGCGGCAATATGCCTGGCACGCTGCAGGAACATAAAGCGCTGTTTGACGCCATCCGGCACCAGAAGCCGGATGAGGCAGAGCAGGCGGCGCAGAAGATGATTGCCAGCTCAACCCGACGAATGAAGGACATCACGTGACAAGCTATATCGCCATCGACTGGGGCTCTACAAACCTGCGCGCCTGGTATTACCGCCAGGGGGAATGCCAGCAGGAGCGCCGCTCGGAATCAGGCGTCACCCGCCTGAACGGACGGACGCCCGCTGAAGTTTTTGCCGGCGTGACTGAAGGCTGGCCGGTGGATGAGGTTGCGGTCGTGATGGCGGGGATGGTCGGCAGCAATGCTGGCTGGCTGAGCGTGCCGTACCTGGCTTGTCCTGTGGTGCTCGGGGATATTGCTTCACGCCTGACGCGGGTGGAAGACAAGGCCTGGATTATTCCCGGCCTGAGCGTCACCGCCAGCGATAACCATAACGTGATGCGCGGAGAAGAAACTCAGCTGCTGGGCGCGGTTTCACTGGCCCCCGCGGCGTATTACGTAATGCCTGGCACGCATTGCAAATGGGTTCGTGCAGATGGCGACAGAATTGAAGATTTTCGCACCGTAATGACCGGAGAACTGCACCATGTCCTGCTTAATCATTCACTGGTGGGTGGCGGATTGCCGGAGCAGCAACCCGATCCGGAGGCCTTCTGGCAGGGGCTGGAAACCGGCATCAGCGACAGCAGCATTCTGGCGCGCCTGTTTGAGGTCAGAGCTGCTCATGTGCTCGGCTTGCGGCCGAGAGAATCGGTTAGCGACTACCTTTCCGGACTGCTAATCGGTCATGAGGTGGCGCTGATGAAGCGTGAATTTATGCAGGGCAGCGGTGAACCGCTGACGGTGATTGCAGGCAGCGGGCTGTCAGAACGTTATCTCAGCGCGCTGAAACTGGCCGGGCTACCGGCACAACTGCTGGAGGGCGACCGCGCTTTTCAGCACGGAATAAGGAACATCGCAGATGAACTGGAGCACTAAGCTACCGCTGATCGCCATTTTACGTGGCATCCGCCCTGAAGAGGCTGAGGCGCATGTTGGCGCGCTGGTTGAGGCCGGATTCGATGCGGTGGAAATCCCGCTGAATTCGCCGGACTGGCAGCTGAGTATCGCCAGCATGGTGAAAACGTTCGGTGATAAAGCGCTGATCGGTGCCGGAACCGTACTGGAACCGGAGCAGGTGGACCGCCTGGCTGAAATGAACAGCAGGCTGGTGGTGACGCCGAACACAGATGTGGCGGTGATTCGCCGGGCTGTTGAACATGGAATGACGGTAGCGGCCGGTTGTGCCACCGCCTCAGAAGCTTTTGCCGCCCTGAAGGCGGGGGCGCAGGCGCTGAAAATTTTCCCTTCATCAGCCTTCGGCCCGGACTATATCAAAGCGCTGAAAGCGGTGCTGCCGCCGGAAGTCCCGGTGTTCGCCGTTGGCGGTGTGACTCCTGAAAATCTCCATGCGTTTCTGGCTGCTGGCTGTATGGGAGCGGGTCTGGGGAGCGATCTCTATCGCGCCGGACAGCCCGTCTCACGCACGGCAGAGCAGGCACGCGCTTTCGTTACTGCCTGGAAGGAAGCAGTAAAATGAAAATTACCAAACTCACCACTTATCGCCTGCCGCCGCGCTGGGTGTTCCTGAAAATTGAAACGGATGAAGGCGTGGTGGGCTGGGGCGAACCGGTGATCGAAGGCCGCGCGCGCAGCGTGGAAGCTGCCGTGCACGAATTGTCGGAGTACCTGGTGGGTCAGGATCCCGCACGGATTAATGACCTGTGGCAGGTGATGTATCGCGGCGGATTCTATCGTGGCGGCCCGGTGCTGATGAGCGCCATTGCCGGTATCGATCAGGCGCTGTGGGATATCAAAGGCAAAGTGCTGGGCGTGCCGGTGTGGCAGATGCTGGGCGGCCTGGTGCGTGACAGCATTAAAGCTTATAGCTGGGTGGGTGGCGATCGTCCGGCGGAAGTGATCGACGGGATTAAAAAGCTGCGGGAAATTGGCTTTGACACCTTCAAGCTGAACGGTTGTGAAGAGATGGGCATTATCGACAGCTCGCGCAAGGTGGATGCTGCCGTGAACACCGTGGCGCAAATCCGTGAAGCCTTCGGCAATGAGATTGAGTTTGGCCTGGATTTCCACGGTCGCGTCAGTGCACCTATGGCGAAAATCCTGATCAAAGAGCTTGAACCGTATCGTCCGCTGTTCATTGAAGAACCGGTACTGGCCGAGCAGGCCGAGTATTATCCCCGCCTGGCGTCACAGACCCACCTGCCGATTGCCGCCGGTGAACGCATGTATTCCCGCTTTGAGTTCAAACGGGTACTCGAAGCGGGTGGCCTGGCAATTCTGCAGCCGGATCTCTCCCATGCGGGCGGCATCACCGAGTGCTACAAAATTGCCGCAATGGCAGAAGCCTATGATGTGGCACTGGCTCCGCACTGTCCGCTGGGGCCGATTGCGTTGGCTTCCTGCCTGCATGTGGATTTCGTTTCGCGCAATGCCGTTTTCCAGGAGCAGAGCATGGGCATCCACTACAACAAAGGTGCCGAACTGCTGGATTACGTCGCGAACAAGGAAGATTTCAATATGAAAGGCGGCCACTTTGCACCGCTGAATAAACCAGGTCTGGGCGTGGAAATCAACGAGCAGCTGGTGATTGAACGCAGTCAGCAGGTAAAGGACTGGAGAAATCCATTGTGGCGATCTGAAGACGGCACAGTAGCAGAATGGTAAATCTCCGTTGTCCCTGACGCTGTAGCAGCGTTAGTTGCAAGAACCGGTTCTGTCGCATTAAGGCGGCGTCAGGTAACATACTGTTTTTTGCGATGTTACCTGCCCATGCCTCTGCTCCGAAAAGCCTTCAAACGCCTGCATTATCCCACCGATATTATTGCCCAGTGTGTCCGTTGGTATCTGGCTTATTCCCTGAGCCTGCGTAATCTGGAGGAGATGATGGCAGAGCACGGTATCACCGTCGATCATTCCACACTTCACCGGTGGGTCATTCGTCTTGTACCGGTGCTGGATAAGGCGTTCCGCCGGCATAAACGTGCCGTGGGCCGCCGGTGGCGAATGGACGAGACGTATATCCGGGTCAGGGGCCAGTGGAAATATCTGTACCGGGCGGTTGATACCGACGGTCAGACCATCGACTTTTTGCTGACAGCTAAACGGGATGCCGCAGCAGCCCTGCGTTTCCTCCGCAAAGCCATTCGCCATAATGACGAACCGGAGGTGGTGACCATTGATAAGAGCGGTGCCAGTACAGCGGCGCTGGCCACGCTCAATTCCGGTAAGGAAAAAGAGGAGTGCATCACGGTCAGGCAGAGTAATTATCTGAATAATCTTATTGAACAGGATTGCCGAAACATCAAACGACGAACACGGCTAATGCTGGGATTTAAATCATTTCGACGAGCGCAGACAATACTGACGGGGATTGAGTTAGAGCACATGATACGCAAAGTCCAGTATCAAAATCCGCCCGGTGATGGATTGTCCCCCGCAGAACAATTTTATCTGTTGGCTGCCTAAAAAAACGGCATTGCGATTTCTGCTGACCTGTCGTCGTTAATGCGAAGGAGCCGCATCCGCATCTATCAGCATGATATTTAATTAAGATGACATAGAGGCCTCGAGAGCATCTTAAAATAAGATTTTTTTATTGATTATTTTATCACACTAAAAATTATTCACAGAATAAACTGCTGTACTCGCCGCAATTCTTCGATCATAAATTCCGCCGCTGGCGAGACCGGGTAAGCGGCATGGGTAACGACATAATGTTGCACCGCCCAGACCGGTGAATACGGAATACGCACCAGCGGGAAACGCGCCTGCATCAGCTCGGCATAATGATTGGGTAAAATGCCCACCACATCACCTGAAGCAACCAGCATCGCCACGGCTTCAATGCCTACAGCTTCCGGGCCTCTGCCGAAGTGAAACTGGGCGAGTGCCTGTTCCACAAAAGGCTGCTGTGCCCGCCATACCAACGGAAGTTGGCGGAAACGCACTTCGTTGCCTGCCAGGGTGTAAATACTGTGGCTCTCTTCGTAAAGTTCCACATAGCGCAACGACGGGCTTTTCTGATACCCCATAACACCTTTCACTGCCATATCCAGTCTGCGATCCAGCAGCGCCTGAATAAGCTGCGTCCCCGCCATAACGCTCAAGGTAAGGCGGACATCAGGCGCCAACTGCTGCATGGCGCGTAGCGCCTGCGGCAGGTGTGACTGCGGATGGCTAATCACATTATCGGTAATCCCCATCACCAGCGAGCCAGAGATTACTCCGCGACTGGCGTCCAGCGCAGGGAAAATGCGATCCAGTGCATTGAGCGCCTCTCTGGCGTAGAGCAGCGCTGACTGCCCGGCCTCGGTGAGTTCAAACCCTTTCGGCCCACGCGTACACAGGGGGGTACCCAGCGTCTCCTCAATCGCTTTGATCTGTCGACTAATGGTGGACTTGGTCATATTGAGCATCTTTTCGGCAGCAGAAAACCCTCCTGACTGGGCTACTACGCAGAATATTCTCAGGGCGCGTAAATCCTTTTCATTTAAGGTTCGTGTTTTCATTGTTGTTATTTCCGTAACCGTGATTGCAAAGATGATCGGTTTTTTCCGCTGCAGAAGGCCAATAGACTGCTATCAGTACCACACATTACCAACACCGGGAAACTACCATGTCTTTGCCACTGACCGTTGCCCCACAAACTAATCATAAATCTTTGTTGTTCTCAGAACTTGAGCTCGATCTTGATAACCTCAGCGCCCATTTTGCCGTACTTGGCATGCCTTACGGCGCAGCCTATACCCCGCAGGATTACAACAATGACCAGGTACGGGCACCGACGGCGATCCGCCAGGCTTCCGATCGGGTGATCCGCAGTCCTGAACGTTTTGATTTTGATATTGATGGCCCTCTGCTCCAGGGGCGCGATGACATTCGCTTCGTCGACTGCGGCGATGTGCCAGCCGATCTGACCGAGCCGCGCGGCCATTTTGTCAGGGCGGAACAGGCGGTGCGTAAGATCCTGGCGGCAGGCGCGATTCCCATCGTGCTCGGTGGCGATCACGGCATTACCAATCCGATTCTGCGGGCGTTTGACGAGCAGGGGCCGATCACTATCGTCCATCTTGATGCGCACCTGGACTGGCGTGATGACGTTAACGGCGTGAAAGATGGCCTGTCCAGCCCGATGCGTCGTGCTTCAGAGCTTACCTTTGTGAAAGACATTATCCAGATTGGTATGCGTGCTTCAGGCAGTGCCCGTCAGGAAGAGGCCGATTACGCGCGCGCCTGGGGCGCACGCATTATTACCGCCTATGAACTGCACGATCGCGGAATGGATGCCGTGCTGGAGCAAATTCCTGAGGGTGGCCGCTACTACCTGACTATCGATGCTGATGGTTTCGATCCGTCAGTGATGCCCGCCGTGGCTGGGCCAGCACCGGGCGGCGTGACTTTTGTTCAGGCCCGGAAGCTGATCCATGGGTTAGTGAAAAAAGGACGGGTTGTCGGCATGGATATTGTTGAGATCCAGCCAGCGAAAGATGTTCACCAGATCTCCTGTATGACTGCGGGCCGGCTGGTACTGAATTTCATCGGTGCGGCCATTCGCGCCGGTTACTGTGACAGCAATGACTGACTTTTCGGAGGATGTATGACATTTCGTTCGCTACTGTTAGGTACGTCTCTTACCCTGGCGCTGTTTTCCGGCGTTACTCAGGCTGCCGATCCCATTCGCGTGGCGATCGATCCCACATTTCCTCCTATGGAGTATATGAACAACAACCAGCGCACCGGGTTTGATATCGACCTGGCCGAGGCGCTGGCGAAGAAAATCGGACGCCCGCTGGTTTATACCGATATGGATTTCAAAGCGATGATCCCATCGGTGCTGTCGGGGCGTCAGGACATCGTGTTGTCCGCCATCTATATCACCGATGACCGCAAGAAAGTGGTGGACTTCACCGATCCTTACTTCACTGCCGGACTGGTGGTGATGGTGAAAAAAGGGGATAAGCGGATTACATCGCCAAAAGATATAGCCGGCAAGCGGGTAGCGGTACAGGTTGGCACGAAATCGGTGAATCTGCTCACTGAGCAGTTCCCTACCGTGCAGCGGGTTGAGGTTGAGAAGAATGAAGAGATGTTTAACTCACTCGAAGCGGGGCGCGCCGATGCCGTGGTCTCCGGCAAGCCGGCTGCACTGCTCTACAGCAAAACGCGCGGCACGACTGAAGTGCTCTCCGAACCGCTGACCCACGAAGATTACGGTATTGCGGTCAGTAAAAATGAGCCAGAGTTGCGACAGCAGCTGAATGCGGCCCTGAAGGCGATTCGCGCAGACGGCACTTATGATGCGTTGATGAAAAAGTGGTTCGGCGCTGGCGTTAAATGATCAGAGGTGACGATGCTTTCGCTTGATTTCACCCCGGCGTTGGCCAGCCTGCCTGAACTGCTCTCCGGCGCCTGGGTCACCATTGAAGTGACCCTCTGCGCCCTGGTGATCAGCTGCTGCCTCGGCACGTTAATTGGTCTGGGAAGGATCTCTTCCCGCCATAAAGCGGTGTGGGGGTTCTGCAACGCCTATGTGGTTCTGGTACGCGGAACGCCGCTGCTGGTTCAGCTGTTTATCCTCTATTTCGGACTGCCCTATTTCAATATCGTCATTCCGGCTTTTGTCTGCGGCATTATCGGCCTCGGCTGTTATTCCGCGGCTTATGTCTCGGAACTGGTGCGCGGGTCGATCCTCTCGATCGACCGTGGGCAAAGCGAGGCGGCGCGTTCGATGGGGATGTCATCCGGCCAGGCGATGCGGCTGATTATTTTACCGCAGGCGCTGGTGCGCATGGTGCCGCCGCTGGCGAATGAGTTTATCGCCCTGACAAAAAACTCGGCGCTGGTTTCCCTGGTGACCATTCACGATTTGATGCACGAAGGGCAGAAAGTGATCAGCGTTTCTTACCGCTCGCTGGAGGTCTATCTCGTGATTGCCTTTATTTACCTGCTGATGACCAGCAGCACCATGTTGTTGCTGCGCGCAGTGGAGAAAAAACTTCGGGCGGGAGGCATGGTGCAATGAGTACAGCAATTGTTGAGGCCGTGGCACTGGAGAAACGCTTCGGTGACCATCAGGTGTTGCACGGTGTTTCACTTTCGATACGGCGCGGCGAAGTGGTGGTGATCATCGGTCCAAGCGGATCGGGGAAAAGTACCTTCCTGCGCTGCTGTAATGGCCTGGAGGTGGCGGAAAAAGGTAGCCTCCGCCTGTGCGGACAGATGCTGATGCAGCAGGGCGAACTGCTGGAGGAAAATGCCCTGAATATCTTACGCCGTCAGGTTGGCATGGTCTTTCAGTCGTTTAACCTGTTTCCCCACCTGCGCATTCTCGACAACGTCGCGATTGGGCCGCACAAAATTCTTAAGCAGAGTCGTCACTACGCCGAAACGCGCGCGCGCGAACTGTTAGAGAAAGTCGGCCTGCTGCACAAGGCGGATTCAATGCCGAACAGTCTGTCTGGCGGACAGAAACAGCGTATCGCCATTGCGCGCGCGTTGGCCTTACAGCCGGAAGTGATGCTGTTTGATGAGCCGACTTCCGCGCTCGACCCTGAGCTGACCGGCGAAGTGCTGCAGGTGATGAAACAGCTGGCGCAGGAAGGCATGACGATGATTATCGTCACGCATGAAATGAGCTTCGCTCGTGAGGTTGCCGATCGGCTGATCGTGATGGAGGAGGGAAGGATTGTTGAACAAGGGGCGACCGCCGATATTTTCCGCCATCCCAGCCATCCGCGTACCCGGGCGCTGTTGCAGCCCGTTCTGAATAATGAGGCTTTTTATGAGCAGTGATATGCGCGGTAGTGAGCGCCTTAACCGCGCTTTTAGCGGTATTCCCACCTTTTTACGCGCAGATTATTGCGATGTCCTCAATGAACTGCGGGCCGACGTGGCGGTTTTTGGCGTGCCCTTTGATGAAGGATCGCCCTGGCAGCCAGGTACGCGCTTTGCGCCGCGCTCGCTGCGCGAGCACTCAATGCGTTTTGCCAGTACCGGTTTTTACGATATCCAGCGCGACCAACATTTTCTGACGGATGTGATCTCGCAAGGCCGCCTGGTGGATGTCGGCGATGTTGATGTGTTGCCCACCAATGTGATCGGCACCCATGAAAATATCAGCACCCTGGTGCAGATGATTCGACAGCGCGGGGCGATTCCTCTGGCGCTGGGTGGCGATCACTCCGTCTCCTATCCGCTAATCCGTGGGGTTCAGGAGCCGGTACATGTGGTGCAGTTCGATGCCCATCTCGATTTTGCGCCCTCCACCCACGGCGTGCATTTCAGTAATGGTCAGCCCTTTCGCCATGTCGCGGCGCTGGAGTACGTCCAGAGTCTGACCCAGGTAGGTATTCGCAGCCTGCGCGTGCGACCCTCGGAGGTCAGTGACGCCAGGCTGCAGGGGAGTCACATCATTCCCGTGGAGGTATTCCGGCAGCAGCCGTTTATCGAACAACTGAAACATTTACCCGTCGGTGAAAAGTGCTACATCAGCATTGATATTGACGTGCTGGATTTTTCGCTGGTTCCGGGATGCGCCTCAGCTGAACCCAACGGCATGCGCTACGATGAACTGCGCGACGCCCTGCAAGTATTGCTACAGCGCATGGACATCATCGGTCTCGATCTGGTGGAGGTTAATCCGCAGCTGGATGTGCCGACCGGCGCCACATCCTATCTGGCGGCGCATCTGCTGGTTGAAACACTGGGAATGCTTTTCGCACTGCGTCAGCCGGGCTGAGAACGCTTAAGCCCCCTCTAACTATAAAGTGACGGAAACAGAAAAATGGCATCACCAATAAGCATCATCGGTGGCGGCGTGATTGGCTTAACCACGGCCTGGGCCCTGGTGAAAAAAGGGTATGACGTGCGGCTGATCGAGGCCAGCGACAAACTTGGCTCGGGAACCAGCTTCGCCAACGGCGGCCAGCTCTCCTACCGTTATGTGTCACCGCTGGCCGATGCCGGCATCCCGATGCAGGCGCTCGTCTGGCTTATGCAGAACGATGCGCCTCTGCAGCTGAGGCTGCGGATGGAACCGCGTCAGTGGCGTTGGCTGTATGCCTTTCTGCGTGCCTGCCGCGCTTCGGTTAATCAGCAAAATACACAACGGTTGCTGGGGCTGGCGATGCATAGCCGGGAAGTGCTGACAGGATGGCGTGAGCAGGATAGTCTGGCGGACTTCTGCTGGCGGCAAAACGGCAAGCTGGTGGCGTTTCGTAGCCAGTCGATCTTTGATCATGCGATCCATCACCTTGCAGATCCTCAGGCGCAGCAGGTTCTGGCGGCAGATCAACTGGCGATGCTCGATCCGGCGTTGGTGGATACGCCGTTTGTCGGCGGCATCTACACTGCCGATGAAGAGGTGGGGGACTGCTATCATTTTTGCCTGGCGCTGGAGGCCAGGTTGCGGGCGTCGGGACTGTGCCATTTTATCACCGGCCATCCGGTTAGCCAGATAATCCACCGTGAGAAACAGGTCACGGCACTACGGGTTGCAGGGAATGAGCTGCCGGTGGATAAGCTGATTATTTGTGCGGGCTATCAGTCTACTGCCCTGGCACTGCCTGGTATCCGGCTACCCGTTTATCCGCTTAAAGGTTACAGCCTTAGCGTTCCGTCGGAGGCTGCCAGCATCACTCCGTCCATCAGCCTGACTGATTATGAGAAAAAAATTGTTTATGCCCGGCTGGGTCGACAGTTACGCATTGCCGCCAAAGTAGATATTAATGGTTTTGATAATAGTATTAATGAAAAACGTATCGCATCCATTCGTACTGCCGCGAAAGAACTTTTCCCTCATGGCGGCAATTATGAGAATGCCACTGCATGGGCGGGGATGCGTCCGGCTACGCCCAACGGCTTGCCTGTTATCAGTGCCCTACCGAAATTTATGGCTGAATGTCGGGCATGGCGCGCTGGGGTTTACCCTCGCCTGTGGAAGCGCGAGTCTGGTTAGCACAATGATTGAAGGGGAGCTGCCAGCCGCAGCTTGACGTACAGGAAATTCAAACCATCCGTACCCCTGAGCCGGATGGTGAAATTTTCATCAATGCGGAATGCTGGGGTTGCGAACGCTCTGCGCTCAGGATAGGCGGCGTTTTTTTGCCGGTTCGCCGCTGATCACGCCAGTACCCGAAAGCCGGTGAATGCATTACCCTTAGCAGCAGACACTGCTAAAGGTAAGCAAGATGACCGAAAAACAGCTGACTTTTGACCGCCGTAACCATCAGCTCACCAATATTAATATCTGGACGGCAGACAGCCACTGGCTGGTGTATGACGTGCGTCCCGACGGAGCCACCTTCAGCGGCCTGACCGTGGAGCGCGTCAACATCAGTGGCCAGACCGAAGTACTTTATCAGGCCAGAGACGGTGCCCATGTTGGTGTGATCACCGTCAGCCCCGATCTGCCGCCCCGTTACGTCTGCATTCATGGTCCGGAGCATCCTGACAGCCAGTGGAAGTACGATTTTCACCACCGGCGCGGTGTGATTGTACAAAATGGCCTGGCGGAGAATATGGATGCCTGCGACATCACTGCTCCTTTCACTCCAGGTGCGCTGCGCGGCGGTACACATGTTCACGTTTTCAGCCCGGACGGCACGCGGCTGAGCTTCACCTACAACGATCATGTGATGCATGAATTTGCGGTGAAGGAAGATCTGCGCAACGTTGGCGTGGCCGTTCCACTGCATCCGGTTTGCCCGCCCAAAAGCCATCCGCGTGAATATGATGGCAGCCACTTCTGCGTGCTGGTCAGCCGTACCACTTCGGCTCCCCAGCCCGGCAGCGACGAGATCAATCGTGCTTATGAAGAAGGCTGGGTTGGCGAAGAGGGCTATCTGAAGCACGACGGTCACCGGCAGCGCTGGGCGCTGGCCTTTATTGGCGACACACTCAGTACCAGCGGCGAGAAAGTGCCTGAAGTCTTTATTGTCGATCTGCCGGAGAAGATCGCCGACTATGCTCTGGAAGGTGATGAGCCGATTGAAGGTACTGCTACCTCGCTTCCAGCCCCGCCAAAGGGCATTACGCAGCGGCGGCTGACCTTTACCCACGATCGTGCTTATCCCGGTCTGGCAACCACGCCCCGTCACTGGCTGCGCAGCTCACCTGATGGGCGTTCCATCGCTTTCCTGATGAAAGATGAAGCTGGGGTGGTTCAGCTGTGGACGATTGCGCCGACGGGCGGCCAGCCGCGGAAGATCACTGATGCCGCCAGCGATATTCAGTCCGCCTTCAGCTGGCATCCTGATGGCCGCTCGGTGGCGCTGATCAACGACAACAGCGTGATGCTGTGCGATACAGGCAGCGGGAAGATGCGGCGGTTGACGGCGCGCACTGATGAAGCCCCGGTAGCAGACGCGGTAGTCTGCTCACCGGACGGACAGCACGTGGCTTATCTGCGCCACACAGAGGGCTTCCGGCAAATCTTTGTTACGGAAGTGATGGCTGTCTAGCGCTGCGGTTGTGGCGTGTTCACGACCAGCGGCGCGGCCTGGGACAGGCTTTCATCGGTGTGATTCTGCTGCTCGCTGCGCAGGACGCGCTCGCGCGGTGAATCTGCGGCCTTATCGCTGCCAGAGCGGTAATAGTCATACGGCAGCAGCAGCGTATCCAGCACGGCGGAGAAGGGCAAATCGAGGGCCGCCAGCGGGCGCATTACCCAGCCGCTGTTGCTGTCAGCCACGATTTTGGCACTGGCTCTTGTGCCGGAGTAGTACCCCTGATCGGGCCCGGAATGAGACATAAAGCTGGAGCAGCCACTGGTGCCTGCAAGTGACAGACAGGTCAGCAGACCAGCAAAGCGACACTTTTTCATTACCATCATTTCATCATCCCTTCAGTCACGGCAGCGCCGGCCTGATTGTTATCGCCGTTTGCAGGGAAGTCCCCGGTCACTCTGTGGTAACTCTTGCACTCTCCGACGAATTCTTCCCTGAGTGTATGCCATTCACGGCCTGTGGGTTAAAAAAATTGCATTTGCTGCCCTTGAAAACCAGCGGGCCATCACCATTTTATTGTTACGGTCACAAAAATGTACGCCGACAGGGTACTGCTTTTTGACCGGCGGCCTGTCCAGAGTGGAAGGCCTTAACGTTCAATCTCGCTGATTATCAGGAGTAGTAAAATGCGTAATTTCGACCTTGCCCCACTGTATCGTTCATCTATTGGTTTCGACCGTCTGATTAACCTGCTGGAATCAAACCAGGGTCAGAGCAACGGCGGCTACCCTCCGTATAACGTAGAACTGGTAGCAGAAAACCAGTACCGCATAACCATTGCCGTGGCCGGGTTCGCCCAGGACGAGCTGGACATCACTTCCCACGACAATATGCTGACTGTACGCGGCGCACACCCTGAAGAGCAACAGGAAAAAACCTACCTGTACCAGGGAATTGCCGAGCGTAACTTCGAGCGTAAATTCCAGCTGGCTGAGCACGTAAACGTTCGTGACGCCAAACTGGAAAACGGCCTGCTGTATATCGACCTGGAACGGGTTGTTCCGGAAGCGAATAAACCGCGTCGTATCGAAATAGTTAAGTAATCTGGTGATAATAAAGGGCCGCACATTGTGCGGCCTTTTGCGTTTCTGCCGGGAAGGTTTTAGCCTTCCTGATGTGCGCACTCTATCTCTTCAGCCAGAATCGCAATGCCGCGCTCAATTTTCTCACTGTCCGGCACGTAATTCATGCGCATGCATTGATGCGTGTGCGGCCATTCGTGCTCCAGGCCCGGGAAGAAGAAGTGCCCCGGCACCATCAGCACGCCGCGTTTTTTCAGACGCTGATACAACGTTTCCGTTGAAACCGGCAGATCCTTAAACCACAGCCAGAGGAAAATTGCCCCTTCTGGTTTATGGATCAGGCAGCGATCTTCGGATAAATAGCGGCGAATAACGGCAATCGTCTGATTAACCCGTTCCTGATAGAAAGGTTTGATCACCTCTTCCGACAGCCGCAGCAGGTCGCCACGCTGGATCATCTCATTAGCGATGGCCGGGCCGATACTGCCGGGTGCGAGGCTGATAATGCCATTCATATTGCTGATGGCGGAGATCACTTTCTCATCAGCGATGATAATCCCGCAGCGTGAACCCGGCAGGCCCAGCTTGGAGAGACTCATGCACAGGATGATGTTCGGGTTCCACAGCGGTCGCGCTTCGCTGAAGATAATGCCGGGGAAAGGTACGCCGTAGGCGTTATCAATCAGCAGTGGGATCTCATGCTGTTGGGCCAGCACGTCCAGCTTCAGCAGCTCTTCGTCGGTGATCACGTTTCCGGTCGGGTTGGTCGGCCTCGAAACGCAAATCAGCCCGGTATCATCGGTGATCTGCAGATGTTCAAAATCAACGTGGTACTTAAACTGGCCTTCCGGCAACATTTCAATATTCGGGCGGGTGGAGACAAACAGCTCTTCATCCAGCCCGGCATCGGCATAGCCGAGATATTCCGGTGCCAGCGGGAACAGCACGCGCTTTTTGCTGCCATCAGCCCGGCGACCAGCGTAGAGGTTAAACAGGTAGAAGAAGGCGCTCTGGCTGCCGTTGGTCAGCGCAATATTTTTCGGGCTGATATCCCAGCCCAGCTCGTCACGCAGCAGTGCGGAGAGCGATTCCAGCAGGGTGGTTTTCCCGCGCGGTCCGTCATAATTGCACAGTGCTTCCGCCAGTTTGCCCTCGTCGTGCATCTCCTGCAAAAGCTGCTGGAAATAGTCGTTCATGGCCGGGATCTGCGCGGGATTTCCGCCACCCAGCATGACCGCACCTGGCGTGCGTAATCCTTCACCCATATCTTCCATCAGGCGGGTAATGCCTGAATGGCGCGTAAATTTGTCACCGAAGGCGGAAAAGCTCATAGCGTGTTAACTGCTTGTTATCTGCAAGTGGACGTTAACCTTAACGCCAGCCTTGACGCGATGCAATCCTCTGCCTCTTTTGAGCAGAACGGAATTGTTAGCGGGAATGTTCTGGTCTGACTTGCTACGGCTATTAATATGCAAAGCGTCGTTTTTCACATTTAATTAAATAATAAGCAACAATTTCAATATATATAAATGAAACATTGTTTTGTTTTTATAAAAACAATGTATCAAATATAAATTTGTTCGATAGAGATCACGGTAAGAGTCGTTTTCACTTCGTTATAGTAATCCCGGAAAAGCGCAGTCGCTCATCACAGGAATAACAGGAGTTGTGAATATGATTTTAAATGCTTTTGATTTGAAAGGAAAAGTGGCGCTGGTTACGGGATGTGATACCGGCCTGGGCCAGGGGATGGCTCTGGGACTGGCGGAAGCAGGCTGTGACGTTGTCGGGATTAATATTGTCGATCCGCAGGAAACCCTCGACAGGGTTACCGCGCTTGGACGGCGTTTCCTGAGCCTGAAAGGCGATCTTGGAAAAATTAACTGTATTGAGGGACTACTGGAAAAAGTCGTGGCGGAATTTGGCCGAATTGATATTCTGGTGAATAACGCCGGGATTATACGCCGGCAGGATGCCATCGAATTTAGCGAAAAAGACTGGGATGACGTGATGGATCTGAACAGTAAATCCGTTTTCTTTATGTCGCAGGCCGTCGCCCGTCAGTTTATTAAACAAGGGCAGGGTGGGAAGATTATCAATATTGCTTCAATGCTCTCTTTCCAGGGCGGTATTCGCGTGCCTTCCTATACGGCTTCCAAAAGTGCGGTAATGGGCCTGACTCGCCTGATGGCTAACGAATGGGCAAAGCACGGCATCAATGTGAATGCTATCGCGCCGGGATATATGGCGACCAACAATACGCAAATGCTGCGGGCGGATGAAAAACGTAATGCGGAAATTCTCGAGCGCATTCCTGCCGCGCGTTGGGGATTGCCTGACGACCTGAAGGGGCCGGCGGTATTCCTGGCTTCGGATGCTTCGGACTATATCAATGGTTACACCATTGCTGTTGATGGCGGCTGGCTGGCACGTTAAGTGAGATCGCTGTCAATAAAAGGCCTGGCATAGTCCGGGCCGGTGATAAGAACGTAAGCGTTGTCCCGGGTCGGAAGGTTTACACCGTCCATGGTGCGAAATCCGGCCTTTGAGTTTATCGCCATCCGGAGAGCTGAGTTTATTTCAGCAGCTGTGGGTTAACGCAGTTTTTTTCGACCTTCCCGGTCAGCGCGGCAATCAGATTGTCCACGGCATCCCGTGCCATACCGTAACGTGTTTCATGAGTGGCAGAACCGATATGCGGCAGCGCCACAACGTTTGGCAGCTTCAGCAGCGGTGAATTCTCTGGCAGCGGCTCTTTCTCGAACACATCCAGCCCGGCGGCATGGATAGTGCCCTCCTTCAGCGCGGCGATCAGCGCTTCTTCGTCCACGACCGGACCACGCCCGGCATTGATCAGTACCGCAGACGGCTTCATTTTCGCCAGCTGTTCACGGCCGATCAGATGATGGGTCTCGTCGGTCAGTGGCAGGCTGATGCACAGGAAGTCAGACTCTTTCAGCAACGTATCCAGATCGCAATACTTTGCGTCGAAGCGCTGTTCAGCCTCTTCATGATGTTTCCGGGCGTTATAGAGAATCGGCATGCTAAAGCCCAGATGAGCACGCTGAGCCAGCGCCAGGCCGATACGACCCATGCCCAGAATACCCATCTTTTTGTGGTGTACATCAATACCAAACCAGTCGGCACCGATGTTGCTCTGCCATTTGCCGTCTTTAACCCGTTCAGCCACTTCAACCACCCGGCGAGCGCTGGAGAGCACCAGAGCCATCATCGTGTCGGCGACGGTTTCGGTCAGCACGGTGGGGGTATGCATCAGGATCACGCCGCGTTCGTTAAGGGCTGGGATATCAAAATTATCCACACCCACCGAGACGGAAGAGGCAGCGCGCAGTTTGGGCGTTTTCGCCAGGAAAGCCGCATCAATTTTGCCACCGGATCCTAAAAGGCCTTCAGCCTGTTGCAGGGCATCGGCGTGCTGGCTGATGGTTTCCGGCGTCAGGCCGTTAATTTCAGTCACGGCAAAATGTTCATCCAGTCGCGAACGCAGATCTTCCGGCAACGATTTATACAACACCACAGAAGGTTTCATTCTTGTCTCCCTGTTTGAAGTGAGGAAACGGGCCAACTGGCCCGTTTTGCAACATTAAGCATGTTTAGCGCCATGCGGCATTGGAGGCTGTTTGTTCTCCGCGGGCTTTACTATCAGTGTCAGCCAGACCGAGATCAGCAGCGATGCCCCCATAAAGATATACGAAGCTGCAGGGTTGCCGGTGGCACCGTTCAGATAACCCACCACCCAGGAGCCGAGGAAAGAACCCAGCGCACCCATAGCGTTAATCAGCGCCATCGCGCCGCCCGCTACGTTACGCGGCAGCATTTCCGGGATGATGGCGAAGAAGGGACCGTACGGCGCATACATTGCTGCACCGGCCACCACCAGCAGGCTGAACGACAGCCAGAAATTATTTGCCCCTACAAGATATGAACCTAAAAACGCCAGCGCGCCAATCAGCAGTAACGGCCAGACAAACAATTTGCGGTTCTGTAACTTATCGGAGGCCCAGGAAACGACAATCATCGCCACTGTGGCTGCCAGATACGGTACTGCGGATAACCAGCCTGCCTCGACCATCCCCATCTGGCTGCCATTACGCAGGATGGAAGGCAGCCACAGCACAAAGCCGTACACGCCGATGCTCCAGGTAAAGTACTGAATGCAGAGGATAATGACATTGCGGGATTTGAATGCTTCGCCATAGTTACGCACGGCTTTGATATTTTCCTGCTCTTGTTGCAGCTGAGCCTGCAGCGCGGCTTTCTCATCCTGACTCAGCCATTTCGCCTGCGCGGGTTTATCCTGCACCATAAACCACCAGGCGACGGCCCAGATCACCGCCGGAATGCCTTCGAAGATGAACATTTCACGCCACCCGAAGCTTTCAATCAGGTAGCCGGAAACCACCGACATCCACAGCACGGTGACCGGGTTACCAAGGATCAGGAAGGTATTGGCTCGCGAACGTTCGGATTTGGTAAACCAGTTACTGATGTAAATCAGCATTGCTGGCATCACTGCGGCTTCCACCACGCCAAGTACAAAGCGGATGGCCGCCAGCGCAGGGATGTTGCTGACCACACCGGTCAGTGAGGCACAGACGCCCCATAACAGCAGACAGATGAACACCAGCTTCTTTACGCTGCGACGTTCGGCATACACCGCGCCGGGGATCTGGAAGAAGAAATAGCCCAGGAAGAACAGGGCGCCAAGTAGTGACGACATGCCTTTGGTGATGCCCAGATCTTCGTTTATCCCTGCGGCGGAGGCGAAGCTGAAGTTCGCCCTGTCCAGATACGCCAGGCTGTAGGTGATAAACACGATGGGCATGATATACCACCAGCGTTTATGCGCGATTGTATGCTTATTCATAGACTTATCCTCTGTTGATGAGGAGGCAGCACTCTGTTCCGCCGGGGAACGATGCCGCTTCATAATGATGCCGGTTTCAGACTTTAAAAATCGCCCAAGGCAGCGCGCATCGGTAAACCTTCGCTGTCGCCAGCTACCTGGATTGCCAGAGAACCGATTTTGTTGCCGCGTTTAATCGCCTGCGGCAACGTTTTCCCTTCAAGCAATGCGCTGATCACGCCAACGGCAAAGCCATCGCCAGCGCCAACAGTATCCACCACGTTGTCCGTTCTGATTGCTGCCACCTGACCTTTCTCGCCTTCGGCAGTTTTGTACCAGGCGCCGTCACCGCCGGTTTTGATAATCACCGCTTTTACGCCCATATCGAGGTAGAAGTCGGCAATCGCTTCAGGCTGGCTGTGACCGGTCAGGATTTTGCCCTCGCTGACACCAGGTAACACCCAGTCAGCGAAGCCTGCCAGCGTGTTCAGCTGCTTCGCCATTTCCTGTTCGCTGGGCCACAGCACCGGGCGGAGGTTGGGGTCGAAGGAAATGGTTTTGCCCATTCGCTTCATCTCCTGCGCGGCGTGTTTTGACAGCGCCAGAGAACTGTCGGAAATCGCTGCCGCCACGCCGCTCAGATGCAGATGGCGGGCTGAACCAAAATAATCGCGGTTAAAATCGGCCACTGAAAGATGGCTGGCGGCGGAACCTTTGCGGAAGTACTCCACCAGTGGATCGGAGCCGTCTTCGACTTTCGATTTCAGTTGAAAACCGGTGGCATAGCGCTGGTCGGTGATAACCTCGCGGCTGTCGACACCCTCTTTTTCCAGCTGCTGGCGCGTAAAGCGGCCAAAAGAGTCATCGCCGACGCGGCTGACCCAACCCACCTTCAGCCCTAACCTTGCCAGCCCGATCGCCACATTCAGCTCCGCCCCGGCAATTCGCTTGATAAAGCATTCCGCTGAGGCCAGATCGCCGCTTTCAGTGGCGATAAACATCGCCATCGCTTCGCCAATGGTGACCGCGTCCAGCGTGCCGTTTTCATGGATGGTCATGGCTTACTCCTCTCGCAGCAGATAAACATAATGGCGGGTAACGGCAATCAGATCGTCGCCTTCCAGCGGGAACTCAATACCGCGCGGTACGCCAGCGGGCAGCAGCGCCAGTGTTTCACGCCACAGGTTACTGGCCTCATCCAGTGCCACTGCACGCCAGCCGTTTTCAGCCGGGGCTGCGGCTTTCACATGGACGTAGCTGACGAAGCGGCTCAGACGTTCTGCCGCCTGCAGCGGATCATCGCCGACCCACAGCCAGTTGCCCATATCGAAGGTCATGCCATTACCGGCCCGGGCCTCGCCGCAGTCGTGAAAATAGCTGTCCAGCGCACTCAGCCTGCCGCAGTCGGTCTGATCGTTTTCCACCACCAGGTGAACCGGTAACCCCGAAAGTTTCTCGCGCAGTTGGGAGTAGTCAGCACCATGCTGATAGTGACCCAGTGAATATTTTAGTAGCTGGGCATTTAATTGCTGCGCCTCAGCGACGTGCTGATCGATGTTGGGATTCAACGATCCTTCATCGGTAAACAGCGCTTCCGGTACCGAATAGAACGCTATCAGGCGGGAAGCACTGATGGCCTGACCCAGAGCAGGCAGCCCGTCGAATTCTGCCGGGCTGAACAGTTCGCGTCGGATTTCCACCCCGTCTGCGCCAGCGGCGGCAATGACTGGCAAAACGGCCTGCTGGCCTCCCATAGCTTTAATTCGATCGCGGCCATAGGCGGCCGTCACTACGATCACTTCACGTTTCACTGGTTCCTCCGGGTCTGACCCTGACGTTATAAAAACGTTAAATGGAACCGGTTCCAATGCAAAGAGGCAGCTTGTGGTTTTATGATCGCGCTCACGATGTGAACACTTTTTTTAAGGGGAAGTCTGAAAAGGTGCCGGATGACGGCAGAAAATCAGGGGGTGGGAGAAAACCTTGTCGATCCCCGAACAATCAGCTCTCCGGAGTAGACCTGTTCTTCAGGAGGCGTGGTATCCCCTTCAATGCGGCGGATCACCTGTTCCAGCGCCGAATAGCCGATTTGCCAGGTCGGCTGCTTCAGCGTGGTGATGCCCACTCCTGCCAGCTCCGCCCAGACCAGCTCGTCAAAGCCCAGCAGCCCCATCTGTTTGCCCCAGTCCAGGCCCAGACGCTTCATCGAGCGGGTCGCCTGCAAGGTCAGTGCGCCGTTAACTACCAGTACGGCGCAGTGCTCAGCCTGATGGCGCTGCCAGAAATCCAGCAGAATGTGATCGAGTTTCGCCGGATCGTTTAGCGCCACTTCAGCCTGTTCAGCGTAGCGTCCGGGATGGCGTTCCATTGTCGTTTTGAAAGCCTGTAAGCGTTCATGACGGGTATTGACCAGCCCCAGTGGCTCGGTAACAAACAGCACTGCGCGATAGTCCTGTTCGATCAAATGCTCGGTCGCCACGCGGGCAGCTTCACCGTTGTTCAGTCCGACCACATCGCAGTCAAATTCCGGAATTTTGCGGTCAATCAGCACCATTGGCAGCAGGGATTGCTGCAGGTGGCTCAGCGCCTCTTCACGCATACCCACCGCATTGACCACAATGCCCTCCACCTGATAGCTGCTCAGCAGATTCAGGTAATGCTGCTCCTGATCCACTTCGTTGTTGGTGTTACACATCAGCAGGGTAAAGCCCTGAGCACGGCACGCCGCCTCAATGCCGCACATCACTTCAACGGAGTAGGGGTTGGTGATATCTGCAATGATCAGCCCAATTAGCCGGGTACGCCCGCGCTTCAGCCCTCGCGCCATCTGGCTTGGGCGGTAATTCAGCCCGGCAATCGCCTTTTCGATGCGCTGTTTCAGATCGGCGGAAAGCACATGCTGCTCGCCGTTGAGATAGCGGGACACGCTGGTTTTTCCGGTTTTTGCAGCTTTGGCAACGTCGCTGATGGTGGCGCGTGGGCCCTTGCGGTTCATGGCGATCCTTGGACAAGTGACTTTAACGGAGAGGTTTCAGCAATGGCTGGCCTTAACACCCTAAGATAGTCCGAATTGACGGAGTGTGGATCGGGTCATCATAATCCATCTGGCCGATCCCGCCCAGCGAGCGGCGTCACGCTTATTGAACTCTGAGATTTGATGACCGGGCGGGGCTGCCCGGCCATAGCAGGATTACTGCAGCGGGCTGAGGGTGATTTCCACGCGACGGTTCTGCGCTTTACCTTCTGCGGTGCTGTTGGAGGCGACAGGATTATCCGGCCCCATACCACTGGTGCGCACGCGGTCAGCGGCGACGCCCTGAGTGATCAGTGCGCTACCCACGCCGTCAGCACGTTGCTGGGACAGGGTCATATTCAGCTGGCGGGTGCCGGTGCTGTCGGTATAGCCGACGACGTTAACCGCCGTTTTTGGGTACTCCTTCAGTACCATTGCCACGCCGGTCAGGGTATTGGCTCCGGCAGGTTTCAGCGTACTGCTGCTGCTGTCAAAGGTGACGTTATTCGGCATGTTCAGCACGATGTTATTGCCGTTACGGGTGACGCTGACGCCGGTTCCGCGCATTTTATCGCGCAGCTTGGCTTCCTGAACGTCCATATAGTAACCCGCACCACCGCCCAGGGCGGCCCCGGCTGCCGCGCCGATCAGTGCGCCTTTGCCCCGGTCTTTTTTCGAAGAAGAGAGCATGCCCACGCCAGCGCCCAGCGCCGCGCCAATTCCTGCACCGATCCCGGATTTACCCGCTTCACGTTCGCCCGTATAGGGGTAGGTGGTACAGCCGGACAGAGCAATGGTTCCGCTCAAAACAAGAGCGAGGGTGATATAACGCTTTTTCATTAATCTTCATTCTCCACAGCGACAGGCGAAATCGCCCTTAAAACGCCGATTATGCCGCCGGATTGTGGAAAAAAAACGGTGTTATCTTCTTAATTATTGTAAAGAATCTTATTTAAGGTTATCAGGATGGCAGAAGCAGTCGGTGGTATGGTCGCTGATCAGACCACAGGCCTGCATAAACGAGTAACAGGTGGTCGTGCCAACGAATTTAAAACCGTGCTTCTTCAGCGCCTTTGATAATGCATCAGATATTGGGCTGAAAGTAGGCGCAGTGCGGTAATCGGCGTAGTGATGGATTTGAGGTTTATGATCGACAAATTGCCAGATAAAAGTGTTAAACGCCTCTCCTCTTGCCTCCATCGCCAGCAGGGCACGGGCATTGGCGATAATGGCGGAGATTTTTCCCCGGTGGCGGATAATGCCACTGTCCAGCATCAGCCGATCCACATCTGCCTCGTCCATCAAAGCCACTGCCTGCGGATCGAAATGGTGGAAAGCCTGGCGGTAATTCTCCCGCTTTTTCAGCACCGTCAGCCATGATAATCCGGCCATTTGTCCCTCAAGGCAAAGCATCTCAAACAGCTCACGGCTGTCCGTCAACGGAATACCCCACTCTTCGTCATGATAGGCAAGATAGATCGGATCCTGAGAAACCCAGCCGCAACGTTGCATAGATAATTTCCTTAATGGCGATGAATATCGGCGTTCTTTCCACCCGGGCAGTATAGCGTCTGGCATTTGTCCGGAGCCAGACCGCAAGATAAGAAGGCCTTATGACAGGGGTTTTCAATTTGTAACTCTGATCACAATTTAACCAGCGCTGACATGCTAGCGTCAATTAGTCCCAAGTAAGGACTAATTGCGGTAACCCTGACCGGACGGCATTCATACCAGGAAAAAAACCGATCCAGGCTGTGCCGGATTGCTAAATCTCCCTTCGTCCCGGAGTCAGCTATGAATTTACTCGATTATCTCGTCATGGCGCTGTATGCATTAATGATTGTATTGATTACCTTTTGGGCAATGCGTCGCGTGGGCAGTACCAAAGATTTCTTCACGGCAGGTGGGAAAATGCCCTGGTGGCTCTCCGGCGTTTCACACCATATGTCGGGCTACAGCGCGGCGGTCTTTGTCGCCTATGCTGCGGTTGCCTATCAGGCAGGCATCACTATCTACTTCTGGTGGGCGTTTCCCATTGCGGTGGCCGTTTTGCTGGGCGCGGCCATTTTTGCCCCACGCTGGGCAAGATTACGTGTTCATATGAATATCGAATCGCCGATGGAATACCTCGCCACCCGCTATAACGTGCCCACGCAGCAGGTGCTGGCGTGGAGTGGCGTTCTGCTGAAGGTGTTCGATGTCGGCGCGAAATGGGCCGCTATCGCGATTATTATCAACGTCTTCACCGGCTTTAATCCGCTGATGGGGATCCTGATTGCCGGGGCGCTGAGCCTGTTTTATTCGGTGATGGGCGGGCTGTGGGCCGATGCCTGTAATGATTTCGGTCAGTTCATCGTGCAGTTTGTCGCGGCGATAGTGATGGTGATTGCGGTTGCGATTCACCTGGGCGGCTTCAGCGAGCTGATCCATATCTGGGATCGTCTGCCGCCGCAGCACACGGTGATCGTGCAGGAACCTTATTCGCTGGGCTTTATCCTCGCTTATTTTATTATTTACACCCTGAGTTACAACGGGGGCACCTGGAACCTGGCCCAGCGTTTTATCGCTTCGTCCGGTGGGAAAGAGGCGCGTAAGGCGGCACTGCTGTCAGCGGTACTGTATCTGATCTGGCCGCTGGTTTTGTTCTGGCCGATGTGGGCTGCGCCGCTGCTGTTCCCGGACTTAGCCGATCCCTCCCGCTCCTATTCACTGATGGCAATGTCGTTGTTACCTAACGGGCTGGTCGGGCCGATCTCCATCCCGATGCTGCTGCGCAACGGGCTGGCTTCGTTACCGGAAGCGCTGGAAATGGCCTCGCTCCGGCCTGCCAGACAGATGGGGCTGCGGGAGCAGTCCGGGCTGAGCGTGGGTGCTCCGGGCGATGTGATATTGCTGGAAACGACGGCAACGCACGGGGTGAAGCTTTGTGCGACCTGGAAAGCAGGCCAGAAAGTGTGGGGATGAAATCAGCCCCGAAAACTGCCAGACTGGCCGGAATACGTGATTCCGGATCACGCCAGCATGAAAGAAGCAGGAAAGGGACCAGCCGTACTTCGCCTCAATAACGAGAAACGGGTGTTGAGTTATCTGCGCAGACAGCGCGTCACCACGCGCCAGAGCATCTCGCAAGCGCTGGCGCTGAGTAAAAACACTGTGTCGCTGATTGTTGATGAGATGCTGTCGCAGGATCGGGTGATTGAGCTGGGACCGCGGGCAGTCTCTTCTGCCGGGCGGCCAGGGATTGAAATCAGTCTGCGTCCGGAAAAACGGAAGGCAGCCGGAGTGATGGTTGAACGCAATCAGATCCACCTGACGGTATGCGATTATTTCTCAGAAGTTCTGGAGCAGAAAAGCTGGGAGACGGACACGCAAGATCCGCAGCGCCTGCTGGCTGAGCTGGCCAGAGAGTGCGGGGCTTTATCGCAGCGCCACCCTGAACTGCTGGGCATCGGGTTGGGTTTTCCTGGGATTGTGGATTCGGATAACGGCTATCTTCATCTCTCCTCGCACCTGGGCTGGCAGAACGTGGATATCCGGGCGGCTGTTGCCCACTCGAAAAGCGTGCCGCTAAAGGTGATGAATTATGTCAAAGCGGCGGCTCTGCTCTCCCTGCAAACGACAGAAGTGGCTGCAGGAAGCAGCTGTTTTTATCTGCGCATCGGTGAGGGCACGGGCGGAGCACTGTTACGCGGCAGCGAAGTGTTCACCGGCAGCAGCTGGACAGCCGGTGAAGCGGGGCATCTGACGGTCGCTGACGGCCCGGAGTGCTGTTGCGGTCAGCGTGGTTGTCTGGAAGCGCTGATCAGCATTCCGGCTATAAACCGGCAGCTGCAGGCATGGCAGGCGGGATTGAGCTGGCAGAGACGTTCTCAGGCACCCCAAATTGTTGATGAGGTTATGGTGGAGGCCGGGCGGTATCTGGGTAAAGCCCTCAGCCAGATTATGCTGCTGATGAACCCGGCATCGCTGATGATCGACAGTCCGTGGAACGTCAGCCCGGCTTTCTGTGCCAGCGCGCTGGAAAGCGCCCGGACGAACACGCTGGCCTTCACTTTTCAGCATACTCACCTCCATTTTCTTCCTTCTCCTCTGGCACCTCCGCTCGGGCTGGCGCTGGCGGTTATTGAGCAGAGCGAAGTGGCTGCCCACTTCCCCTCTTCCTGAATTAATGTATCGACCGCGCGAAAAATGAATAAAGCTTATTAAAGCTGGTTAAAAAGAGTCGATAACAACTTGACGTGGGTGTTAACCAGGCAATAGTTATTCAACAGAAAGACCTTTAAAAAATGTAAAAAGAACGCCTTAAACTTACCGCTTTCGGGCTCTTTCCCGGAGTCATTTCATGTCAAAGAATCGCTTGTGCACGCGCCGTTATGCCTTTGGGGCGGCGTGGACGGCTTGTTATCTCTGTTCTGGCAGTGTGGCTTACAGTTTCGATCAGCTTTGCGTTTTTGGTGACAGCTTAAGTGACAGTGGCAACAATGGTCGCTACACTTGGGACGGAAGCCAGCACCCTTTATACGATGATGTCCTGGCCGCAAAAATTAATCAGTCGCTGCGTCCTTCCGATGCCGGGGGCACCAATTACGCCGCTGGCGATGCCGTGGCGGTTCCGCAACTCAATCCCATCGATAATACAGCCAATCAGGTTCGCGCTTACTTTGCGGCGACTGGCGGGCGGGCTGATGCTGACGGATTGTACGTTCACTGGGTGGGCGGCAACGATCTGGCCGCCGCCGCGCTGAACCCGCAAACTGCCGAGGGCATTGTCAGCACCAGCGCCTTTGCCGCGGCCAGCCAGGTGCAGGCTTTGCTGGCTGCCGGAGCAGGAACGGTGATTGTCCCGACGGTGCCGGACATTGGTGCCACGCCCGTCCTGCTGGAAACGGTGATCCAGACCGGATTGTCTGCGGTAGCCAGTTCCGCCCTGGCGGCGGCTTTTGCTTCTCTGGATAGCCAGCCGACGCTGAACCAGGCCGATCGCAATCAGGCCATCTATCAGGCGCTGGTGGCCGCAGCAGGGCAGGTCAGCAACATCGCCAGCGTTCAGCAGGCGATAGCCACCCAGCTTTATCAGGCGTGGCAGTCTGCCAGCAGCCAGGCCAGCGCGCTGACCGCCAGCTACAATCAGCAGGAGGACAACCAGCTTGCTCTGCTGAACGGTAATATCGTGCGCGTGGACATCAATGGGTTGTTTAACGAGGTGCTGAGTAATCCTGCTCTTTACGGCCTGACTAATACCGCCGGAATGGCCTGTCCGCCTGGTGTTTCTGCGGCGAACTGTGGCACGGCCACGCCTGGTTTTTCCAGCGAACAGGCTTACCTGTTTGCTGACCATCTGCATCCCAGTCCGGCCACCCATCTGCTGATTGGCGATTACATTCAGTCAGTGCTTGATGCACCCGCTCAGGTAGTGGCGCTGAATCAGGCTACTCTGGCGATGTCCCGCGATGCCCGCGCCACGCTCGACAGCCGGTTACAGCAACAGCGCCACGGCGATAATCCGCAGGGTTCTCTGGGCATTTACGGCGGTTATGCCGGGCAGCATTATGATTATTCGTCGAACCTGGCGGCCGGAGACGGCGACACCACCACCCACAATCTGACGCTGGGCGTGGATTACAAACTCACCGATAATTTATTGGCAGGCGCACTGGTGTCCGGTTCGGACGACAGCCAGCATCCCACGCCGCGTTACGATTATAAAATGCGTGGCTGGCTGCTGTCGGCTTACAGCGAGCTGTCATTCTTTGATAATGGCTGGGTGAATGCCGATGCGCACTATGCCTCAGTAAATTATGACGACATCAAACGCTCCATTCAGCTTGGCCCCACCACACGCACCGAAAACGGCGATACCAGTGGCACACAGTTTGGTGCGCGGATCACCACCGGCTGGGATATCCCGATCGGATCAATTCTGACCACCGGTCCGATGGCACAGTACGCACTGGATTACAGCTCGGTTGATGGTTACAAAGAGCAGGGCGACAGCAGCACGGCGATGCGCTTTGATGACCAGAATTACCATTCACAAATTGGTGCGCTGGGCTGGCGGGTGGACTCGCTGCTGGGCTGGATCAATCCCTGGGCGGAAGTCAGCTACAACCACCAGTTTGGTGACAATGTCTGGCGGGCCGGGGGCGGACTGAAATCTACGCAAACCTCATTCGTGCGCAATTCTGCAGAGCAGGATACCAACTGGGTCGACGTGACCGTCGGTGCTCATGTGCCGCTGGGCGAGACCGTTGCTGCCTTTGCCTCCGTCTCGCAAACCGGCGGCCTCAGCTCTGGGGAACAATTTATGTATAACCTCGGAGTCAGCGCCAGATTTTAGGCTGAAGGCTCATCACGGGCCTTTCAGCCACTCAATGCCAGAATTGCTACCTTCACCACGGTTTTACTCCTGAGTGAGTACTCTCCTTGCTTCTTTTTGATTAGCCACAAATTAAGCTCATAAATTATATGGGATAACAGGCTTTTCATTTCCCCGGTACTGCGGGCAGGGAAGACAGGAGAGGATATGGAGTTTTTCAGTAAACCAGGGCGGCGGGGCTGGCGTATTGTCCTGCTCATTCTTTGTGGTATGGCGCTCGCCGTGGTGGTGATTGCGGGTAGTGTTACGGTGCTGCATAAAACCAGCGACACGGCCTTTTGCGTCTCCTGCCACAGCATGGAGCGGCCGCTGGCAGAGTATCAGGGCAGCATTCATTTTCAGAACCATGCCGGTATCCGTGCCGAATGTTCAGATTGCCATATTCCCTCTCAGCCTGTCGCATACCTGGTGACAAAACTCGGCGCGGTGAAAGACGTTTATGGCGAGCTTACCGGGAAAATCGCCACGGAGGAGCAGTACAACAGCCACAAGTTAGCGATGGCAGAGTCGGTGTGGAAGACGATGAAAGCCAGCGATTCCGCCACCTGTCGCAGCTGTCACAGCTTTGAGGCGATGGATATTCTCGCCCAGCAGCCGGAAGCGCGTAAGGCTCATCCGGTGGCTATTAAACAGGGTGAAACCTGCATAGACTGCCATCGTGGTGTGGCCCACATCCTGCCGGATATGCGGCAAAGTAACTCTTCCGGTGCCGCCGCGCTGGCAGCCATTGCGGCCACCACCAGGCCCGATGCCAGCCCGCTCTACAGCATCGCCACACAACCTTTTATGCTGCAACCTGGAGAGGGGCCTTCTGCCGGAACACTGTTTCCCGCTGTGGAGCTGAACATCCTGCAGCGGGAAAAGGGCTATCTGCAGGCTGAGCTGGCAGGCTGGCAGCAGGAAGGCGTTCCCGGCGTCATCTATGCCGCAGCCGGTAAACGCATCATCAGCGCCGTTATCGGAGAAGGCGCGGTATCCCACATCAAAACTACCAGGTCAGAGCAGGACAGTGAGACAGGCATGGTCTGGCATCAGGTGTCGCTTAACCTGTGGCTGCAACCCGCCTCGTTGGTCGAAGATCGGAAAAAAATCTGGCAGTACGCTGCCGGGCTGATGACTGCCAACTGTACCGGTTGTCACGGCCTGACGTCTCTCGATCACTACACGGCTAACCAGTGGATTGGGGTGATGAAGGGAATGGCTTCCCGCACTTCACTGAATCCGGAACAGCTGCGCCTGCTGACGCTGTATGTTCAGCAGCACGCCAGCGATATGTCGCCAGCAGGAACCCACCATGAAAAATAATACGCTAAGCGGACTGTCACGCCGCCGTTTCTTGCAGGCAGGTGGTTTGCTGATGGCCGCCGGCTCGCTGGATCTGCTGTTCAGCAAATCCGTTCTCGCGCAGGCCATCAGTCAGGCTATGCCGCTGTTTAAAGCCCTGAGACCTGCGCAGCAAGGTATCCTCACTGCGGCACACTGGGGAGCATTTGAAGCGCTGGTGGAGAGCGACCGGATGGTAGGCGTCAGGCCGGTTCAGGACGATCCTGCCCCCAACGAGCTGATTGAAATGGCACCGTATCAGGTTCATGCCCACAACCGGATTACCTCCCCAATGATCCGTAAAAGTTGGCTTGAACAGGGGCCGGGCAGCCGAAACGACCTGCGCGGCAGGGATGAGTGGGTGCAGGTCAGCTGGGACAAAGCTATCCGGCTGGTGGGCGACCAGATCCGTCACCTGCAGCAAACCGCTGGCCCTTCATCAATCTATGCCGGTTCTTATGGCTGGAAAAGTACCGGGATGTTACACAACAGCCGCGCGTTGCTGAGCCGTCTGATGAACCTCGCGGGTGGCTTTCTGAGCTACAGCGGAGACTACTCTACCGGCGCAGCGCAGGTGATCATGTCTCATGTTGTCGGTTCAATGGAGGTCTACGAGCAGCAAACCACCTGGCCCAACGTGATTGAACATAGCGAGCTGGTGATCCTCTGGGGGTGCAACCCGCTGACCACGCTGAAAAACAGCTGGAACGTGCCCGATCATGTCGGTCTGGCCGGATTTGAGGCGCTGGCGGCTAAGGGAACGCGGGTTATCTGCATTGATCCCATCCGCAGCCCGAGCGCCAGAAAGTTGAAGGCGGAATGGCTGGCTCCTGCCGCTTACACCGATGCCGCGATGATCCTCGGCCTGGCCCATACCCTGCTGACGGAAAAGTTGCATGATGAGGCCTTCCTGCAGCGCTACACCGTGGGGTTCGATAAATTCCGCGCTTACCTGCTGGGTGAAAGTGATGGCACGGTGAAAAGTGCCGAATGGGCCAGCGCGATCTGCGGTATTGATGCAGAACGGCTGTGCGAACTGGCAAGAACGCTGGTCAGGCAACGCACGATGATCATGGCGGGTTGGGGAATTCAGCGCCAGCATCATGGCGAGCAACCTCACTGGCTGCTGGTGACGCTGGCAGCGATGACTGGTCAGATTGGGCTGCCCGGCGGCGGCTTTGGCTTCAGCTACCACTACTCCTCCGGCGGCAGCCCCACGGCCAGAGGCGGTATTCTCTCCGGCATCAGCGCCGGGGCCGCTCCGGCAAATTCTCCCGCACCCATTCCGGTGGCGCGCATTGCCGATTGCCTGGCTAACCCCGGAAAAACCATTGATTACAATGGTAAGCAGCTGACCTATCCGGATGTGAAAATGGTCTATGTGGCCGGGGGTAACCCTTTCCACCATCATCAGGATACCAACAATCTTCTTCAGGCGTGGCGGCGGCCGGAAACCATTGTGGTGCATGAACCTTACTGGACTGCCACCGCCAGGCATGCAGATATCGTGCTGCCCTGCACCACCAGCTATGAGCGTAACGATCTGGATATGGGCGGTGATTATTCGCAACTCTACGTTTTCCCCATGCATCAGTGCGTGCCGCCCCAGCATCAGTCACGCAGTGATTTTGCTATTTTCAGCGCCCTGGCTGCCCACCTTGGCGTGGAGCAGGCCTTTACCGAAGGCCGGGATGAGATGCTTTGGCTGAAAGCGATGTACGACAACATGAAAGTTCAGGCGCGCAACGCCGGGATCCCTCTGCCGCCATTCGATATGTTCTGGCAGTCAGGAAACTACATTCGCTTCCCGGTGCCGGAAGAGAACAGGCAGTGGGTGCGCTTCGCAGATTATCGGGCCGATCCCCTGCTGAATCCTTTGGGAACGCCAAGCGGCAAGATTGAAATTTTCTCGCAGACCGTCGCCAGCATGAAGTATCCGGACTGTGCTGGCCTGCCGGGCTGGCAGCCGCCGAAAGAGTGGCATGGCAGTCCGCAGGCACGTAAGTATCCGCTATCCCTGAACACGGCACATTCGGGCCACCGGTTGCATTCCCAGCTGGACAACACGCCTTTGCGGAGAAAATATGCCGTGGCCGACCGGGAAGCCATTCTGATCAACCCACAGGATGCTGCAAGCCGGGGGATCAAGTCTGGCGATCTGGTCAGGGCCTTTAACGATCGGGGGCAGATCCTGGTTGGAGCAGACGTAACGGAAGATATTCGTCCCGGCGTGGTGCGCATCAGTGAAGGGGCCTGGTATGATCCACAGGACCCGTCCATACCCGGCACGTTGTGCAAGAATGGCAACGTTAATTGCCTGACTTTCGATATTGGTTCGTCAAGGCTGGCGCAGGGCAACTGCGGGCATATGGCGCTGCTGGAGATTGAGAAGTTCACCGGTGAGGCTCCGGCTAACACCGCGCACCTGGCTCAGCAGCCTGCTGCACGGGCTTGAGCTGCTACGGCTCCGGCTCAGGGTTCTGCGAACTTAACTGAGTAATCCTGCGCCGACGTTAATGGAAAGCCCCAGGATAGCCAGGTTAAACAGAAAGGATAATACCGCCTGCAGCGTGGTGATGCGCCGGACGGCGGTATTCCCGGTTGCCACATCAGCTGTTTGCGCGGCCACCGCGATGGTGAAGGAGTAGTAGATAAAATCCCAGTAGCCGGGTTCGGCGATCTTATCCGGAAACAGCAGGACCTTTTTCTCCGGATCGCCCTGATAGTACATATGGGCATAGTGCATGGCAAAAGCCGTGGGCAGCAGAGACCAGGAGACGATCAGCGTGAGGGCAGTCAGCAGGATATGCCGGGCCTGACCGGCTTGCGAAAGGTGCTTCACTGCACCGAGTTCAAACAGGATCGCCAGAATACTGACCAGGCAGGTGACGCAGACCAGGCCCAGCACGGTGGCTGCGCTCTCATCCTGTTCGCGGGCAATTCTGGCAATTTCCCTGGTAGGGGTGGTGAGCAGCAGCCACCAGAGCAGCAGCAGATAAAGCCACGCCAGTATGTTCCAGCTAATCAGCAGTTTTTGCACCAGCGGCTGGCTTGCCGGCAGGAAACAAAAGCTGGCTACTGCCACGATAAAAGCAGCCAGCAGCCTGGGACGTGTGTGGTAATAGTGACGCAGAAAGTGCAGTGCCTTCATTTCCCGATCCCATCCGCTGGTAATCTCTTTACTGTAGACGCATTTAGCTGAACATGTCGCTGTCCCGCAGCAGATGCTCGTTGCCTTTACGACGGGTGAAACCACTGCGGTCAAAAAATTCCAGCACCTGCACTGCCAGTTTGCGGCCGACCGCCAGCTGGTCGCGGAAATCTGCCGCGCTGGTGCTCTGGCCTGCCTGGTCACGCTGGCGGATCAGTTCAGCGAAGCTTTTCATCTTTTCGCTGGAGAAGTAGCGATCTTTGACAATAGCAGTGATAAAGCCGCTCTGCGCCGCCTTGCGTAACGTGTGCCGCATCAGCTCCTCTTCCACGCCCAGCTTTTCTGCCATATCACGGACCCACCTGGCACCTTCAGCCAGCAGCGGTTCGGCACGCTGCCAGAGCTGCGCTTCTTCAGGGAGGAAGTCGATGGAGAATTCGGGCAGGTGCAGCCAGCCGTGGTTGTTGCCCAGTTCGCCGCTGGCCGTAAGCAGATCAATCAGCGCCAGGCCCACCTCTTCCGGCTGGTTTGGCAGCGCCATGCGCCGTAGGCGGTCGCGCCCCAGGCCCGGCCTGTCACCGTGGTGCTGATGATAGTCGCTCAGGGTGTTGTGCAGCAGCGCCTGCCACTTTGCAATGGAACCGGTCAGCATCAGGTAATCTCCGGCTTCGACCGGTTTAAGCGCCTCAAGCTCGTTGGCCAGTGCCGATGGAGTCAGCTGCCGTGCCCAGGCCAGCAGCTCTTTGCGGCAGGGGTGCTCCTGCAGATAACATTCCAGTGCCTGCCCGTCGTTTTCTGCCGCCGCCAACCGATGCAGCCAGTGCAGATAATCAGGTTGCCGCTTGCCGCGTTTTTTCGGCGTGAGCAGCACCACTCTTGCTCCGGCCAGCGTCTGGCGGGCGGTAATGTCACGCAGGATCAGCCGGTCGTTATCGGCCAGCCAAAGCGGGGTATCCAGCCGCAGTTCTGCCAGATCGCCATCCAGCACTGAAACGCGACCGGTAATATGGCTTGCCGCATGATGGATATGCAGCGGTTGCCCCTGCTGCAGCGGCTGGTGCAGAGTCAGCGCCACAATCAGCCGTTCTGTCGGACTTTCTGCCCGGGTTTCCAGCAGCCAGTCGCCACGGGAAATCTCGCTTTTTTCCACGCCGCCAGTGATGTTCAGGGCGATTCGCTGGCCGCCGTAAGCCACTTCTGTCGGCTGGTTTTGCGCATGCAGTCCCCGCACGCGCACGGCTTTGTCCATTCCGGTCAGCCAGAGTTTATCGCCAACGCTGACCTTGCCGCCCAGCGCCGTTCCGGTCACCACCGTGCCTGCGCCTTTCACATTGAATGCGCGGTCAATCGCCAGCCGGAAGCGCTTATTCTCGTCCCGGCTACGCGAAGGGAGCTGGCGGAGATGGCTGGCCAGTTCGCCGATGCCGCGACTCTGCGTCACGCTGGTGACGAACAGGGCGATCTCCGGCCAGCCCAGCTGCGTGGTCAGCTCGCGTATCTGCTGCTCCACTTCAAGCAGGCGCGACTCATCCGCCCGGTCTGCCTTGGTAATGGCGACGGTCAGAGGAGGCTGGCCGTTAAGCTGAAGGATAGCCAGATGCTCGCGGGTTTGTGGCATCACGCCGTCATCGGCTGCCACCGCCAGCAGGGAGTGATCCAGGCCGCCGGTGCCACTGAGCATATTGGCGAGGAATTTTTCATGACCTGGCACGTCGATAAAGCCGATTACGCGGCCATCGTATTGCGGCCAGTAGGCATAACCGAGATCGATGGTCATACCGCGCGCTTTCTCTTCCGGCAGGCGGTCGGCGTTGATCCCGGTGATCGCATGCAGCAGCGCGGTTTTGCCATGATCGACATGGCCTGCACTGGCAATGATCATCGGGCTATCGTCCTGAGGAACAGCGCTTCCTCCTGCAGGCAGCGGAGATCCAGCCACAGCTTACCAGCCTGGATCCTTCCGATAACCGGTACGGCCAGCTGGCGCAAAGTAGCGGCCAGTTGTTGCAGCGCACTGCCACGACCATCGCGTGGAGTCAGCGTTACTGCCATACCGGGCAGCAGATCGACCGGCAATGAACCGCTGCCGATTTGTGATGAACAGGCAGCGATCTCAAGCGTAAATTGTTCACCAAATGCTTTTTCGAGTGCGGGTAACAGACGCTCAGCCTGGGCACGGATATCAGCCTGCGAACGGGTCAGCAAACGTAGCGTCGGCAGCTGTTCAGCCAGCTTTTCCGGCTGCAGATAAAGCTTCAGGGTGGCTTCCAGCGCGGCGAGCACCATTTTATCCACGCGGAGTGCCCGCTTCAGCGGATGCTGTTGCAGACGGGCAATCAGCGTTTTTTTGCCGACGATAATCCCGGCCTGTGGGCCACCCAGCAGCTTGTCGCCCGAAAAACTCACCAGGCTGACCCCGGCGGCAATCAGCTGCTGCGGCATGGGTTCGGCAGGCAGGCCGTACTGACTGAGGTCGATCAGCGAGCCGCTGCCCAGATCGGTAATCACCGGCACGTTCAGCTCGCGCCCCAGCGCGGCCAGATCGCTCTCTTCCACTGCGCTGGTAAAACCTTCAATCTGATAATTACTGGTGTGCACCTTCATCAGCAGCGCGGTATTTTCCCCGACAGCCTGGCGGTAATCTTTCAGATGAGTGCGGTTGGTCGTGCCCACTTCAGCCAGCTGACAGCCAGCCTGCTTCATCACATCGGGAATGCGAAAGGCCCCGCCGATCTCTACCAGCTCACCGCGTGAGACGACAACTTCCTGACCGGGTGCCAGCGCGGCCAGCATCAGCAGCACTGCCGCCGCGTTGTTATTCACGATGCAGGCATCTTCTGCACCGGTCAGCTGGCACAACAGATCGGCTAACGGTCGGTCACGATGCCCACGCTCCGCTTCATCCAGCGCGTATTCGAGCGTCACCGGTGAGCGCATCACGCTGGCAACCGCTTCCACCGCGCTTTCACTGAGCAAGGCACGCCCCAGATTGGTATGCAGCACGGTGCCGGTCAGATTAAAGACCGGGCGCAGCGCGCTCTGCTGTTGAGCCTGCAGACGTTGTTCTGCTGCCTGCGGCCAGTCGACCTGCCACTCCGGCAACTGCTGCTGTTGCAGGATCTGCTCTCTGGCTTCCTGCTGCAGCGTTCTCAGAGTGGTAACGACCTGCTGGTGACCATACTGGCCGGTAAGGGCCTGTACGGCGGAGTCGCGCAGCAGGCTGTCGATGGACGGGAGCTGACTGAAAAGTGTGTTCATGGTTTCACTAAGGGACTCACGATGTTGGGGGGACCGTACGGGCAAAACTCTCGCGTTCGAACATTTTTTCCGCCAGTTTCACCAGTGCCGGGCGCTCCACGCACCAGTTCGGCAGAATGCGGCGGAAATTGATAAAGCCGATCAGGCAGGCGGTGGCGATGTCTGCCACATTCAACCTGTCGCTGTTCAGTACGGTGCCTTTAGCGGCTTCCTTTTCCAGTGCATCCAGTCCGCGCTGAATTTTCTCTCGCTGGCGCAGCAGCTGGCTTTCCATTTGCTGCTCCGGCGGACGCATTTGCTCCCGTAACAGGATCACCGCCGCATCGCCAATGCCGTCCGCCAGCGCCTCCAGTTGTTGCACCTTCAGCGCTGCCAGCTTCTCTCGCGGTATCAGTGCTGGTGCGATATCCAGCTGTTCAAGGTACGCAGCAATGATATGGGAGTCATACCAGGTTTCCTCCGGCCCGGTCACCAGCGCGGGGACTTTGCCCAGCGGGTTGTACTGCGGGATGTGGCTCTCCTCCGTCCAGGGTGATTCGTTGATAAACTCAAACGTGATGCCTTTTTCCAGCATGATCACCGAAATTTTCCGTACGAAGGGACTGGTATAACTGCCGATGAGTTTCATTGTGCGATTCCCCTGTCGGGCCGGAGCGATCCGGCCTGGTTGTCGTTAAACGGGCGGCTGCCTTTCAGTCATTCTCCTGGAAAAAGGAAAGGATTCAAGCTGCTGCGTGAAAATCCTTCCTGTTCCATGCGGGCATCCAGCACCAGCGAGGCCAGATCGTCGGCTACCGGCTCCACTGCCGGGTCTTTCTCCTGATAGAGCATTTTCAGGTAGGTGCCGCAGTCGCCACAGCTCTCTGCTTTGATCGCTGCCACTTCGCTGTCCAGCGACCAGTAGTGTAAATCGCGGGTTTGCTCGCAGTTGCTGCATTTGGCGCGTACCACATACCACTCGCTTTCGCACAGGTTGCAGTGCAGATAGCGCAGGCCGCCATTTTGCGTACCCATATGGATCACGCTGGAAACCGGCACGCTGGCGCAGACCGGGCAGAACTGGCGCTGTTCACCGTATTCGGCACGGGCTTTGCCCGGGATCAGCGCGGCCATCTGCGCCCAGTAGAGTGACAGGGCAGCCCAGATAAATGGCGATTTATCGCTGCTGACCTGAGCGAAGTCGTTGGCAAACAGTGCGGAGGCCATCGCCTCCAGCTCCGGTGCGGAAGCCTTTTCCAGATTTTCCAGCACTGCCAGCGCCTGGCCAGTCATTTCCGGCTTCAGCTCAGCGATGAGTGAATGCAGCAGACGCTGCCAGTGTCCGTCGCGGGGCAGGGTATGGATATCCAGTGGCGGTTTGCCGCTGGCTGCCGTCTCCACCAGTCGGGCGTGCAGATCCATCTGTAAAGGATGGTCATACAGCACGATCTCCTGGGCAGTAGCGATAACAGCGGCAAAGCGCAGATAATCACCCAGCGGATTTTTCTCTGCCAGCTGGCGCAGTCGGGCAGCGCGGCGTGAGTACAAATTTTTCAGCCTGGGGAAAAGTAACGGCGGGATCATCTCCGCCGTTTTTTTGTCGCCTTTCGCAAGCCTTTCCTGCGGGATTATGCGAATACTCATCAGGGACGTTTTTCCTGTTGTTTCAGTTGCCGTTCGCGAACGGCGCGGTACCAGCGCGGATGGTGATGTTTCGCCCAGGCCGGGGTCACCCAGCCTTCAACCATCGCGGTGAGGGTGCCTTTCACCCACAGCGCCGCGTAAATGTGGACCATAATGACCAAAATCAGCCCTGCGGCGGCAACGGAGTGAACCAGCAGCGCCAGGCGAATCACCGGAATGGCGAAGGCACCGGCAAAGTAAGGCCGCCAGATAACAATACCGCTGGCCAGCAGCAGTACTAAACTGATGATAGCAGCCCAGAATACGCTCTTCTGCCCGAAATTATAGCGTCCCGTATCCCCGACTTCCTGGTTAAGGGCAATTTTATGAATGTTTTTTGCCCAGTACAGGTCTTCACGGTCGACCAGATTGTGATGCCAGTAGCGGAAAAACATCAGTAAAAACGCAACGAACATCACCACTCCGATAAAGGGGTGAAGAATGCGGGCCAGCTGCGGCGAGCCGAGAATATTCATCAGCCAGTTAAACGAGGGGAAGAAAAACCCCAGCCCGCTGAGGGCGGCAAAGACAAAGCAAAACGCCACAACCCAGTGGTTGATACGTTCCGGTGCGCTGTAACGCTGAATGCGATCGTGCTTTTTCATTTCTCATCCTCCTTCTCATGCTGCTCTTCCTCAACCCGGTTTGGCCCGATACCCACGTAATGAAACACGCTGGCGGCGAAGGTGGCGGCAAATCCAATGGCGGCCAGCGGTTTCCAGATGCCTTTCCAGAAAGTGACCGTCGGGCTGATGCACGGATTATCCGGCAGGCCGTGATAAAGCTGCGGCCGGTCGGCATGGTGCAACACGTACATCACGTGCGTGCCGCCCACCCCTTGCGGGTCATACAACCCGGCTTTGGCGTAACCCCGGGTGTTCAGCTCGCTGACGCGCTCAGCCGCGACCTGCTTCATATCCTCTTTGCTGCCAAAGTGGATAGCACCGGTCGGGCAGGTTTTCACGCAGGCAGGTTCCTGACCGACGGTGACACGGTCGACGCACAATGTGCATTTATAGGCGCGGTTGTCCGCTTTATTGATGCGAGGAACGTTAAAAGGACAGCCCGCAATGCAGTAGCCGCAGCCGATGCAATGTTCCGACTGGAAGTCGACAATGCCGTTAGCGTACTGAATGATCGCCCCTTCTGAAGGGCAGGCCTTCAGACAGCCGGGATTGGCACAGTGCATGCAGCCGTCCTTACGGATCAACCACTCCAGCCGGTTGCTCTCTTCCACCTCAGAGAAGCGCATCACCGTCCAGGATTTGGCGGTCAGATCGGTGGGATTGTCGTAAATCCCAACGTTGTGACCCACTTCATCCCGAATGTCGTTCCACTCCGAGCAGGCCACCTGGCAGGCTTTGCAGCCGATGCAGGTGGTCACGTCGATCAGCTTCGCCACTTCCTGTTGGTGATCTCTGGCCCGGGGAGCAGGCGTAAAATCACTGGTCGCTGAGCGGCGGAGAATATTCTGTGTTTGTAGTGACATAACAGTGTCCTTAAAGTCGCTCGACGTTAACCAGGAAGGCTTTATATTCCGGAGTCTGAGAGTTTGCATCGCCGACTGACGGCGTCAGGGTATTGGCCAGGTAGCCTTTACGCGCAGTGCCTTCAAAGCCCCAGTGGCAGGGTATGCCAATGGTATCGACGGGTTTGCCGTCAACGGATAGCCGCCGCAGGCGTTTGGTCACTACTGCTTTCGCCTGGATATAACCGCGCTGCGAGCTGACTTTGACCCGATCGCCAGCTTTAATCCCTTTTTCTTCAGCCAGCTCCGCGCCAATTTCCACAAACTGCTCCGGTTGCGCAATGGCATTCAGCAGGGCGTGTTTGGTCCAGTGCCGGAAGAGTTCGGTAATGGAGTAAGTTGTTGCTACGTAAGGGAAATTATCTGCCTTGCCCAGGGTTGCCGCATCCCTTCTGAACAGCCGCGCAACCGGGCTGTAGATCACCTCAGGATGCAGCGGATTGGTGCCGGTCGGGCTTTCCAGCGGTTCGTAATGTTCCGGGAAAGGGCCGTCGGTCAGCTTGTCGAGAGCGAACAGATGCCCCATGCCGTCAGGCAGCATAATGAAAGGACCGACATTTTTTTCTGGCGGTGTGGTCACGGGATAATCCGGCACGTCGTTCCCTTCCCAGCGCTGGCCGTTCCATTCAATCAGCCTGCGTTGCGGATCCCAGGCTTTGCCCTGCGGATCGGCTGAGGCGCGGTTGTAAAGGATGCGCCGGTTCAGCGGCCATGCCCATGCCCAGCCGTTAATCGCGCCGAGTCCGGAAGGATCGGCATTATCGCGCCGGGCCATCTGGTTTCCTGCGGCTGTCCAGCTGCCGCTGTAAATCCAGCAGGCGCTGGCGGTGGTGCCATCGTCGCGCAGGTCGGCAAATGAGTTGAGCTGCTGGCCTTTCTTCACCAGCACCGTGCCTTTATCGTCAACCAGATCGGCCAGCGCCTTACCGTTATTCTCCATTGCCACTTCCTCAGGGGAAGGTGACCACGGATCGGTATAGTTCCAGCTCATCGCCATTAAAGGCTCGGGGGCCACGCCGCCTTCCTGACGATAGAGTTCGCGCAGGCGCAGGAAAAGGTTGCCGAGAATTTTGCCGTCATGCAGCGCTTCACCCGGCGGGCTGGCGGCGGCGTGGTGCCACTGCAAACAGCGTGAAGAGTTGGCGATGGAGCCGTCTTCCTCGGCGAAGCAGGAAGAGGGCAGACGGAACACTTCTGTCTGGACCTGGGTCGGATCAACGTTGTTGAACTCATCGTGGTGCTGCCAGAAGCTGGAGGTTTCGGTGCAGAGGGGATCGATAACCACCATATATTTCAGGTTTGAAAAGGCGCGAAACGCTTTGTTCTTATCAGGAAAAGCGGCGAGAGCATTAAAGCCCTGAATGATGTAGCCGTTAAGTTTCCCCTCAACCATCATTTCTGCCTGGGTCAGGCAATCGTAGCTTTTGTCCCACTTTGGCAACCAGTCGAAGCCCCAGCTGTTCTCCTTCTGCGCGTTATCGCCGTAGAAGCTTTTCATCTGGCTGACGAAAAACTTTGAGGTGTTCTGCCAGTAGTTAACCTGGCCCGGCAACAGCATCGCAGGGGTGGTCTGTTGCAGGTACTGTTCCAGCGTGGTTTGTTTTTCCGAAGGTAACGTCATATACCCTGGCAGGCTCTGCGACAGCAGGCCAAGATCGGTAAAACCCTGCACGTTGGAGTGGCCGCGCAGGGCATTAATGCCTCCGCCCATCATGCCAATATTCCCCAACAGCAGCTGCACCATGGCGGCGGCGCGGATAATTTGTGAGCCAGTAGAGTGATGAGTCCAGCCCAGCGCATAGAGTATGCTGGTGGTGCGATCGGGGAGGCAGGTGGAAGCCAGCTGCTGGCAGACCAGCAGGTAGTCTTCCTGCGGGGTTCCGCAAATGCGGCTGACCAGTTCCGGAGTGTAGCGGCTGGCATGATCCTTTAACAGGTTCCATACGCAGCGTGGATGGCTCAGGGTGTTATCGTGTTTAGCGCTGCCGCTTTCATCCATTTCATAATGCCAGCCTTTTTTATCATACTGGCGGCTGACTTGATCGTAACCGCTGAACAAGCCCTCATGGAATTCGTACCCTTCACTGACAATCAAGGTGGCGTTGGTATAAGCCTTTACATAGTCAAGCTGCACTTTATTGTGCGTCAGCAGGTAGTTCACTACTCCCATTAAAAATGCGACGTCACTTCCGGCGCGGATTGGCGCGTAGATGTCGGCTACGGCGGCTGAACGGTTAAAGCGGGGATCGACGACAATGACTTTGGCGGCATTATGGGTTTTCGCTTCAATTACCCATTTAAATCCTACCGGATGGGCTTCGGCAGGGTTTCCCCCCATGATCAGGATCACATTGGCGTTTTTAATATCGTTCCAGTTATTGGTCATGGCACCCCGGCCAAAACTGGGTGCCAGGGCCGCCACGGTCGAGCCATGACAAAGCCTTGCCTGGTTTTCCACCGCCAGCATGCCCAGCGAGCGGGAAAATTTATAATCCAGCAGTCCGGTCTCATTGCTGGCAGCAGAAGAGCAAAGCATTCCCGTGGTCAGCCAGCGGTTGACCGTAGTGCCAGCGGCATTTTTTGTTTGAAAGTTTGCGTCGCGGTCATTTTTCATCAGGCGGGCGATACGGGTAAAAGCGTCTTCCCAGCTGATGCGTTGCCATTTATCCGAGCCCGGTGCCCGGTACTCAGGATATTTCAGCCGCTGTGCGCTGTGAATATAATCCAGCGCGCCAGCCCCTTTCGGGCAGAGCGAACCCCGGCTGACCGGATGATCCGGGTCGCCTTCAATATGATAAATGGAAGAGATCGCATTTTTAGCCCCATCTCCCAGGCTGTAAATCAACATGCCGCAGCCAACTGAACAATAAGTACAGTTATTTCGGGTTTCCTTGCTCTTAAGTAACTTATTTTCGCGGATGGCTGCTGTTGCTGACGTTGGCGAAAATCCCAGCAACGTCAGAGAGGTTCCGGCCATGCCACCTGCACAAAGCTTAAAAAAACTACGTCTGTTAATTTTCATTTTATTTTTTCTTGTCCTGTGACGCTCCTTGAACATAGAAAAATAACAGGCTAATAAGGCTTTAAATTGACGTTAATCAATAAGTAATAAAGTTGTTTATTATTATTTAATTAAATAACCAGATTGGAGTATTTTATTTGTCTTAAGTAACCCGGTGGGAGTCCACCGGGTTATATTTAATTTGCTTTTTTATTATTTTTTATTTCACGATACCAGCGAGGGTGATGCTTTTTTGCCCAGGCAGAGGTAACCCAGCCTTCAACCATTGCGGTAATGGTTCCTTTCACCCACAGGGCAGCATAGATGTGGACCATAATCACAATAATCAGCCCTGCCGCTGAAACGGAATGGACCACCAGTGCCAGGCGGATCAGCGGAATGGGGAAGGCACCGGCAAAGTAAGGCCGCCAGATAACAATCCCGCTGGCCAGCAGCAGTAGCAGGCTGATGATAGCTGCCCAGAACACACACTTTTGTCCGAAATTATAGCGTCCCGTATCACCGACTTCCTCGTTTTGCGCGATTTTATGAATGTTCTTTGCCCAGACCAGATCTTCCCGGTTAATCAGGTTGTGATGCCAGTAGCGGAAAAACATCAGTAAAAAAGCGGCAAACATAATCACCCCGATAAAAGGGTGAAGAATGCGGGCCAGCTGTGGCGTACCAAGCACATGCATCAGCCAGTTAAATGAGGGGAAGAAAAACCCCAGCCCGCTGAGGGCGGCAAAGACAAAGCAAAACGCCACGATCCAGTGGTTGATGCGTTCCGGCGCGCTGTAGCGCTGAATGCGGTCGCGTTTTTTCATTTCCGCTCCTCCTTCTCGTGCTGCTCTTCTTCCTCATCTTCATCAACCCGGTTAGGCCCGATACCCACGTAATGAAACACGCTGGCCGCGAAGGTGGCGGCAAAGCCGATGGCGGCCAGAGGCTTCCAGATCCCTTTCCAGAAAGTGACCGTCGGGCTGATGCTTGGGTTATCCGGCAGGCCGTGATAAAGCTGCGGCCGGTCGGCATGATGCAACACGTACATCACGTGCGTGCCGCCCACGCCTTCCGGATCGTACACCCCCGCATTGGCGTAACCCCGTGTGTTCAGCTCGCTGACGCGCTCAGCCGCGACCTGCTTCATATCCTCTTTGCTGCCAAAGTGGATAGCACCGGTCGGGCAGGTTTTCACGCAGGCAGGTTCCTGACCGACGGTGACACGATCGACGCACAGCGTGCATTTATAGACGCGGTTGTCCTCTTTATTCAGCCGGGGAACGTCAAAAGGACAGCCCGCAATGCAGTAGCCGCAGCCGATGCACTGCTCCGACTGAAAGTCGACAATGCCGTTGGCATACTGAATGATCGCTCCCTCTGAAGGGCAGGCCTTCAGACAGCCGGGATCGGCACAGTGCATGCAGCCGTCCTTGCGGATCAGCCACTCCAGCCGGTTGTTCTCTTCCACCTCGGAAAAGCGCATCACCGTCCAGGATTTGGCGGTCAGATCGGCGGGGTTGTCGTAAACTCCGACGTTATGTCCCACTTCATCCCGGATATCGTTCCACTCCGAGCAGGCCACCTGACAGGCTTTGCAGCCGATGCAGGTGGTCACGTCGATCAGCTTTGCCACTTCTTCCTGATGGTTCCTCGCCTGTGGGGCGGGCGTGAAGCCATTGGTCGCGGAACGGCGGATGATGTCTTGCGATTGATAAGCCATAAACAGTCTCCGTTACACTTTTTCCACGTTAACCAGGAACGCCTTAAACTCCGGCGTTTGCGTATTGGCATCGCCGACGAACGGCGTCAGGGTATTGGCGAGGAAGCCTTTTTTCGCCACCCCTTCAAAACCCCAGTGGATCGGAATGCCAATGGTATCCACCGGCTTGCCGTCCACCGTCAGCGTGCGGATACGCTTGGTGACGACCGCTTTTGCCTTGATATAGCCACGGTTAGAAGTGACTTTCACCGTATCGCCCGCGATGATGCCAAGGCGGTTTGCCAGCCCTTCACCGATCTCCACAAACTGCTCCGGCTGCGCGATGGCGTTCAGCCTGGCGTGCTTGGTCCAGAAATGGAAATGCTCGGTGAGACGATAAGTTGTGCCGACATACGGGAATTTATCCGCCTTGCCCATGGTCGCCAGATCGTCTTTGAACACGCGCGCCGCCGGGTTGGATATCACCTTCGGATGCAGCGGGTTGGTACCGATTGGTGTCTCAAACGGCTCGTAGTGTTCCGGGAAGGGCCCTTCTGCCATCTTGTCGAGAGCGAACAGGCGCCCCATCCCTTCCGGCTGCATAATAAACGGCCCGGCATCACTGCCCGGAGGCGCGGTGCTGTAGTCCGGGATATCCTGCCCGCTCCACTTCGCGCCATCCCAGTGCAGCAGCGCTCTTTTCGGATCCCATGGCTTGCCCTGCGGATCGGCAGAAGCGCGGTTGTAGAGGATGCGCCGGTTCAGCGGCCATGCCCATGACCAGTTCAGCGTGTTGCCCAGCCCGGAAGGATCGGTGTTGTCGCGACGGGCCATCTGGTTACCGTCCGCCGTCCAGCTTCCGGCGAAAATCCAGCAGCCGCTGGAGGTGGAACCGTCATCGCGCAGCAGGGCAAACGAGCCGAGCTGCTGGCCTTTCTTCGCCAGCACCGTGCCTTTTTCGTCAACGAGGTCGGCCAGTGCTTTGCCGTTGCTTTCCATTGCCACTTCTTCCGAAGCTGGATTGTCCGGCGTCAGGTAATTCCAGGACATGTTCAGTACCTGTTCCGGCAACGCACCGCCGTCTCTGGCATACATCTCGCGCAGGCGCATGAAAATCCCCGCGAGGATTTCGCCGTCGTTACGTGCTTCACCAGGCCCATCCGCACCTTTCCAGTGCCACTGCAGCCAGCGTGCGGAGTTAACAATCGAGCCATTCTCCTCGGCAAAGCAGGTAGAAGGCAGGCGGAATACCTCGGTCTGGATTTGCGACGAGTCCACATCGTTGAATTCGCCGTGGTTCTGCCAGAAGTTAGATGTTTCCGTGGTGAGCGGATCGATAATTACCAGGAATTTCAGCTTCGACAGAGACTTAACCACCTTGTTTTTGTTCGGGAACGAGGCAACCGGGTTAAAGCCCTGGCAGATATAGCCATTTACTTTGTCCTGCGACATCATTTCGAAGTACTGCAGCACGTCGTAGTTTTTGTCCCATTTCGGCAGCCAGTCAAAGCCCCAGCTGTTCTCTTTCTGCGCCTTATCGCCGTAGAAGGCCTTCATCATGCTTACAAAGAACTTCGGATAATTGCTCCAGTAGTTCACCTGGCCGGGCAGGCTGGCTTTCGGCGTGTTCGCGGTGAGATAGGTTTGCAGGTCCGCCTGTTTCTCCGAAGGCAGGGTCATATAGCCTGGCAGGCTCTGCGACAGCAGCCCGAGGTCGGTCAGCCCCTGGATATTGGAGTGACCACGCAGGGCGTTGATCCCGCCACCGGCCATGCCCATATTGCCCAGCAGCAGCTGAACCATCGCCATGGTGCGAATGTTCTGTGCGCCGATGGAGTGCTGAGTCCAGCCCAGTGCATACAGGAATGAGGCGGTGCGGTCCGGCGCGCTGGTTTCGGCCAGCAGTTCGCAGACGTGCAGGAAATCAGCCTTCGGCGTGCCGCAGATGTTTTCCACCACCTCTGGCGTATAGCGGCTGACGTGCTCTTTCAGCAGGTTCCACACGCAGCGTGGATGGCTCAGCGTCAGGTCACGTCTGGCAAAACCGCTTTCATCCAGCTCGTAGTTCCAGCTGGTTTTATCGTATTTGCCGTTCGCTTCGTCATAGCCGCTGAACAGGCCTTCGTCGAAGTGGTAATCCTCGCGCACGATCAGGCTGGCGTTGGTGTAAGACTCAACGTATTCGCGCTGGATTTTGTTGTTGCTCATCAGGTACAGCAGTACGCCTGACAAAAAGGCGATGTCAGTACCGGAACGGATCGGCGTGTAAAAGTCCGCCACCGATGCAGTGCGCGTAAAGCGCGGATCGATAACGATTAATTTTGCCTTGTTATGGATTTTGGCTTCCATCGCCCAGCGGAATCCGACCGGATGCGCTTCAGCGGCGTTGCCACCCATGACAATGATCAGGTTTGCATTGCGGATATCAACCCAGTGGTTGGTCATCGCACCGCGACCAAATGTTGGAGCAAGACTTGCTACCGTTGGTCCGTGTCAGACGCGCGCCTGGTTGTCGACGGCCAGCATGCCGAGCGACCGGGTGAATTTTTGCGTCAGATAGCCGGTTTCATTACTGGAAGCCGAGGCGCAAAGCATCCCGGTACTCAGCCAGCGGTTGACGGTGGTTCCCGCATCATTTTTGGCGATAAAATTAGCGTCGCGATCGGCCTTCATCAGCTTCGCGATGCGCCCAAAGGCATCTTCCCAGCTGATTCGCTGCCACTTATCGGAACCGGGCGCGCGGTATTCAGGATATTTCAACCGGCTTTCGCTGTGGACAAAGTCCAGCAGACCGGCCCCTTTAGGACAAAGTGCGCCGCGGCTGACCGGATGGTCCGGATCCCCTTCGATGTGGAAAATCGACTCTTTGGCATTTTTGGCACCGTCGCCGAGGCTGAACATCAACAGCCCACAGCCAACGGAACAGTAGGTGCAGGTATTTCGGGTTTCGCGGGCACGCAATAATTTATACTGGCGTGTTTCCGCCAGCGCTATGCCTGGCGTAAAGCCTAGCAGCGCTGCCGTCGTCCCTGCCATCCCACCAGCACAGATCTTGAAGAAGCTTCTTCTGCTGACATTCATGGCGTCATTCCTGTTTCGACATTGCTCAATTATTTTTTTTGCGGTGTTACCTTCGCAGGTTCAGAATCGCAGAAGAAATTCGGAACCCGGGTGTTCGAAATATTACCACAGGATTGGTGTGGACGTTGCAGGCAGGTGGCTAATGGGTGAACAAAATGGGTGAATGTTATAAGAATGTGAGTGAGATCGCAGGGCTGAGCCGGACGCAGGTCTGGCAGCGCGATTCACTGAGCGAGGCAAAAGAGGACTGGCTGGCCGATGAAGTGCCGGTGGCGCTGGTCTATAACGGTATCTCCCACGTAGTGATGATGGCTACGCCAAAAGATCTGGAAGCCTTTGCCCTCGGTTTCTCACTGTCGGAAGGCATTATCGCTTCCCCTGCCGATATCTACGGCCTTGAGATTCGGCCCTCCTGCGGCGGCATCGAAGTGCAGGTGGAGCTTTCCAGCCGGCGCTTTATGGGGCTGAAAGAGCAGCGCCGAGCCATGGCCGGACGCACCGGTTGTGGCGTCTGTGGCGTGGAGCAACTGGAGGAGATCGGCAAACCCCTTCAGCCGTTGCCGTTTACCCAGACTTTTGATCTGAACCGGCTGGATGAGGCGTTATCGCAGCTGAATAGCTACCAGCCAGTAGGGCAACTGACTGGTTGCACGCACGCTGCGGCCTGGATGATGCCTGACGGCAACCTGGCTGGCGGCTGTGAGGACGTGGGCCGCCATGTGGCGTTGGACAAGTTGCTGGGGCAGCGCAGCCAGCAAAGCGGCTGGCAGCAGGGCGCAGTACTGGTCTCCAGCCGGGCCAGCTATGAGATGGTGCAGAAGTCCGCGATGTGTGGTGTCGAGATCCTGTTTGCCGTTTCTGCCGCAACCAAGCTGGCCGTGGAAGTGGCCGAACGCAGTAATCTGACGCTGGTCGGCTTCAGCAAACCCGGCCGGGCGACTGTTTACAGCCATCCGGAAAGACTGCTCTAAGCCACCACCACCGCAGGCAGGATTTTCTCCAGGGCGGAAAAAGCCGGGAGCGACGTGGCACCGCTGTCGGTTACTAATGTTGTGACTTCTCCAATGGCGGCATAATTCATCCGGCTGGTCAGGCCCAGCTTGCTGTGATCGGCCAGCAGGATCAGCTGAGCGGACTGGCGGACCATGGCCCGGGCAATCGTTGCTTCGTGGGGATGAAAACTGCTGGCTCCATTCTTACTGTCGATCCCTACCGGGGACATCATCGCCACATCAGCACGGTAGCGGTAAATCTCGCCAACGGTCAGTTCGCCGCGCGTTTCCTGCGCGCCAGCCAGCATGCTGCCGCCTAATAAAATAATGGTGTTATTCAGCGGCTCATGCTCTTCCGCCCCCGAGAGTTTCAGGGCGGCATTCAGGCTGTTGGTGATAATCGTCAGGCCGGACATGGTGCGCAGCTCTTCAGCCAGCATGGTGGTGGTACTGCCGGCATCCAGAAATAGCGTTTGCCCCGGTTTTAACAGCTGAGCGGAGGCTCGGGCAATGGCGCGCTTTTCCCGTGCACGCACCTCACTGCGCACGGTTAAAGGCGGCTCCGGTTCGGCATCCAGTGCCATCAGCCCGCCGTGTACGCGGCGGGCAAGCCCCTGCGCTTCCAGTTCAATAATGTCCCTTCTGGCCGTTTCGCGGGAGATGCCCAACTCTCTGATGATCCGCTCTGTGCTGACGTGATTGAGCGTGGTCAGCAGGGCACGAATACGGTGGAGCCGCGTTTCCTGAAGCATGTTTAGTTCCTTAACCAGACGGGATGAGCATAGCCTAACTGACAATGCCGGGGCGTGCATGTGTATTTTATTGTATTTGTGTATTTGGTTGCATTTTTGCAAAAAGTTGCCATGATGAAGGCAGACCAGGCCACCCGGCCTTATGCTCATAGTCACCCACATCGCAACGGGAGTTATCATGGCTACACGTTCGACCATCATGGACACCAACAGCTTTCGCGCCGAGCACGCCGCCGGTCTTGATGCTGACGTCCGTAAACTGACCGATAAGCGCAGCAAAGTGCTGGGCGAATCCTACCGCCTGTTTTACCGCAAGCCGGTACATCTGGTGCGGGGTGAGGGCCAATATCTGTGGGACGCGGCCGGGGATAAATATCTGGACGTGTATAACAACGTGGCGAGTATTGGCCACTGCCATCCGGCGGTTATCGATGCGGTTTATCAGCAGATGCAGCAGCTGAATACCCATACCCGCTATCTGCATGAACGTATCCTTGATTACTCTGAAGAGCTGCTGGCGACTATGCCGTCAGAAATCGACCGTGCAATGTACATGTGTACCGGTTCTGAAGCCAACGATCTGGCTATCCGCGTTGCGCGCGCTTACAGCGGTGGTACAGGTATTATCGTCAGTCAGGAAGCCTATCACGGCACCAGCGACCTGACTTCCGGCGTATCACCGGCTTTAGGGACCGGCCAGCCACTGGCGGTCACTACCCGTCTGGTCTCTCCGCCGGATCGCTATCGCGTTAACGCACCGGATCTGGGCGACTGGTTTGCCAACGAAATCCAGAAGCAAATAGACGATATGGCCCTGGCTGGCATCAAGTTCGCCGGTTTCCTTGCTGACTCTATTTTCTCGTCAGATGGTGTGTTGCCTGGACCAAAAGGCTTCCTGAAAAAAGCCGTGGATGTGGTCCATAAAAACGGCGGCATTTTTATTGCCGATGAAGTACAGCCAGGCTTTGCCCGCACCGGTGATGCGTTCTGGGGCTTTGCCCGCCACGGCGTGGTACCGGACGTTGTTACCACTGGTAAGCCAATGGGCAACGGTATTCCTGTTTCCGCGCTACTGGCGAAAAGCGATGTGCTGGCGGCATTCAGTGATGACATTCCTTACTTCAACACCTTCGGTGGCAACCCGGTTGCCATGGCTGCAGCGCAGGCGGTGCTGAAAGTGATTAAAGAAGAGGGATTGCAGGAGCACAGCCGCGTGGTGGGTGAAAAACTGCTGGCTGAACTCTCAACGCTGAAAGATAAATATGAGTGCGTGGGTGATGTACGCGGTGCCGGTTTGTTTATCGGCTTTGAGCTGGTAACCGATAAGTCCAGCAAGACGCCGGATAAGCAGCTGGCGCTGGATGTCACCGAAAGACTTCGCGATAATCACGTACTGACTTCTGTAGCAGGCCCGTATGGTAACGTGCTGAAGCTGCGTCCACCGTTGGCGTTCCAGGAGAGCGATATCGACTGGCTGGTCGGTGCGCTGGATAAATCTCTGGCATCGTTGGGCAAATAATCACCGAACAGCATTACCGCAAGGGCTGAACTTTATTTCAGCCCTTTTCGCTGTGTTTATCCGCACAGTGCACTAATAACGCCTGTAACCAGGACAATCAGCAGAATGACGCATAACGCCATGATGGCAAACTGCAACGCAATGGTGCTGAAACCCAACAATGCGGCTGCCATTGCTGCGCGGGGATTTTCATTACGTACCAGCCCACCTAATGCGCCAAAGATGATCGATCCCGCTGCAAACACGGCAATCACCGCAGAGACAATGCGATCGCTATCCCAGGCGTCAGGGCGGGAGGAGGAAATTACTTCCTTTCCCTGTAATGCAGCAATAGTGGCGTATTTAATCGCTACGACTTTTGCCGCAACAAGGCTTTCCAGCGAAGGCTGAGGTGAAAATGGGCCTGCCATAAAATGGGTTAACGCCAGCAGCAACGCAATGGCCCCTGTTGAGATACCTGTCCAACTGCACCAATCCTTTTTTATCATCTTCATTTCCATTTGTAGGCCTCCTGCACATCGGAGAAATGTACGCGAACCTCATTATGAAGAGAAGTAAAGAGTCTGAATCAGTCGGGTGATCAGGTGCAGCTGGTTGAAACTAAAAATAAAAAAGCGCAATGTTGGTGAAGTTCACCGGTCAGGACGTGCCTGACCAGACGAGGGTTTAGATCGTTTTGTCACCCCGGTGATGAAAGCGTTATAAAGCAGGGTTGATGCCTGCTGGCAATTATACCCCTATAAACGTCGGGGCATTGATAACCCTTTTACGGATCGTTTATTTAACTATAATGATCCGACTGCTTACGCGGTGCTAACAGAAACGGCGCCGCCCACCATTAAATGGAGATGATGAACATGAGTTATTCACTGCCATCCCTGCCTTACGCTTACGACGCACTGGAACCGCATTTCGACAAGCAGACGATGGAAATCCATCACACTAAACACCACCAGACCTATGTCAACAATGCGAATGCCGCGCTGGAAGGCACCGAGTTTGCCAACCTGCCGGTGGAAGAACTGATCACCAAACTGGATCAGGTTCCTGCCGACAAGAAAACCGTTCTGCGTAACAACGCGGGCGGCCACGCTAACCACAGCTTCTTCTGGAAAGGCCTGAAAACCGGCACCACCCTGAGCGGTGACCTGAAAGCAGCTATCGAGAAAGACTTCGGCAGCATTGATGCGTTCAAAGCAGAATTCGAAAAAGCGGCAGCGACCCGTTTCGGTTCTGGCTGGGCTTGGCTGGTCAAAAAAGGTGACAAGCTGGCGGTCGTCTCTACTGCTAACCAGGACAGCCCGCTGATGGGTGAAGCGATTTCCGGTGTTTCCGGTACGCCAGTCGTGGGTCTGGACGTGTGGGAACACGCATACTACCTGAAATATCAGAACAAACGTCCTGACTACATCAAGGCATTCTGGGAAGTGGTTAACTGGGATGAAGCCGCAGCTCGCTTCTCTGCAGCAAAATAATTTCACGGTAAATCGTGACGATAAACCGACGGAGTTCGCTTCGTCGGTTTTTTATTGCCTGTGCTTTATCAACCCTTTCCGAGCGTTCTGTTAATCGCTGGCCCTAAAAGATAATCCTCCGTTCCTTGCCCCCCGCACTGCCTAAAGTAATGCACTGTCTTAACCGATAAGTTTTTTGTTAACTGGATCACCATACATGTAGCGCAAAGTCATTCTTATAAGCGGTGGTGGCACGGGAAAAACATAAATATGTGGGGCAGTTGATGAGCGCAGTGGGCACGATGAGCGATAATCTGCGGACTATCATTGGTGAAATTCGTTCCGGCGTCAGCCAGGTGGCCCATGCGGCGGCAGAAATCAGCGCGGGCAATACGGACCTCTCTTCCCGAACCGGGCAGCAGGCTGCTGCTGTTGAGCAAATCGCTGCCAGTATGGAATAGCTCAGTTCAACGTTGAAGCAGAACGCTGACAATGCTCATCACGCCAGCAAACTGGGAAACCTTCTGATAAGGAAAACCGTCCCGGAGGGCGGTTACCTGGCTTACTTGCCTGGCGCATTAATGCTAATCCTGACCGTGTTATTGGATAAAATCCAACTTCCCTGATCGGGCAACATTGCTCCAGAAACAACGAGCACAATACAAAAGTACCGTTTCATTGTGCGATCCCTGTTCAGACCGCTTCACGGCAATACCGCCGGTGATAATGCCGTGAAAACAAGCACGAAGTAGCGCTTGCGTTACGTTGGTAACACAGCCCTGCTGGAAAGGCCGCTTACCGGACCAGCACAAAAAAAACGCCATTTTTGGCGGTTTTTTTGTTTCTAAAATGCCCGATCTCCTCCTTTGTTGAATATGTTCTGAACAGCGCCAATTTACATTGCGCTCCCGCGTGGCCTCCACCGAGTGAAATTCTGCCCATTATCTTTCTGCCCTTTGTTTGTGCTGCTTAACGGCAACTGGCTGGATTTAGATGCTTAAATGTCTGGGCGTCTGGATGGCTAATATCGTTTTATGTTAGCTTATGTGCTTTCGTTCGTTGCCCACCGTGAAAATTCAATAAAAAATACGGCAACACAGTCAGTTAATAACCAGAGAAAGATTCTCATGACCGCCTCTAATCGTATAGATTTGCGTCAAATCTCCATCGCTTTTGGCGGTTTCTCAGCGCTGACCAGCGTGGATTTCAGTCTTGCAGGCCATTCCGTGCATGCTCTGACCGGGGCCAACGGTGCGGGTAAGTCAACGCTGATGGCTGTTCTGTCTGGCGCTTACGATCACTACAGCGGCGACATCCTGCTGGACGGGCAGCCCGTATCGATTCGTTCGCCCCGCGATGCCAAACAGCTGGGCATTCACCTGGTGCAGCAGGAGGTGGATGTGGCGCTGGTGCCGACTCTGAGCGTGGCGGAAAACATCATGCTGGACCGCATGGCTGAGGGTGGACAGGTCTGGCGCTGGGGTGAAATTCGCCAGCAGGCGAAAGCCTTACTGGCCCAGCTGGATGTCTCGCTTGACGTTCGTCGCCGTATTGATCGGTGCACGCTGGCAGAGAAACAGCAAATTCTGCTGGCCCGGGCACTGTCACACCACTGCCGTTTCCTGATCCTTGATGAGCCCACCGCACCGCTGGATCAGCATGAAAGTGAGCGCCTGTTTGCCGTGGTTCGTCGCCTGAAAAGCAGCGGGATTGGCGTGGTGTTTATTTCCCACCGCATCCACGAACTGCGTGCCATCTGCGACCGGCTGACGGTGTTGCGCGATGGCCGCCTGATTGAAAGCGGCCCGATGGCCGAACTGAGCGGCGAGCAGATCGTCGAGAAGATGCTGGGTCATCAGCTCGATGACATCTATCCTCCACGCCGTCCGCCGTTCAGTGATGAAACCCTGCTGAAAGTGGAAGGGCTGCATGATGATTTGCTGTTGCACAACATCTCGCTGACGCTGCGCAAAGGCGAAATTCTTGGCATTGCTGGTCTGGCCGGGGCCGGAAAAACCGAGCTGTGCAAGGCGCTGTTTGGTGCCAGCAACAGCCGCATCACCAAAGGTGAACTGCACGGTAAACCGTGGAAGCCAACCTCGCCGCATGCCGCAGTGGAAAACCGTATGGCGCTGATCCCGGAAGAACGCCGCAAAGAGGGCATCTTTATCGACGAGCCGGTGGTGATGAACCTCAGCGTCACCGCCGATAGCAGCTTTTCGCGCTGGAGCCTGTTTGGTCATCGGCAGGCATGGCGCTGGGCGGAAGAGGTGATCCAGAAACTGGGCGTGCGCACCACCGGCCCCCAGCAGATTTTACGGCGCCTGTCGGGCGGCAATCAGCAGAAAGTGGCAATTGGTAAATGGCTGCGTAACGACGCGGACGTGCTGATTTTTGATGAGCCGACCAAAGGGGTCGATATCAAAGCGAAAACCGATCTGTTTGAACTGATTGACGGGCTGGCCCGCCAGGGAAAAGGGGTGATTTACGCCTCGGGCGAATTTGCCGAGCTGGTTGGTCTGTGCGATCGCATATGCGTGCTCTGGGACGGGCGCATCGTGGCAGAAATGGATGCAAAGCTCGCTGATGAAGAAACACTTTTACTTTATTCCACCGGAGGAACGCCTGCGTGAGCAGCAAAGAACTTTCCCTGAAGGCGACGCCCCTGCGTCACCAGTTGTTTGAATTTCTCTATAAATGGGGGATGTTGCTGACGGTGGTTGCGCTGATCGCCGCTTTTGGTCTGGCTTCGGACAGCTTCCTTGAGCCTGCCAATATCATCAACATCCTGCGTTCGATTGCCATTGTTACGGTGATTGCCGTCGGCGTGTCGATTTCCCTGACCATCGGCGGTTTTGACCTGTCGGTTGGTTCTACGGCCTCGCTGGCAAACTCGCTGGTGATTTCATTGTTCGTCTGGTACGGCTACGGATCGACAGCGGCGATTGCCCTCACTTTATTGCTGTGCACGCTGGTGGGACTTTTTAACGCTTTTCTTATCGTTATTCTGCGCATTCCTGACATGTTAGCCACATTAGCCAGCCTGTTTGTCGTTCAGGGTGTGGCGATGACATACAGCTTTGGCGGCTCAATCACTGAAAATATGGTGATGCCGAGCGGTGATATGGCGGAAGGCACTATTCCGGCCAATTTTTCGCTGCTGGGGCAGGTGCCGACCATTGTGATCATTATGCTGGTGGTCACGACAGTCGCTCAGTTGGGTCTGTCGCTGACCAGGCATGGTCGCCGGATGTATGCCATTGGCGGCAACCCGGAAGCGGCGCGCCTTTCCGGCATCCGTACCCATCGCTACCGTGTGCTGGCCTATGTGCTGGCTTCACTGCTCGCGGGGCTGGGCGGCATCCTGCTGGCATCGCGCATTGGATCTTCTCAGGTCAACGCGGGCGGAGGCTATCTGATGGATGCGGTGGCCGCCGCGTGGATCGGTTTCTCTCTGGCGGGTTCGGGCAAGCCCAATGCGCTGGGAACGCTGGTAGGCGCCATTATTCTTGGCGTGCTGCAGAACGGGCTGGTGATGCTTTCCGTTCCCTACTATGCGATGGATATTATCAAAGGCCTGGTGCTGGCTGTTGCGCTGGCTATTACTTACATCCAGCGCCGCTGAGCGCTTAACACCGTCTGACAGGATATTAATAATAATGAAAAAACTGACCACATCGCTGCTGGCTATCAGCCTGCTGACCGCCGTGCCTGCTTTTGCCGATACCGCTGCAGTTCCGGCGGCCATCGCTAACCATAATGGCCCGGTGCGCATCGCCGTTATCCGTAACCTGGGTTCCGATGACAACACGACTCAGTTCGTTGCCGGTGCTATCCAGCAGGGCCGCAAATTGGGCTTCAAAGTCAGCACTTTTCTGAGCAATGGCGACGACGCGCGTTTCCAGGATTTTGTTAATCAGGCTATCAGTCAGAAATATGACGGCATTATCTTGTCACACGGTAAAGACCCGTATTCCACAGCGCTGGTGAAGCGTATTGCTGATGCGGGTATCAAAGTCTCTGTATTCGACACGCCGGTAAACCAGCCTGTTGAAGGCGTAACCGTTACTGCTCAGGACGATGCTTCTCTGGCACAGCACTCCCTTGATCAGCTGCTTAAGGACACCAACGGCAAGGCGAATATCGTCAAGCTCTGGGTGGCTGGCTTCCCGGCGATGGAACGTCGCCAGGTAGTTTATGAAAAAGTTTTGAAGGCGAATCCTGGCATTCATCAGCTGGAGTCGATAGGTGCGGTCTCTTCTGATGTGCAGGGTGATACAGCCAATAAGATTGGCGCCATCCTCGCGAAATACCCGAAAGGTCAGATTGACGCGATCTGGGGAGCCTGGGATGCCTTCGCTCAGGGAGCTTATAAAGCCCTGCAGGAGAATGGCCGTACTGAAATCAAACTGTACAGCATTGACGTGTCCAACCAGGACCTGCAACTGATGCAGGAGAAGAACAGCCCGTGGAAACAGACTGTGGCGGTGGACAGCAAACTGATTGGCGCAACCAATATGCGTCTGGTGGCGAACAAAATCGGCGGGGAACCAACTCCGGCAACTTACCAATTTAAAGCCGCGGCGATCTCTCAGGCCCAGCTGGCAGGACAGTCCGCGCCGGTCAACGTTGCCAACCTGAATAAAATCATCCCTGGCTGGGGAGAATCCACTGACTTCGTGGCACCGTGGTTCGCCACGCTGGAAGCGAAATACGCGAAGAAGTGAGTGGCTCCTAAAACTAAAGTGCCCCTAACAGGCGCACAGAGAACGGCTTCTGTTGCAGAATAACCCGATATTGTTTAATGCAGGAGCGGAGAGTGTCGCAGGACATTCTCCGCTAACGTCATAAGCGTCATTCATTCATCTTATTCTTTCAGCCGGACTGTGACTGCAATAAATTATCCCTGCCAAAAATCTCTTATTGCGCACGTTTTCAACAGTTTCTGCCTTTTTTATCGCCTTTCTTTGTCTGAAATCAACCCCGTATCGCTCATAAAAAATACGATTTCGCGGTGTTTTCTCTCCAAAGGAATGGATGATGAGCCTCAGCCTGCCGGGAAATGACCTTTATTATCTGCCGAAAGACGACCTCGCCCCTGAAGCGTACGAACGCATTATTTCTCCCTTTTTTGCCTGGCTGCGTATTCAGGATAGCTATGAATTTGACGACAGTCGCGACCGCGGTTTTCGCGTGGTGAATATGGTGGAGCGTCCTTACTATTCCAGTTCCCATCAGTCCCGACGGCACGGGCCACGGGAGAAGGCCCGCCTGAAAGCCATGGTGATGTCGGGTGAGGTGGTGATGCTGGCGGAGACTTATGGCCCCGCCCGGCTGTTTTATATTGATGAGCAGGGTGAGCTGATGTGTCGCGACCCGTCGGCCTTTTCATTCGATGGCGCGGAGCGCGTGCAGCGGCGAGCACTTCAACCTGAGCAATACCGACGCGCAGTCCATCCTGAACCAGGCGGCACGGGAGAAGATGGGCATCAGCGGCATCGGGGCAACCAGCCATACCGGTTATTACACCAATGTGTACTGGCTGAGCACGCTGTACAGCCAGCAATTTCCCGCCGACAGCGAGCAGGCTCAGCAGGCCATGTATATTGAGGGCATCGGTACCCGCGCGGGCGAGGCGGACAGCACGGTGGGGCTGGTGCTGGGTATTGCCGATACCGGCGTGGTGGCCAAAACGGATGATGCGGTGGTAAAGCTGCCAACATCCTTACAGCAGGCCATCTCCAACATCCGGGAAGCGGTGGCTCATGCTCCCTTTACGATTAAAACCCTGAAGTTCGACCTTTTCGGCTTCAGCCGGGGCGCTGCCGCCGCGCGTCATTTCGCTAACCGTGTCTGTTCGCAGGACCCGGCCATTATCAGCGCTGTTTGCCAGGGGCTGGACGGGGTGGCATATCAGGGCGCCCCCGCCGGGAAAACCCGCTTTATCGGCCTGTTTGACAGCGTGGCGGCCATTGGTACCGCGGTTAACGGCCTGAATCCGCACAGCGCCGACACCGGCAGCGTGAACCTCGGGCTGCGCCCCGGCGTGGCGGAAAAGGTGTTTCAACTGACGGCGCAGCACGAGTGCCGCTTCAACTTTGCGCTGAACAGCGTGCGGCCCGCCTGGCCGGAGCTGGCGCTGCCCGGTGCGCACTCCGATATCGGCGGCGGTTATCTGCCGCTGGCCAGGGAAGACCTGTGGCTGACCCGTCCGCGGGCGGAGACGGTGCCGCTGAGCAGGCCGGGAGAACAGACCCGGGTGTTTAAGCAGGCGCTCGGTGAACTGAACGCGCTGGACCGCTATCCGGCCATCGCCGCGCGGCTGCATAACCGGGAGGTCACGGCGGAGGTGTGGGCCGATGAGCGGCTGCCGCCGGACCGCTACGGCAACGTTCAGAAGCGCAGCTTTGCGGCGCTGTCGCTGCGCAACCGGCGGGTAAAAAACGACTGGTCGAAGGTCGCGCTGCGGGTGATGATAGAGGCCGCTCAGGAGGCCGGGGTGGTATTTGAAGAGATTCAGGACGACGACAAAAATTTAACCCTGCCGACAGAATTGTTCCCCCTTTGCGCTAAAGCGCTGGCGATGGGCAGGGCCACCCGGCAGGGGCAGAAAGTGGGCAGCTTCAGCGCGGCGGAATATGACCTGATTGCGGACTACCTTCACTGCTCCGCGCACTGGAATGCGCGGGTGACGGATGTCGCGGGGAATATCCGGGGCGGCGTGTCACCGTCGCAAACGCTGGGCTTTCCCCATCGCCCCGACGAACGCTGGTGCCGTATGGTTTATAACATGGAAGGAAAAAAACAGTGATGAAAAAAAATACTGCCGCGCTGATGCTGCTGCTGACCGGCTGTCAGGGACAGACAAAAACCTCGCCGTTTTACCGGGGCGACTATCCGTTGCCGCATGGCAAATGGGGGTTTGCTTTTCTCACCCCCAAAGCCCTGCCCGCGCTGGTGACTTACGCCGCCATCACCGACACCCGGGGCTATTTGCTCAGCTTTAACATGCTGGACGGCACGCATAGCGATCCCAAAATTGTTGGCCGTTGGAATGAAAATAGCCGAAGTGGTTACATTAACTTCAATCGGGCGGATTACCCGCCGCAGTATATGGTGTTCTGCTGGGACTCTATCATCGATAAAAAAGTGTATGAGACCAGCCTGTTTTTCCCGGAGTCCGTGTGGCAGAAAATGAAGTCACCCGCCGCCAACAAATACCGTCCGGGCAAGCCCGCGTGGTATGACACCCTGCTGTTCGGGCTGGCACCGGAGGGTAAAGTGCGGGTGTGGTTACAAAACAGCGGGGGCGGGGATAATTACCCGGTTCCGGTGGTTAACCTGAAAACCGTCTCCGGGGATAAGCTGGACGTCTGCAGGGGAGTAACCCGCTTTTCAAAAGGTTACCGCTATTTGAAAAGTACCCGTGATTTTATCAAGGACAAAACGTACCCCTACGGCAATTGGTAGGGGCAGGCATGTGTGGGCACTTTGTATTTTAAAAAGGCAAACCTTAAAAAGCCGTTTTCGCGAAGCCGGTCATCTCTTTCAGGCCCATCTCGCGACCCAGCGCGGTCATCGGGTGCACCACCACAATGCCACGCACGCTTTTTTTCAGCGCGCCCATATTGGCCTGCTCTTTTTTAGTGATCGTGCGGCTGAACGGCATCTGCTTCAGTTTTTGTGCTTCTTTGCTCAGCTTCTCTTCGCGTACGCCGCGCAGACGCTCCAGCTCTTCAACCACTTTCTCTTTTTCTTTCAGCAGCTCGCCCAACTTTTCTGCATCGCCGGATTCCAGCAGCAGCGGCTCCTTGCGCGTCAGGGCATCCAGCTTGTCGCTGAGGTTTTTAATTTCTGCCTGAACTTGTTCTTTCATTGTCATTAACCGTGATGTGATTCATTGCCGCAAGGATACACGAAAGCGACGGCAAGAGGGAAAGGGCGTTGGCTACTTTTTGAAAGCCTGCTTGAGGCTGATGCGGGAAATCAGTTCGGTCAGCGACAGCACCATCGTGGAGCGAACCACCTGCTGATAACGCTGCTGCAGCATGGCGCGCAGCTCGGCATCATCACAGGAGAGGTCGGGACGGGGAGGCAGGGCAGTCACACAGTGCAGCTCGCCAAAAGGGCCCAGCAGCTCGTCGTCGGTAAAGCGATACTCGGTGCCGTCATCGTTCAGGGCTTCACGCAGTGCCATCAGCAGCTCGGCATCTTCGTATTCAGTGCGGCTGATCACTCCCAGGCCGTAGATCAGCTTCAGCCTGACCGACAGTTCACCCAGCGGGCCATCACCCAGTAACAGAGGCTCTACCGCATATTTTACGGCGTAATCATCCTTGCGAAAGACCTGAATGACCAGCAGGTTTACCGCTTCGGCCAGCAGTTCCACCGTCGCGATCAAAAAGCTTCTGACCGTTCTTCCGGCGTTCAGGCGCTCAAGCACCCGATTCTCAAAAGCCTGTGGTTTTTCCATGAGAGCCTGCATATCGTACTAAAACCTCGCGGTTCCACCGCCGTGAAGGGCACGACCAGGTCGTGCCCTGTCCGTTCATCCGTTGAAGCCGGAAGCAATGGCATTATGCCATAGCGTTGTAAGCCTTCACTACGGCTGCCACCACCTCGCTGTCAGCTTCCAGACCAGAAACCTGCGCCAGAGTAGCCTGCACGCCGAGGCGGGACAGCAAATCGACCAGCTCCTGCGCCTGCGGGTCCTGGTCGCTGCGGTAATGCATAGCAGCGGCGATACCGGTCACCAGATTGTTGTGCGGCAAACCATACTCCAGCGTACCCAACGTTGGTTTGATCAGACGATCGCCGGCGCTCAGTTTACGCAGCGGCTGACGGCCTACGCGCTCAACATCATCTTTCAGGTACGGGTTTTCGAAACGTCCGAGGATTTTCTGGATATAAGCCGCATGCTTGTCGGCTTCAAAGCCGTAACGCTTAATCAGCACCGCGCCGCTCTCTTCCATCGCGCCTTTCACCACTGCGCGGACTTTCTCATCAAGGATCGCATCACGGATAGTTTTGTGACCCGCCAGCTGGCCCAGATAGGCGGTGATTGCATGACCGGTGTTCAGGGTGAACAGCTTGCGTTCCACGAAGGCCATCAGATTATCGGTCAGTTCCATGCCCGGAATGGCAGGCAGATCGCCTTTGAACTGCGTTTTATCCACGATCCACTCGCTGAAGGTTTCCACGGTGACTTCCAGCGGATCGGTGGTACCGGCTTCAGAAGGCGGCACGATGCGGTCTACAGCAGAATCGACAAAGCCCACGTTGGCTTCAGCCCAGGCGTGATATTGCTCAGGCAGCGCTTTCATCACGTGGCCTTTCAGCTGCGTGGTACCGCGCACCATATTTTCACAGGCGATGATATTCAGAGGACGGGTATTACCGCTATCACTGCGTTTGGCCAGACCCTTCGCGATACCACCGGCAATGCGCTCGAGGATCTGTGGACCAACCGCCGTGGTAACGATATCAACCTCAGCGATCAGCGGGATGATGTCATCGCTGGCACTGTTAACGGCATTCACGCCCCTGACGATATCGACCTTAGCCTGCTCGCCAACCACGTGGACCGGGTACTCGTGACGGGCATTCAGCGCATCCAGAACCACCTGGTTAACGTCGGCAAACGTCAGCTGAATACCGGCGTCAGCCAGCAATTTACCAATAAAGCCGCGGCCAATATTACCGGCACCAAAATGAAGAGCTTTCATAATTTTTCCCGTATTAACGATGAGGCCGGACAAACCCGGCCCGAAGAAAGAGCCGGGCATGCCCGGCCCTGGGGTGTAATACTTGCAATTCCTGAAGGCTTACGCTGGCTGTTTGCCAGACAGCAGGTCCAGGACTTCCTGCACGTCAGTGGTGCTGGCCAGTCTGGCGATGACGCTGTCATCATCCAGCGCGTTGGTCAGGCTGGTAATCACCTGGATGTGCTCGTTGTTGCGAGCGGCGATACCGATAACCAGACGGGCAATATCCTCTTCTTCTTCACCAAAGCGAACGCCTTCCGGATACTGGCAGAACACCACACCGGTCTGCAGTACGCGGTCTTTCGCTTCAATGGTGCCGTGTGGCACGGCGATGGACTCACCCAGATAGGTCGGGGTCAGTTTTTCACGATCCAGCATCGCCTGAACATATTCTGGTTCAACGTAACCGCCGCGCACCAGCTGCTCACCAGCAAAGCGGATAGCCTGCTCTTTATCCGTAGCATGGTTGCCCAGGAAGATATTGCGGGCGCTCAGTTTGAACAGGTGTTCCTGGCTGTCATCGTAGCTGTCGCTCAGCGTGGCGCTGACTTTATCACGGTGACCGGCAGTGCGGTTTGCATCAACCAGGCGCGCAGTCAGGTCAGTGTACAGGCCACTGTCGAGGAAGTTAGTCAGCGAAATATGCTGGGCATGAGGAGCCTGGCGCATTGCACGTTCGGTCAGATCGCGGTGAGTAATCACCAGATCCACATCGCCCGGCAGGTTGTTAATCGCGGTATTGGTGACGGAAATATTGCTCAGGCCCGCATCGTTAACCTTTTTACGCAGCACGCCTGCGCCCATGGCGCTGGAGCCCATACCGGCATCACAGGCCACGATGATTTTACGTACGTGGCTCAGATCGCCGTTCATGCCATCAGCTGCTGCTGCAGTACCGGTCTGGCCTTTAGACTGGGCTTTCATTTCGCTGACGCGACGGGCCGCAGCTTCGATATCGTCATCTTCTTTAACTTTGCTGGTTTTCAGCAGGATTGCAGAAACCACGAAGGAGACGGCGAAGGCGGCAATAATCGCTGCGATGTTAGCGAAATACGCACCTTTCGGGGTCATTGCCAGTACCGCCAGGATTGAACCCGGGGAGGCCGGAGAAACCAGGCCACCATTCAGCAGAGTCAGGGTGAACACGCCAGTCATACCGCCAAGAATAACGGCGATGATCAGACGTGGGTTCATCAGCACATACGGGAAGTAAATCTCGTGGATGCCGCCCAGGAAGTGGATGATTGCCGCGCCGCCCGCAGACTGCTTGGCGTTACCACGACCAAAGAACATGTAAGCCATCAGTACGCCCATACCCGGGCCCGGATTCGCTTCGATCAGGAAGAAGATCGACTTACCGGCTTCGCTGGCCTGCTGGATACCCAGTGGCGAGAAGATACCGTGGTTAATGGCGTTGTTCAGGAACAGGATTTTCGCCGGTTCCACGAAGATGGAGGTGAGTGGCAGCAGGTTATTCTGCACCATCAGGTTCACGCCAGCGGCGAGAATGTGGGACAGACCTTCAACCAGCGGGCCGATAGCCAGGAAAGCGAGGATCGCCAACAGCATACCGATGATACCGGCAGAGAAGTTGTTGACCAGCATTTCGAAGCCGCTTTTGATTTTGCCGTCAACCATGCGGTCGAAGCGTTTTATCGCCCAGCCGCCCAGAGGACCGGCAATCATTGAGCCGAGGAACATTGGCATATCCGCACCCACGATCACGCCCATGGTGGTGATCGCACCCACCACGCCGCCGCGATCGCCACCGACCAGACGACCACCGGTGAAACCGATCAGCAATGGCAGCAGATAAGTGATCATCGGGCCGACCAGTTTGGCCATCGTTTCGTTCGGCAGCCAGCCAGTAGGAATAAACAGTGCGGTGATGATACCCCAGGCGATAAACGCCCCGATATTTGGCATCACCATATTGCTCAGAAAGCGACCAAAGTTCTGGACCTTGATCTTGATATCTGATGAGGACATAAAAACACACCCCTTATTGGTACGCGCTGACAAATAAGAGAGCGCGTTGATTTTTGTTTAGGACAGTACGGCGGGGAGCCGTCAGTATCACTGTATGCAGGCGGACTCTATCACGCGAATATGACGCTGCGTAGTCATCGGACAAAGTGTGATGTATATCACTAAGTTAGGGGATGGTGAGGGCTATTTTTAGTGATGCCGATCACAATTATTCGCTGTAAAAAAAACACGCTGGCGAATAAATGCGCAAAACGGCGGGGTTTGTGTGATTTTTGTCACAATCTGACTCAGTGACTTTCTGTTTAATACGTGATGCATATCACAATTTATTTTTGGCCGGAAATGAGGCCGATCACAGCAGGCCGTTCCCTTAAATCAAATGGTTATCGGATGTAAGAAAATTACGAGTTTCTGGAATGGGGATCAGGAGTCTGTTAAGCAAAAGGGGCGGAATAAATCCGCCCCAACAAGTGCGTACTATTCACCTCTGAAGGGCGAATTCAGTCGGCCCGCGACACATTCTGTCCGGATATTTACTGGAACCCGCTCTGCAGGGCACTCTGCGCCTGGCTCAGAGCCTGGGCATTGGCCGACAGGTTGCTCATCAGCGCATTGTACTGTGTGGCCTGCTGCTGGCTTGGGAACTGTATCGTCGTGCCGTTAAACGTCACCTGTGCGCCCTGCTGCTGCAGGAAATCCCCGGCCTGCACCGCGTCCTGGCTCAGCGTCTGCAGAGCTGGCAGCAATGGCTGTAGCGAATTAGCTGGCAGCGTCACCACTTTATTGTAAACGTTGTCGTAAATCGTTTTCAGATCGGACGGTTGCTTCAGCGCGGCTTTGCTGGTGTCTGCCTGAGTTTTGGACGCCTGAATCTGCTGGGTCAGCACGCCCAGCGAGCCGCTGGCCTGACGCAGTGAATCACGGCGGGTCAGATAATCCTGCGGTGTGCGGATGGCGCTCAGCTCATCCACCACCGGCTTCATTCCGGAATCCACCGCACGGTTCACCTGCTGTGAGAAACCATAAATGATGGCGTAATCGTTAACGTAATTACCGAATTTCTGCTTCTGATCTTCGCTCAGGCTGGGCAGGTGTTCACCACTGCGCATCACGGTGTTCTGCAGGAAATCGATAAAGGCTTTGCGCTGGTCGGCTTCTTTATCGCCGCAACCGGTCAGTTGAAAGACCAGAAACAGCGCGGCAAAAGGCACTAACAGTCGCGTCCAGATGCGTGAAATTCCTGTCGTCATGGGAAAGTAACTCCTGTAATAGAAGGGCTTGCAAGTAATGAAGGCGGTCAGTTCCGCGTCTAAAGAATAGTCTAACTCGGTCAGGGAGGATACGGGAATCCTTGCCGGAAGGGTGAAGAAATTTTGCGGTTCCGTTTAACCGGCCATCAACATAGCGTTTGCCCTCGGGCGTGCACAGGGCAGTTTACTTACAGCAGTAGTCTGGCCCTGGTGGTAGAGGAGGCAGGTTGAAAAGCAAGGTTGAAAAATAGTCAAAAAATATGACGCAAATCGGGTGTTTTGATCTAATACTTTAAATCCTGGCGTTTCCCTGCACTGCCTCCCACGAGCTCTCAGGCTGTTGTCCGCCAGCATTGTGAGCCTGAGACTCAGGCTCCTTCCCTCTGGTCGTTCACATTAGTGATTTTATGAGGAGTGCTCTATGGAATATAAAGATCCAATGGTCGAGTTGTTGTCCAGTCTTGAGCATATTGTGTTAACACGTGAAGTTATCCAGGCCGCTCCCGCTTTAAAGGGTGAAGTGTCGATACCCGAACCAAAACGCATACGCGAGATTACCGGCATGGAGATTGATGAATTTGCCCTGGCGATGGGCGTCAGTGTTTCTTCGGTTAAGAGTTGGGAAGCGAAGCGCAGCAAACCTTCGCGCAGTGCTCAAAAATTGATGCAATTGATTCAGTCGAATCCTTGTCTCAGCCGTGAGTTGCTGGGGTAGTAGGAGAAACCCGCCGGATGGCGGGTTTTGTGTTTTAAGAGGCTGGTATTCATTCTGCGGCTTTGTTTATCAGGATACAGCCGAGCTGTATTGAGCCGCGATGGTTACTCACTTTACACTGTCGTCCTCACCGTAAACTCTTTTTATGAATTCCTCGTTTACAATTCTGCCTTGCCCTGTCCGGCACATTTCTCTACTCTACGCCGCTTTGCAAAACAGGGCACAGCTACATGCAAGTCACCGGTCTGGCAGCAAAGTCTGCGACAACACCTCTCGAACCTTTTGAATTTCAACGCCGTGAACTGCAGGCAGGCGATGTGCATATCGACATTCACTATTGCGGCGTGTGCCATTCGGATCTGCATATGGCCCGTAACGAATGGGGTGTCAGCCAGTTCCCGTTGGTGCCGGGGCATGAAATTGTCGGTCGTGTCCTTGCGACAGGCAGCGAGGTCACCGCGTTTAAAGAAGGCGACCTGGTTGGCGTTGGCGTGATGGTAGATTCCTGTGGCCATTGCGCGCAGTGCAGCCAGGGCGAAGAGCAGTACTGTGAGGAAGGTTTCACCGCGACCTATAACGGTGAGGAAAAGGTGATCGGCGGTAAAACCTTTGGCGGCTATTCCGATGCTATTGTGGTGGACAGTAAGTTTGTGGTTAACGTGCCGGAAAATCTGCAATTAAGCGCCGTTGCGCCGCTATTGTGTGCCGGAGTGACCACCTGGTCCCCACTGAAGCACTGGAATATTCAGCCGGGTCAGCGTGTGGGTGTGATTGGTCTGGGTGGTCTGGGCCATATGGCGGTGAAGCTGGCGAAGGCGCTTGGTGCGGAAGTGGTGCTGTTCACCACATCTCCGGCGAAAGGGAGCGATGCGCTACGTCTTGGGGCCAGCAAAGTGGTGGTGTCGAAAGACGCTGAGCAGATGGCTGCTGAAGCCAACAGCCTCGACTTTATCCTTGACTGCGTCGCCGCACCGCACGATCTGGACCCGTACCTCAGCACGCTGAAAACCAACGGAAATCTGGTGCTGGTAGGGATCCCTGATGCGCCGCACCAGTCACCGAACGTCACGCCGATTGTATTTAAGCGTCTCAGTATCTCTGGCACCTCGATTGGCAGCATTCAGGAAACGCAGCAGATGCTGGATTTCTGTGGTGAGCACAATATCGTCTCGGATGTTGAAGTGATCCGTCTGGATGAGGTTGAAACGGCCTTTGAGCGGATGCTGAAAGGGGACGTGAAGTACCGCTTTGTGATTGATATGAAGGCCTCTCAGCGTTGATTTTCCACTGAAAGTAAAAGAACGGAATGGAATCCATTATTCCGGGCGAGGTAAATCACCGGCTCGGGAGGACTGAAACGCGGGGGAAACCGATCCCCCCGCATCTTCCCGGTTTACTGCAGCAGAGAAATGTCCGCCACCTGCAGGAACAGCTCACGCAGTTTCGACAGCAGCGTCAGGCGGTTGATCCGCACTTCACGCTCTTCCGCGTTTACCATCACTTTCTCGAAGAAGTTATCCACGGCGGTCCGCAGCTGCGCCAGCTCAATCAGCGCATCCTGATAGCGGCCTTCTGCAAAGTAAGGAGCCAGTTTGCTGGTCAGCGCCGACACGTAGGTTGCCAGTTGGATCTCTTCGTTCTCTTTCAGCAGTGAGGCCTGCACGCTGTCGTTCAGCGGCTCGGTGGACTTCGCCAGAATGTTGGAGACGCGCTTGTTGGCTGCGGCCAGCGTGGCGGACTCTTCCAGCGTACGGAAGTGGGAAACCGCCTTCATACGCGCGTTGAAATCCGCCGGACGGGTAGGGCGGCGGGCCAGCACGGCCTGGATGGTGTCCACGCTGTGGCCTTCTTCCTGATACCAGGTGCGGAAACGACCGAGCATAAAGTCGATCACTTCATCGACCACTTTGGCGTTGCTCAGCTTGCTGCCATACAGGCGCACCGCCTCTCCGGTCAGCGTCTGCAAATCCAGCTGCAGATTCTTCTCAACGATAATACGCAGCACGCCCAGCGCGGCGCGGCGCAGTGCGAACGGGTCTTTATCGCCTTTCGGATGCTGGCCGATACCGAAGATCCCCGCCAGGGTATCCATTTTGTCAGCAATCGCCAGTGCACAGGCCACCGGGTTGGACGGCAGCTCGTCACCGGCAAAGCGCGGCTGATACTGCTCGTTCAGCGCCACGGCCACGTCTTCTGCTTCGCCATCGTGGCGCGCATAGTGCATGCCCATCACGCCCTGGGTGTCGGTGAACTCGAACACCATGTTGGTCATCAGGTCACACTTGGACAGCAGGCCAGCGCGGGTCGCGTGGTTGACGTCTGCCCCAATCTGCCCGGCAATCCAGCCAGCCAGCGCCTGAATACGGTCAGTTTTATCGCGCAGCGTACCCAACTCTTTCTGGAACAGCACGGTTTCCAGACGTGGAAGGTTATCTTCCAGGCGCTTTTTACGGTCAGTGTTGAAGAAGAACTCCGCATCGGCCAGACGTGGACGCACCACTTTCTCATTACCGGCGATAATCTGCTGCGGGTCTTTCGACTCGATATTGGTCACAAAGATAAAGTTTGGCAGCAGCTTGCCCACAGCGTCATAGACCGGGAAATACTTCTGATCGCCCTTCATGGTGTACACCAGCGCTTCAGCCGGAACCGCGAGGAATTTCTCTTCAAACTTCGCCGTCAGCACCACCGGCCACTCGACCAGAGAGGTGACTTCTTCCAGCAGGCTGTCGCTGAGGTCGGCAATGCCGCCCATTTTGCGGGCAGCGGCTTCAGCATCTGCCTTGATCTGCGCCTTACGCACTTCATAATCCGCCTGAACTTTGCCGCGTTCCAGCAGGATCTGCGGATACTGATCGGCGCTTTCAATGGTGAATTCCGGCTCGCCCATAAAGCGGTGGCCGCGGATTGTACGGGCTGAATCAATACCGAGGATGGTGGCAGGAATGCTCTCGTCACCCAGCAGCAGCGTCACGGTATGCACCGGGCGGACAAACTGCACGTCAGAATCGCCCCAGCGCATCAGTTTAGGGATCGGCAGCTTCGCCAGTGAAGTACTGACCATGGCTGGTAGCAGCGACTGGGCGCTTTCGCCTTTCACATGGGCGCGATACAGCAGCCATTCACCTTTGTCGGTGCTCAGACGCTCGGCCTGATCGACGGTGATACCACAGCCGCGGGCCCAGCCTTCTGCGGCTTTGGTTGCCACACCGCTGGCATCAAACGCAGCGGCGATGGCCGGGCCACGTTTTTCGACTTCGCGGTCCGGCTGCGCCGCGCTCAGGTTTGCGACCTTCAGCGCCAGGCGGCGGGGAGCCGCGTACCAGCTGACTTCACCGTGGCTCAGGCCTGCGGCATCCAGCTCGGCGGTAAAGTTAGCCGCAAAAGATTCGGCAAGGTTACGCAGTGCCTTTGGTGGCAGCTCTTCGGTGCCGATTTCCACCAGAAAAGTTTTCTCAGTCATGGCTGCCTCTTATTTCTTGTTATTGCACATCGGGAAGCCCAGCGCTTCACGAGACGCATAGTAGGCTTCAGCCACGGCTTTAGTCAGGGTGCGAATGCGCAGGATATAGCGCTGACGCTCGGTTACGGAGATGGCTTTACGCGCGTCCAGCAGGTTAAAGGTATGACCCGCCTTCAGGATGCGTTCGTAGGCTGGCAGCGGCAGCGGTTTCTCCAGCGCCAGCAGGCTCTGGGCCTCTTTCTCATACTGCTCGAAGCAGCTGAACAGGAAGTCGACATCCGCGTATTCGAAGTTGTAAGTGGACTGCTCCACTTCGTTCTGATGGAACACGTCGCCGTAGGTGGTTTTCCCCAGAGGACCGTCACTCCACACCAGATCGTAAACGCTGTCCACGCCCTGGATATACATCGCCAGACGCTCCAGACCGTAGGTGATTTCGCCGGTGACGGGTTTGCACTCCAGGCCGCCAACCTGCTGGAAATAGGTGAACTGCGTTACCTCCATGCCGTTCAGCCACACTTCCCAGCCCAGGCCCCATGCGCCCAGCGTTGGGTTTTCCCAGTTATCTTCCACGAAACGGATATCGTGAATGGTCGGATCCATACCCAGCTCTTTCAGTGAGCCCAGGTAGAGTTCCTGAATATTGTCCGGTGAGGGTTTGATGATCACCTGGAACTGATAGTAGTGCTGCAGGCGGTTCGGGTTCTCGCCGTAGCGGCCGTCAGTAGGGCGGCGTGAAGGTTGCACGTAGGCCGCGGCGATTGGCTCAGGGCCGAGTGCGCGCAGGCAGGTCATCGGGTGAGACGTTCCCGCACCTACTTCCATGTCCAGTGGCTGCACGATGGTACAACCCTGACGTGCCCAGTAATCCTGTAAGGTCAGGATCAGTCCCTGAAATGTCTTGGTATCAAACTTTTGCATGTTGAATTCGCACGCGAGACGGTTTTAAAAAGTGGGCGTCAGTATACCCTTTGACCGCCAGATAGTCAGCCCGATGTTAATTAAGCGAAGTTATCCGTTCGGTTTCTGCCATTCTCGCAATCTTAATCAGCCATTTTCTCAGACAGAAAGGCAGACTTGCTCTGAAAAAGCGATTCAGCTCTAAGAATCGACTATTGGTATTGCAAAGGTATTGCTCAAAGGTACTATTGGTCTGGTATCTACACCAGGGAATCACCCACATGAAAAATAAAATTGCCTCTTTGTCTTTAATGATGTTCATCGAATGGTTTATCTGGGGAGCATGGTTCGTGCCGCTCTGGGCCCTGCTGCACAGCAAAGGCTTTACTCCGGTAGAGATCGCCTGGTGCTATGCCTGCACCTCGCTGGCGGCCATCATGTCCCCCATTCTGGTCGGGTCACTGGCCGACCGTTTCTTCCAGGCACAAAAGGTGCTTGCCGTGCTGATGCTTGCCGGTGCTGTGCTGATGTTCCTTGCCGCACAGCAGGATCATTTCGGGCCGTTCTTTATCCTGCTGCTGCTCTACTCTCTGACCTACATGCCGACCATCGCACTGACCAACAGCATTGCCTTTTCGCATGTTGGTGATGTGGAGCGCGACTACCCGCGCATTCGCGTTCTCGGTACGCTGGGGTGGATTGCCTCCGGTATTGTCTGTGGTTTCCTGCCGCCAATGCTGGGCTTTGGAGATATCTCGGCCAGCAATATTCCTCTGCTGATCGCTGCTGCCAGCTCTGCTGTTCTCGGGATCTTTGCTCTGACGCTGCCAGCGACAGAACCGAAAAGCCGGGGGAAATTCAGCCTGCGGGTGGCGCTGGGACTGGATGCGTTGCATCTGCTGAAGGATCGCAGCTTCCTGGTCTTTTTTGTCTGCTCATTTATGTTCAGCATGCCGCTGGCCTTCTACTACATCTTTGCTGAAGGCTTTCTCAGCGAAGTGGGGTTGCAGCACGCTACCGGCTGGATGACGCTGGGTCAGCTGTCTGAGATCTTCTTCCTGCTGGTGCTGCCGTTCTTTATCAAGCGTTTTGGGATTGGCAAGGTCCTGCTGCTGGGGCTGGTCACTGCCGCGCTGCGCTATGTGTTCTTTGTGTTCGGCAGCGATCAGAACGTCCTGACCTACGGCTTGCTGTTTATGGGCATTCTGCTGCACGGCGTCAGCTACGACTTCTATTTTGTTACCGCCTATATCTACGTGGATAAAAAAGCCCCTGTTGAGATGCGCAATGCGGCTCAGGGGTTGATTACCCTTGCCTGCCAGGGCGTGGGGAGCCTGTTGGGTTATCGCCTCGGGGGTTACCTGATGCAGGAGATGTTCCAGTATTCGCAGCCTGTAAATGGCTTAACCTTTAACTGGAGCGGGATGTGGCTGTTTGGCAGCGTGATGATTGCGATTATCACCGTGGTCTTTGTGGTGCTGTTCCGCGATGGTCGTAAAAAAAGTGACGAGCTGAGTGCATTAGTCATGTCGACCGGCAGCGAAAAGTAGCCATTTTGCATAACTTTGAGGGGAAAATTATGACAGTCAGTCAGGAAAGCAGAATTTTGGGTGCGTTCTATGGTCAGGCTCTGGGCGATGCGATGGGGATGCCCTCGGAGCTGTGGCCCCGCACCCGAGTGAAGCAGCATTTTGGCTGGATCGACCGCTTTTTACCGGGACCAGCTGAAAACAATGCGGCCTGCTACTTCCGCGCCGCCGAGTTTACCGACGACACCTCCATGGCACTGGCGCTGGCCGATGCCATCATCAGCTGTGACGGGGCGATTGAACCGGAGGTGATTGGCCATAATATCCTGCAGTGGGCGGAAGGATTTGATGCCTTCAATAAAAATGTTCTGGGGCCAACGTCGAAAATTGCCCTCAACGCGATGAAGGCAGGAACGCCGATTCAGCAACTGGAAAATAACGGCCTGACTAACGGCGCTGCGATGCGTGTTTCGCCACTGGGGTGCCTGCTTCCGCCACGCGATCTGGCCGGTTTTATCGGCGACGTTGAGCTGGCTTCCAGCCCGACCCATAAGTCAGACGTGGCAATTGCCGGGGCGACAGCGATCGCATGGGCTGTTTCGCTGGCCGTAGAAGGGAAGGCGTGGGCGGCGATCCGTGATCAGCTCCCTGCAGTAGCAAAAGCGGCGCAGGAGAAACGTGTCACCACCTTCAGCCCTTCGATGGCGGCACGTATTGAGCTTGCGCTACAGGTGGTGGATAACGCCGTGGGCGTGGAACAGGCGATGGAGTACATTTATCAACTGATCGGTGCCGGAACGGCCACCATAGAGTCTGTTCCGGCCGCCATTGCCATGGTAGCACTGGCGGATACCGATCCCACACGTTGCGCCGTGCTTTGTGCCAACTTGGGCGGGGACACGGATACTATCGGTGCTATGGCGGTCGCCATCTGCGGCGCGCTGCACGGCATCGAGGCCATCGATCCCGATCTCAGGGCACAGTTGGACGCCGCCAACCAGCTCGACTTTACCCGTTACAGCCGCGCCTTCCTGGAGTTCCGGCAGCAGCGTCAGGAGGCGTATGATCACGCATAATGACTTGCCGCGTCTGGCTGGCTGTTCGCCAGTTTGTGTGATTGGTGCCGCCGTAGTGGATGTGATTGCCGATGCTTATTCGCTACCCCATCGGGGCAGCGATATTGAGCTGCACCAGCAGGGAATAAACGTGGGCGGTTGCGCGCTGAATGTGGCAATTGCCCTGCACCGGCTGGGGATTGAGGCGACCAACGCATTACCGGTAGGCAAAGGCATCTGGGCGGGAATTGTGGCGGCCAAAATGGCGGAGTACGGCATTACCTCTCCGGTTCATACCGATAAAGGCGACAACGGCTGGTGCCTGGCGTTGGTGGAGCCTGACGGTGAGCGAACCTTTCTTTCGGTCAGCGGGGTCGAGAATCAGTGGGATGAGGCGATGCTGGCGCAATTTGTACTGCCAGAGCGGAGCTGGATCTACCTCTCAGGCTATCAGCTGACTGCCGCCAGCGGCGAGAGGCTGGTCGCGTGGCTTGAAGCGCAGCGTGGTTTACACCAGTTGTTGATCGATTTCGGCCCGCGTCTGGCGGATATTTCAGACAATTTGTTTCAGCGCGTGATGGCCCTGAAGCCGCTGGTCACGCTTAACCGCCAGGAGGCCGGGCTGATGAGTGAAAGGCTGGTGGGCAAAGGAACGGCTGGAGGCCAGCAGCTGATGGCAGACTGGCGCGAGCATTTCGACAGTGGGCTTATCGTCAGGATGGACAGTGAGGGGGCGGGTTATGTCAGCGCCAATCGTTCAGGTTGGGTGCCGGCGCTTACCACTACGGTGGTGGATACTATTGGCGCTGGCGACAGCCATGCAGGCGGAGTGCTGGCTGGCCTGGCATCGGGATGGACGCTGGGAGAAGCGGTGATTTTAGGTAACGCAGTGGCGTCCTATGTGGTGGCGCACCGTGGCGGTGACTGCGCACCAGACAGGAGCGAACTTTCCGTCCACTGGCAGCGGCACATTACTCAGCAATAAACGTGTACATATCGCTGCGGCAGTAGCTGATGCTGTACTCTAGCGGCGTGGCCTGCTCATCCAGAGCCAGCTGGCTGATAACCAGGATCGGCACGTTGTCGGGCAGGGAAATGTGTGAGCGGATGTCTGCATCGGGCATCCGTGCACTGACGCGACTTTTAGTTTGTGCCGGCCGGATGTTGCGCTGCAGAAAATAGTCATACAGCGAAATATCAATATCCTCGACCCTATCTATCAGCGCGGCGGGAACCCATGATTCCTCAATCGACACGGCCTGATCGTCAACGTAACGAATGCGCTTCAGCAGAAAAACGTCGCTGCCTGGCTCCAGCTTCAGCCAGCCAGCGATCTCTTTATCGCAGGGGACCACGCTTTTGTTGATCCAGGTGGTGGCAGGCGTTTTTCCCTTCATCAAAACCTGACGGGAGAAGCCTTTTGGTTCCTTCAGCGAATATTCCATTGGGCTGGCGATCTTTGTACCGTAACCACGCGCCCGCACCACCACACCTTCCTTTTCCAGTTCCGCCAGCGCCTTACGTACGGTAATTCGGGAGATTTGCAGCTGCTGGCTGAACTCGCGCTCGCTGGGCAGAATATCATCCTGACGCAGCGAACCCTGAAGGACTTCATTTTTAATCACCGCGACAAATCGCTGGTACAGCGGTTTTTTTTCTCTGGCGGTGAGCTTTAATTTCAGTCGGTTGAGTAGTGGGGCGAAGTCTTTCATCAGGAGAGGTATCAGTTAATTTTTGCCAATAATACGCGCAAACCTCTCATAACGGAAATCGCAGTAATACCCGAAACGGACCTGTTTTAGCATCGATTAAAGCAGGAATAAACCGGCGCAGGCCTGTCATCAAAAAATCGTATACGTTCTGCGCAGGTCAGATTTCGTTCATTGCAGCGGGTGAGCAGGAGTGTTCAGTGGTGGGCTTCCAGCGCCTGATCGATGAAGGGGGTACCGATATCGTGCAGACTGACCTTACCGGTACCGGCTTTACCCAGACGATTGAAATTGCTAACTATACCCACAGTCGTGGCCGCAAAGTTTGCAATCATAACTTCACCACTGACATCAATACTGCAGCCTCGCTGCACTTCCTTTGCGCTATCGAAAATGCACTGGTATTGGAGTACTACGTTGAGCCGGGTGAAATCAGTCGCCTGCTGGCGAAGAACCCGGCGCTTTTTTTACGTCGGGCTGCTGTGATCTTCCGCCACACAATTCCCTCACCGTATTTATCCCAGTCTATAAATATAATTTATAATACATCTTGTCAAAACCAGAGCAACATCAGATCTATTAACCTGTTATGTTAGGCATATTTTGATGGTCAGTTTAAATATTATTTCAAAATTGGGATCGGTGCCTCAATTATGGTTGGGGTCTTTAGTAAAGTCGCTAATCAAAGAATGTTGAAATTATCATTTCGATTCATATTCCGGTACATGAATAATGTTTAAATAGGGCTTATTGTTATTTTTTATTGTAAAAAATGGAGTGATTATTTTTATGGACAACCTGCGACTCAAAGGATATCTATCCTCATGCCGCGAGAGGTTCATGCACGGATTTTTTCAGTGGGTATTTATCTAATAAGTTGATAGTTATAAAAATAATATGAAATATTGATTGGCGACAGGCGTCATTATTGTCAGTCCAGTTTGATTAAAAAGGCATTTTTTTATTTTATTCAAGTTACATGAATAAGGTTGTTATTAAATTTTGATTAATTTATTGTTTTTATCAATAATATTGATCATAACGATTAAAATTACTTGTTTTACACTCTTTGCCTGCAATTTTCAGACTCACCTTGATATTTAACCTGACTGAACCCTTTGTCGGGAAATATAAATGGTCTCTACCCCAGGTTTCTTCTCAACAACCCCTCTGGTTAGAGACGCTAAATCGGCATTAATTAATCAGGAGATTCATTCCTCCGATTAACCTACTTCCGATAATAAACAAGGTTTATTTAAACAAGTCCTTGTGCGTCTTTTTTATAAGAAAAGGAATTGCAGTGATGAAAAAAAGAGGAGCGGATTTGGCCTGGGCCAGTGGTGCAGCAAGCGGGACTTCCTGGAAGCAAATCAACACGAATACCGCTGGTTTGGCTGAACTGATCCGTAACAGCGGTTACCTGAGCTATGAGGATGAGAGTGTCCCATCCGTTGGCTACAACCCGAATTATTATATTGATGAAGACTATCAGCGTGCCGTTCATGGCCAGCGCCTTGCAAATACCGCTTCGGAAGCGGGCTATTCGCACCCGGTGAATGTGGTGCAGGGGTTGCTGATGGGAACAGCAGACAACCGCTACACCAAAACCCAGTCAGCTGCCCTCTACGGTGGAAGAAATGAAAACCGGGTGGCTGAGGACGCTTCTTATAACCTGAAAACCAACGGTGTGATGCTGGGCGTGGACAGTGGTTTTGATGCGGCTAAAGGCGGTAACTGGCTGGCAGGTGTTGCCTTCAGCTCTGCACGTTCAGATATTGGCGTGATGAACAGCAACGGTGATGTGGACAGCTACGGTGCACAGTTCTATCTGGCGCGTCGTTATGACAACGGGTTGTTTGTTGATACACAGGCGCAGTTCAACCACTTCAGTAACAGTGCGGATGTCCGCATGCTGGACGGTGGCAAGGGGCATGCTGAGTTCTCTGGCAACGGTTACGGTCTGGGCATGACGCTGGGTTACACCTGGCAGGATAACGGCTTTTTTGCTGAGCCATACGTGAAAGCGACCGGCCGTACCATTGACGGCGCACAGTACACCCTGAGCAATGGTATGGCGGTAAACAGTGACGATTACCGTTCCATGCAGGGTGAACTGGGTGTGAACCTGGGCTACACCTTCGCCATCGATAAAGGTTACCTGAAGCCCTACATCCATCTTGCAGGTATCAACGAATTTGCCGATGACAATAAAGCCCGCATCAACAATGTGACGCTGAACAATAGCATTGATGGTGCAGCATTCCAGATTGGTGCTGAACTGAAGCTTAACGAAAGCATCAGTGGCTATGCCGGATTTGATTACACCAAAGGCGAAGAGATCGAACGTCCATGGCAGGCGACCGTGGGCATAGGCTACAGCTGGTAAAAGTGTTATCACCCACCCTGCCTCTATCGCCTTTATTGGGGACAGGGTTTTTTACACCGTTGGAGGATAAGGATGTGAATTTACATCATGAAGGGAATTCACCTTCACTGCGTAAAGCAGTGAAACAGCGAAACCATGACAGTGCAAATGTGCCACTGTCCCTTCAGTCTCATGCTGACAAACCACTCTATATCCTGATTGCACTGTGGTGTTCACAGCAGAATGACTGGGTTGATCGTCAGCAAATCTCGGATGTCTTTGCCATTACCGAACGGCGGGCTTCCTTTCAAATCTCATACATCCTGCGCCACAATGAGCGGATTGAATGCCTTACCCGCAAGACAAGGATGGAGAATACGGGCAGATACCGGCAGCAGCTGAAAGTTCAGCGAGTTTGCCTGGAAGAAAGCCATGGCAAAACAGAACCTAACGTCAGACGAAGCAACCTGAAAGCGCATCAATGTCTGGAACGGAAGGAAAATTGGCGTTGGGTTCTGTCCCGACAAGCGCCTGTGATTAAATAAAAGTCCGCAGCGTACCTGAGAGCCTGAAAAAACAGGCCACATTGTAATGTCAGGGCGTGATAGTTTTAATTTTCTTATTCTTTGACTTCAACTACACAGAGATCTCCGCGCCGACCCAGGGAAAGCCCGGAGGAGAAAAATGAGTGGGTCGAACACCTCGACCCCGGCGATTTACCGGTCAGTTACTCTTCTTCTCCGTCCCTTTCCGGGTCTGTCTGATTTCTGGGTTCTGAGGTTGTTGAACGCTCTCCACCGCGCTACGCTCAATACGCATTGATGCACGGCAATGAGGGTGTAATGAAGGAAAAGATCGGCTGGATTGATAATCTGCGGGCCGTGGCCTGCCTGATGGTCATCATGATCCACACTACCACCTGGTACGTAACTAACAGTACGGCCATCGGCGAACACACCTGGGACCTTTCCAATCTGCTCAACTCCGCTTCGCGGGTCTGTGTGCCGCTGTTTTTTATGGTTTCAGGCTATTTGTTTTTTGGTGAACGCAGCGCTCAGGGCCGCCATTTTCTGCGGATTGTGCTCTGTCTGGTATTTTACAGCGCCGTCGCACTGGCTTACATCACCTGGCTGACGCCAATCAGTGAAGGCCTCTCAATTCGTCACCTGCTGCAAAAACCGGTGTTCTATCATCTTTGGTTTTTCTTCGCCATTATTGCCATCTACATGCTTTCGCCGCTGATCCAGGTCAAGCCAGTACGGGCCGGGTATCTTGCCATGGTCACGTTAATCCTTGCGGTGCTGGCCAACCCCAATACTGTCGATCAGTCCATCGGGCCGTTTCACTGGCTGCCGCTGAATCTATATATCAGCGGTGACAGTTTTTATTACGTGCTGTACGCGCTGTTTGGCCGGGCAATTGGCGTGATGGATACCGATAAGCCGGGCGTGAGCTGGATTGCGGGGGTGGTCTTTCTGGCCTGCGTGGTGGGAATTGCTATGGGGACAAAGAAGCAAATGGCGATAAATGGCGCGTTCGCTGATACCTGGTATCTGTACTGTGGGCCGGTGGTCTTTGTGGCTGCAATCAGCCTGCTGATTTTTTTTAAAAACTGCCTCAATCAGCGACCATTGCCGATTTTAGCCACCATTTCGCGTAATTCTCTGCCCATATATGGTGTTCATGCGCTGTTTATCCACTTTATGCGCACCCATCATCTCGATAACACCGCGCATCCGCTGCTGGATATCCCGGTAGTGTTTATTGTCACGCTGGCAGGGAGCCTGCTGCTGGCGCTGGGATTAAGGCGGCTGGATACACGTCATTACGTAAGCTGACTGCTATTGCTGCGAACGCTGCAGTGCGCGGCGAAGCTGGCGGGAAGAGGAGAATCCGGCCGACAGGGCGGCTTTTTCTGCCCCTTCGCCCTGCTGCAATCTCTGTTGTGCAATCGCCAGCCTCAGTTGCTCATGATATTCCCTCACGCTGATCCCCAGATGCTGCCGGAACAGGCGTGCCAGATGGCGGGCGCTGACATGCACGCGGGAGGCAATCTCTTCCATCTGCCAGTCCTGTTCGGGCTGGCTCCCCAGTAAATCCTGGGTTCGGTGAATGGCCGGGTGCAGATGATTACGATAGCGCAGCCAGGGTGAAAGCTGCGGGTCATCGCCTGAACGACGGAAATAAACAACCATTTCCCTTGCCACGCTGAGCGCCATCTGCGAGCCGCACAGGCGATTAATCAGATGCAGTGAGAGATCTATCCCGGCAGTAATTCCGGCGCTGGTCCAGATGCCACGATCTTCGATAAATATCCTGTTTTCTTTCACAATCGCGGCTGGTTCGGCGATTTTAAGCTGGGCTATCACTTCATGATGAGTGGTGCATTGCACCCCGTTTAGTAAACCTGAGCGGGCTGCCAGTAGCGCTCCCGAGCAAATGCATAGCAGTGTGATTTTTCTGTCATGAATGGCGGATTGCATGCGCATCAGCCAGTTGCGTGCGCTGATGGCCTGAGGCGTGTCAAACCAGATGCCGGAATCACAGACGCCAGGCACTACCAGCAGGCAGCCTTCAGGCAGGTTTTCCGGCAGCGGTTCAATGCCGCCGATCTGCATATCAGTGGAGGTCATTACGCTGGCATCCGGGCCGATATAGCGCAGTGAGAAGGCACCGCCGGCCAGTTTCAGTGTTTCTGCCGGGCCGGTAATATCCAGCGTCATCACGCCGGGCAACGTCAAAAACCACACCGATGTCGTCATTTTATGAAAGTTCCTGCAGGCACTCCTCAACGTCACGAATATCGGCGAAGCGGTTGATCAGTACGCTTTCGGTCCGGTGACGCAGGTCGCTGATGCTCAGAGTTAAACGGTTATGGCAAATCGGGAACGTCAGGGTTGCTTCGGTCACAAATGTCACCCGGTAACCCAGATCGGAAGCCACCCGCGCCGTGGTTTCACAGCATTGCTCGGTACGCAGGCCGCAGATGATCAGATGATCCACCTGCTGCTCGCGTAGCCAGGGATCGAGTCCGGATTCAGTCAGTGCATTATGAACACGCTCCTGCACTGGACTGACCCCACCCCAGTAGACGATCCTGCCCTATAGTTGGACTGACCCCACCCCAGTAGACGATCCTGCCCTAT
>NZ_JBYUWC010000022.1:0-98261 GCF_058137865.1 Erwinia sp. 009765445
GAGCGGTAGTTCAGTTGGTTAGAATACCTGCCTGTCACGCAGGGGGTCGCGGGTTCGAGCCCCGTCCGTTCCGCCACTTTACATTAAGCCCTGAGTCTTATGACTCAGGGCTTTTTTGTCTGTCCCGCAAACAGTCATAACCATCGATCAGATTATCTGGTCCCGGATTTATCGCTGTTCCGCAGGGCCCGGTATAACTTGTTTTCAAACCTTATTAGCATGCTCTGATTGAAACCCGGCCTTAAAGTCCCTATAAATGAATGACAGTATCAATCCAGCATCAAGTTAAGGCCAGGCGGTAAAGTGCGAAAAAAGACCTATGCCATGAGATATGTAGCAGGACAGCCAGCGGAGCGTATTTTTCCGCCTGGTGCCATGCTGCACGTCGGCAAGGCTCTGCCGCCCGGCGCACCGCTGACTACCGAGTCCTCATTGAGGGTACTGGTGTGGAACATTTTCAAACAGCAGCGCGCTGACTGGCTGTCAGTTCTGCAAAATTTTGGTAAGGATGCCCATCTGGTTTTACTGCAGGAGGCGCAGACCACCCCTGAACTGGTGCGTTTTGCCACTACAAATTATCTGGCTGCCGATCAGGTTCCGGCATTTGTCCTGCCTCAGCATCCTTCCGGCGTGATGACGCTGGCCTCTGCCCATCCCGTTTATTGCTGTCCCCTGCGCGAGCGTGAGCCGTTATTGCGGCTGGCTAAATCCGCGCTGGTGACGGCATATCCTCTGCCGAATGAGCAGATGTTGATGGTGGTAAACATCCATGCCGTTAACTTCAGCCTGGGGATCGATGTGTACAGCAAGCAGCTGGGGCCGATTGGTGAGCAAATTATTCATCATCAGGGGCCGGTGATCATGGCGGGAGATTTCAATGCGTGGAGCCGCCAGCGTATCAATGCCTTATACACTTTCGCCCGTGATATGGGGCTGGAAGAAGTAAACTTTACTGACGATCACCGGCGCAAAGCCTTTGGTCGTCCTTTAGATTTTGTGTTTTATCGCGGAATGGGTGTGGCAGAAGCCTCCGTCCTGGTTACCCGCGCCTCCGATCACAATCCTCTACTAGTCGAATTCAATCCCGGCAAGCCTGCGCTTCTTTAGGGAATGTCTGGCCTGCCGCCACTCACGGGCAGGCCAAACCATCGTTCTGCCCATACTCACTCTACAGGCAAAGGAAACAGAGATATGGCAAAGCATCATCATGACAACGTCGATCGGCAATTTGGTGAACAGGCCAGTGCCTACCTGAGCAGTGCCGTGCACGCCAGCGGTCGGGACCTCGTCCGGCTGGGAGAAAGACTGTTTGCAGAGCCGGAAGCGGCGGTGCTGGATTTGGGCTGCGGTGGCGGCCATGCCAGCTATGTGGCGGCTCAACATGTCAAAAGCGTGGTGGCTTACGATCTCTCTGCCAAAATGCTGGAGGTGGTGGCTGAAACGGCCAGAGAGCGTGGTTACACGCATCTCACCACCCAACAGGGCTACGCTGAACAGCTGCCTTTTGCTGACCAGCAGTTTGATATCGTCATCAGCCGCTATTCCGCACACCACTGGCATGATGTGGGCCGCGCACTGCGTGAGGTTAAGCGGGTGCTGAAGCCAGCAGGCAAAGTCATCTTTATGGATGTGAATGCGCCAGGCAACCCGGTACTGGATATCTGGTTACAGACGGTAGAGGCATTACGCGATACTTCGCACGTTCGGGATTACCCGCCTGGAGAATGGCTGACGATGTTTACGGAAGCAGGCTTGGCTATCAGCGCTATTCAGCACGATCGGCTGGAACTGGAATTTCGCAGCTGGGTAGAGCGGATGCGCACGCCAGCGGTAATGGTGGAGGCGATCCGCGCTTATCAGCAGTCGGCATCTGATGAAGTGCAGCACTACTTTGCGCTGCAGCCGGACGGTAGTTTCAGCACCGACATCATCTTTATCGAGGCTTTCAGGCCCTGAGCCAGCATAGCGGCCCCGCAAGGGCCACTATTTCACCAGAGCAATCGCCCGGATCGGCGAGGCAGATGCCCCTTTGATTCTCAGCGGCAGCGCGATAAAGGTAAATTCTGTCGGCAGGGTTTTCAGATTAGCCAGATTTTCCAGAATCAGGCATTCCGCTCCCAGCACGGCCAGATGCGCGGGATGTGCCTCATTGCTATAGCGATCCAGCGACATAGCGTCCGTACCGAAGACTTTCACGCCTTTACCAATCAGGTAATCAGCCCCTTCGCCTGACAGCCCCGGCCAGTTAGCTAAAAATTCTGCCTGATGCGGACGGCAGCGCCATTTCTCATCATAGCCGGTGCGGAAAATTACGATATTTCCAGCCTCTATTGCGCCATGCTCTGCTTCCCAGCCCTTAATCATCTGCAGGCTGATATCGCTGTTGGCGTCCAGATGGGACATATCCAGACAGCGCCCACGTCCGGTCAGCTGGCGGACATCGATTTGCTCAATGGTTTTTCCGCCCTCGATAAAATGTGCCGGCGCATCCACATGGGTGCCGCAATGGTCACCCAGGCTCAGCTGGCAGTTATAGTTACCGTCTCCGGCGACGTAATCCTCCGCACGATTGCAAAAGAACTTCCCGTGGGTTGGCCAGACCGGCATAAATTCCTCATAGAGATGATTCAGCTCAATCAGGCGGTGCTGCTGAAGTAGTGAGACCAGGTCATTTGTCATATCAGGCCTTTTGGACGTTAACGGTTTCTTTGATAAACCAGAGTGGCACACAGGAGAGCACCAGCACGCAGGCGATCACCAGATAGTGCACGGTAAAACCGTAAGTGTGAATGATCCAGCCGCTGACCGGGGCAACCAGGATACCGGCGATGCCAACCGCCAGGCCAATCATCAGGCCCATACTGGAGGCGGCGGCACGTGGCGATGAGTCGATCAGCAGCGCGTAGGCAACCGGATAAGGTGAGTTACGGAACAGGCCCCAGAAAATCAGGATTGCCCAGCCCAGAACGGCTGAGTGGATAAAGATGCACAGCGCTGCTGCCAGGATCCAGCCAGCAATAATAAAGCCGAGAGAACGCTTACGGCCCTTCACGTCGGAGAAGCTCCCCCACAGGATCTGCCCAATCCAGCCGGTCAGTCCTGAAGCCCCGGAAATAATCGCGGCGGTGGAAAGGTTCAGGCCCACTTCACGTGTCAGCTGCAACGTCAGGAAGTTGGCTATGCCCATCTCCGCCCAGGTAAATCCGAAGATCAGCAGGATGGCCAGCTGGCAGTTACGATTCTTCAGGCAGGAGGCGACGTTAGACCAGATCGAAGCCTTCTCCACCGTTTTCTGTAAAGACTCCGTCACCGGCGGTGTAAGCTTGTTCTCCACGATCCAGTCGTTGACCTTCTGGTGATTCTTGCGGGTGCCCAGGATCAGCTGAGCGATAAGGATCACCAGACCAATCATTGGGATAAACAGAAATGCTTCGCGCCAGGTGGCAAAGGCCAGAATGGCGGCAATCAGGATCGGGCCGATAAACTGACCCAGAGGGAAGCCTGTGTGGTGCACGCCAATGGCAAAGCCGCGGTTTTCTTTCTGCCACCATTCGCCGAGCAGCGCGACGTTAATCGGTTCAGAGCCGCCGGTGCCCATGCCCATTGCCACACGCAGTGCCTGGAATGCACCAAGGGACTTACAGAATGCCGTAGCCACACCGGAGATAATCTCTACCAGCACGGCCACACACCAGCTGTAACAGCGTTTGTGGCCGGTTCCTACCCAGTCTGAAAAAAGCCCGAACAGCACCGCTCCGGTCAGCGTGCCGACAAAGCTGAGTGAGTTCAACCAGCCTGCCTGTACCTCGCTAAGATGGAACGAGGTCATGATGGCCGGGAGCAGGGTAGGAAGGATAATCCTGTCGATAGAGTTCATCAGGATCGCCAGGGTGGTGATAACCAGCATCCACCAGGAGAGCGGATGGGCACGTGGCAGAAAACGCATCAGTCCGCGCTGTGCTTCTCCTGCCTGTGAAGCTGTATCCGGCCTTTGCCGGGCCAGTTCAGATGAGGGGATAGTCATACCCGGTGCCTTTTAATGGGTTCTTACCAGTACGCCCTGCACGTTCATCCGCGAAGGAACGGTACGCCCTGTTATTGAATTGTTTTTTTTATTAGGTGTTGTGATCAAAAAATAAACACCCAGGTAACATTAGGGATCAAATGTACTACCATACAAGATGGATGTTGCCATTAAGGGATCCGGATCACAGTTGGTATCGGGTAAGCGTGTCTGGGATCACAGAATGACCCACAGGAGAGGGAACAAAGGCTGGGTTAAGGGCATAAAAAAAAGCCAGTCCTGAGACTGGCTTTTTATCGGTCTGAAGACGTTTTAACTGTCCGGAGTGCTGGTGTTACTGACAAACAGCGTCAGTTTGTCACCAGGTTGAAGGTTTGCGATGTCACCGTTGTTCCAGCGCATCAGGTCCTTCATATTGACTCCGTGACGTTTCGCGATGCTGGCCAGAGAATCACCTTTGCGTACTTTATAGGTGATGCTGTTGCCATTATCGGCCAGTTTGGTGGCATTGCCGCTACCGCCCAGGCTCAGCGTCTGCCCCGGTTTGATATTGCCGCCGCGAAGATTATTCGCACGCTGCAAATCTTTCACCGAAACGTTCAGGCGTTTCGCAATTCCAGACAGAGTATCGCCATTGCGCACTTTGTAGGAACCTGCCGTCGTATTGCTGGCCAATGCTGTTGGCTGCACGGCAGCGATATCGCCTGTTGCCAGCGAATTACGCAGCTGCGCGACGTTTGACTTCGGTACCATAATGTACTGAGGACCGCCTTTTGGCGCCGTCGCACCGCGTTTGTAACCCGCGTTAAAACTTTTCAGTTTGCTCAGTGACATGCCCGACATTTCTGCCGCCTGCGTCAGCTGAATCTGCTGACCTACTTCCACTCGTGCCAGAGCACGGGCTTCGTTAGGTTCCGGCAAACGCACGCCGTAACGCTTGTTGTTCTTCAGGATATCACCCAAAGCCAACATTTTTGGCACGTAGACCGTGGTCTCGCGTGGCAGCGACAGATGCCAGAAATCCGTTGGTTTCCCGCGGGCTTTATTGGCTTTAACCGCCTTCATCACACGTCCTTCACCGCTGTTATACGCGGCGATGGTCAGTAACCAGTCCCCGCCAAACATGCCGTTCAGGCGCTGCATCATGTCCAGCGCGACCTTGGTAGAGGCGACAACATCACGACGCCCGTCATACCACTGGTTCTGCTTCAAACCGTAGTTACGCCCCGTTTGCGGTACTATCTGCCAGATACCAGCGGCATTGGCAGCAGACGTTGCATGGGGGTCAAAAGCGCTCTCCACTATGGGTAGCAGTACCAGTTCCATCGGCATCTTACGTTTCTTAATCTGCTCGACAATCCAGTACATATACGGCTCTGCCCGTAATGTTACATCGTGGAGATAGCTCTTGTTTCTCAGATATTTTTGTTTTTGTTCGCGTATCCGGGGGTTATCCGGAACCTTCATCTTCAGCTCGTCGCTAATGAAATTCCACAGATCCTGTTCCTGCGTAAGGCTGGTTCCATCATCCTGCCAGCGCGGTGACAATAAACGGTCTGCGGTTTTACTAGTTTCACTTTGACTTGCCGAAGACAAACTCTGTGCATGCTGTTCCGGATCGTTAGCGTCGTGTCCTGACGCCTGACAACCTACCAGCAAGACTGAGGCGAGTAATATCGCTTTAGCCTTCATGTGTGTGTCATAGTTCGCTTAAAAGACGAGCAACTATACGTGGTCGTTTTGCGCAACACAACCTGAAAAATTAAAAATGGTCTTTCTTCTCGCGTAGAGTTGCAAACACTTGCCATTCATGTTGTGGAGATGTTTCATAGCCGATATTTTTTTGTAATTCAGTATCTTGCGTTCGCAAAAATACATTTATTTTCCGCTCTAAAGCCAGCTTTGTGGGCACCGAAACGCCGTTTTTTGCGCGTAACTCCTTAATTTCATGATAATAGCGTTCTATCTCCACATCCTGCGGCAAAAGGGCGTGGGCAAACTTCAAATTGGATAACGTATACTCATGTGCGCAACAAACCAGTGTTTCTTCGGGTAGATTGTTAAGTTTTTGAAAAGATTCAAACATCTGCACTGGCGTTCCTTCGAATAACCTGCCACAACCACCCGAAAATATAGTGTCACCACAAAAAAGGTAAGGGAAACTAAGATATGAGATATGTCCTAAAGTATGCCCAGGGGTAAGAAAAATACTAAATTCTAGCCCCAAAACAGCCACTTTATCTCCCTCACTGACGATGTGGGTAGCCCCTTTATCTTGCGTTTCGCCTGGGCCATACACCACAAGATGGGGGTGTTTTTCCACCAGTTCTTTCACGCCGCCAACGTGGTCGTGATGGTGATGAGTGAGAAGAATCGCTACCGGTTGCCACTGGTTTTTTGCCACTGCTGCAAGGACCGGAGCTGCTTCGCCTGGATCGACAATCAGGCATTCGCCCCGATCGTTATTAAGTGTCCAGATGTAGTTGTCCTGAAGTGCCGGAATACTGGTAAGATTCATCATCGCCTCTGGATTGCCCGAAATGGAAAGAAGATGGTAAAGCATGAAGCCCGCTAAAACACGCCAAATTCGTCACGTGCCTCAATCCTGGTCAGAGATACCCTGGGGTGAATTTTATCGCGATGCGCTGACGCAGCACCTGCAGCCCCGTCTCGATAAAATGTACGGTTTCCATTTGCTGAAAATAGGTAATCTCAGCGCGGAGATCGACACTGAAAACTGCGCAATCTCACATCAGGTCAACGTAGGGTTAAGCGGCAATGATTTGCATGTCAAAGCCGACCCGATGAGCCTGCCTTTTGAATCAAAATCCGTTGATGCCTGTCTGCTGGCACACAGTCTGGCATGGAGTAGCGATCCACACCGTATTCTGCGTGAAGTGGATCGGGTATTGATCGACGATGGCTGGATGATTATTAGCGGCTTCAACCCGTTCAGCGTGCTGGGAATGGGCAAGCTGATCCCCGGGCTTCACCGCCGCGTTCCGTGGAACAGCCGAATGTTTACCCAGATGCGACTGATGGACTGGCTGAGCCTGCTGAATTACGAAGTGGTACAGCGTACCCGTTTTCAGGTGCTGCCGTGGAACCGGCAGGGGGGCAAGGTGATCAGCACCCATTTTCCGGCGCTGGGCTGCCTGAGTATTATCGTAGCGCGCAAGCGAACCTTCCCGCTGATCATGAATCCGGCGAAGAAGGCCGCTGTAAACAGAAGGCTGAGCCCGGCTGTGGGCGCAACCAGGCAGTTCCGCTCGTGCCAGCGCCATCAGGATTCGGACTGATAGCCCACATCTTCAAAATTGGGGCTGCCAGCCGCAGCCCGGGCTAATTCGTCACAGCGCTCATTCTCGGGGTGGCCCGCGTGGCCTTTGACCCATTCCCACTTTATCTGGTGGTGACTGAGCGCAGTATCGAGTCGCTTCCACAGGTCGACATTCTTTACTGGTTTTTTGTCGGCCGTTTTCCAGCCGCGCTTCTTCCAGTTATGGATCCAGCTGGTGATCCCCTGGCGGACATACTGGCTGTCGGTGCTCATCACCACTTCACATTGCTCTGTCAGTGCTTCAAGCGCGACAATGGCCGCCATCATCTCCATGCGATTATTGGTCGTTAAGTAGTAACCTGCGCTGAAGGTTTTTTCGTGTTTGCCGTAGCGCAGAATCGCGCCGTAACCGCCCGGGCCGGGGTTGCCAAGACAAGAACCGTCGGTGAAAATTTCTACCTGCTTAGGCATCTCTGGTAGACTCCCTGCTGAAAAACGCCAAGTCTGACATAAACGGGTCCTATGAGCACAGTAAATACCACACGGCAGATCGTACTCGATACTGAAACAACCGGCATGAACATGATCGGGGTCCATTACGAGGGCCACCGCATCATTGAAATCGGTGCCGTGGAAGTGGTGAACCGTCGCCTGACGGGAAACAACTTCCATATTTATCTGAAGCCGGATCGGCTGGTGGATCCGGAAGCGTTCGGCGTCCACGGCATTGCCGATGAGTTCCTGGCAGATAAGCCAACTTTTGCCGAGATAGCGGACGATTTTATCGCTTATATCGACGGTGCGGAGCTGGTGATCCATAACGCCTCGTTCGATATCGGCTTTATGGACTATGAATTCGCCAAACTGGGGCGCAACATTCCCAAAACGGACACCTTCTGTAAAGTCACCGACAGCCTGGCGATGGCGCGTAAGATGTTCCCCGGCAAACGCAACAGCCTCGATGCGCTCTGCTCACGCTATGAAATAGACAACAGCAAGCGAACGTTGCACGGCGCACTTCTTGACTCCGAAATTCTGGCGGAAGTGTTCCTGGCGATGACCGGTGGGCAGACTTCACTGACTTTCTCGATGGAAGGGGAGCGTCAGGAGCAAAGCAATGGCAACACTATCCACCGTATTGCCCGGCCGGCTTCCGGCCTGAGGGTTGTTGCGGCTTCGGCAGAGGAAGTTGCCGAACATGAATCCCGGCTGGATCTGGTGATGAAAAAGGGCGGCAGCTGCCTGTGGCGGGCTTAAGTGTCTAAAAATGGGCAATAAAAGCTCGGTGAGGTGAAAAAACACGCACTTGCTCTTAAAGGCGTATAAAAAGCATTGACGACCTGGACGCCTGCCCGTAATATTCGCCCCGTTCCCGACGGGGAACATCGGTGGAGCGGTAGTTCAGTTGGTTAGAATACCTGCCTGTCACGCAGGGGGTCGCGGGTTCGAGCCCCGTCCGTTCCGCCAAGCATTCAGAAAGCCTGATTCAGCAATGAGTCAGGCTTTTTTCGTTTCAGGGCCTGCCAGCCTGGCGTTGGCCCCTCCAGTCCTTTCATTCACGCCCTTTTCAGTGAAGCATCATTGACCAGATGCACTTTCACTGCCTGCTCTTCCAGGCAGTGAAAGTGCTCGGCCTCGATTCCCCTATCAGTGACAACATGCTGAAACTGATGATTCAGCGCCAGTGGGTAGGGGTGGATTCGCCCAAATTTGGAGGAATCGGTCAGGGCAATGGTTTCAATACCTTTGTCCATCACCGCATTGATGGTGTCACAGCGCAGCATATTCTTGCCAGTAAACCCGGTATCCGCATGCCAGCCATCCACGCCAATAAATGCTTTCTGAAAATGGATCTGTTGCACGCAAGCCCGGGTCAGCGGGCCGACTACTGATTCACTGCCTTTCTGATACAGGCCACCGAGAATAATCACCTCACAGCGAGCTTCCTTCAGCAGCCCGGCAATAAAGTGGCTGACCGTGACGATGGTCAGCGTTTCATTATCGGCAAGCGCCCGGGCCAGCAGGGCATTGGTGCTTCCCCCTTCAATAAAGACCGTTTCTCCCTCGCTGACCAGCGAAGCGGCATAGCCTGCCAGCGCCTTTTTCAGCGTGAAATGGGTCTGCATTCTGGTGCCGACATCATCCTGGCCAACAGAATGGGCGAAGCCGTGCGCTCTCTTTATATAGCTGTTGCGCTCCAGCGTGGTCAGATCCTGACGAACCGTCACCTCCGAAACCTGGGTAAGCTGGGCCAGCTCGCTGACGCTGACCGTGCCGCGGTCATTTACCAGCTGAACAATTTGCAACTGTCTGGAATTGATCATCTGTTCACAAGCCCGGTACGCCGAAGGTTTTTAACCACTCCTGCTCAAATCTTTCCACCGCAGCGGTGACCGCGGGAGTGTGGATGATCTGCTCTGCGACATCCAGCGGCAAGGTAACTGACTGGCAACCGGCCAGCAGACAGGCCATCACCTGGCGAGGCGTCCTGAAACTGGCGGCGAGCACTTTTGCGCCGGGCGCATGCAGGCTCAGAAGCTGCTGTAAATCTTTCACGGTCTGAATGCCGTCGCCGCCCTGAGCATCCACGCGGTTAACATACGGGGCAACGTATTCTGCACCTGCCAGCGCTGACATCAGCCCCTGCGTTGCACCATAAACTGCGGTGCCCAGCGTTGGGATCCCTTCCTGTTTCAGCAGATTGATAGCCGCCAGGCCTTCTGCCGTTACCGGCACTTTCACCACCAGATTGTCGATCATGGCACGGAGTTTTATTGCTTCCTCCACCATCAGCTCAGCTTTTGACGCAAGGACCTGAGCAAACAGCCGCCCCTGGCCACCCAGCGCTTCCTGCAGCTCGGGAAGCAGCACATCCAGAGGTTTTTTACCGGCAGCAACAATGCTGGGATTGGTAGTGACCCCGGCCAGCGGAAAAATCCGCGCCAGGCGTTTAACTGCGGTGACATCAGAGGTATCCAGAAAGAGTTCCATCGTTTGTTTCCCGAAATGTGATGAGTAGCAAATTGATGACAGTATAGCTGCCTCAGCCTCACTTTTATTGTCCGTAATCAATGTCTCTTTCTTTCGAAGGTCATTCAATCTTCGTACGTAATCTGCGGAGGCCGGTCAATGATCTTCAATATCCAGCGTTATTCCACCCATGACGGGCCAGGCATCCGTACCGTGGTGTTTTTAAAAGGGTGCTCGCTGAGTTGTAGGTGGTGCCAGAACCCGGAAAGTTGTTCCCGGCATCAGGAGCTGCTGTTCGATAATCGTCTCTGTCTGCAGGGCTGCGATCTCTGCCAGCAGGCTGCGCCGGACGTGGTGAGAAAACCGGCGGATGAATTGCAGATTGCCCGGCAGAGGATCGGGGCTGAGCATCTGATCGCGCTGGCGAACTGTTGTCCCGCTCAGGCGCTGACAGTATGCGGTGAGGAGAAAACGGCAGAGGAGATCCTGACCGTAGTCAGACGCGATAAGCCTTTCTATTGGCGTAGTGCAGGTGGGATGACGCTCTCCGGTGGCGAACCTTTTATGCAGCCGCAGCTGGCAAGGGATCTGTTGCGCAACAGCCATGAGGAAGGCATTCACACTGCGGTGGAAAGCTGCCTTCATGTCCCCTGGCATTATATTCAGCTCTCTCTGCCGTGGATCGATCTCTTTCTGGCCGATCTGAAACACATCGATGAACAGAAGTTCAGGCTCTGGACTGACGGCTCGGCAAGAAGAGTGATGGAAAATCTGCGGAAAGTGGCGGCCACTGGCAAAGAGATGATTATTCGCGTGCCGCTTATCCAGGGCTTCAATGCCGACCAGGAGTCGGTGAAGAGCATTGTCGATTTTGCCGCAGATGAGCTGCACGTCAAAGAAATTCACTTCCTGCCCTATCACACGTTGGGAAGGAACAAATATGCGTTACTCAACCGGCCTTTCCTGGCACCGGATTTGCCGCTCGACTGCCCTGAAATCCTGCAGTTCGCGCAGTCATATGCCGGGCATAAAGGTCTGGCTGCGACCTTAAGAGGATAAGATGATGACCCAACTGAAGCTCAATACCTTAAGCGCCAGAACTCAGGCACACAAACAGGCGCTGATCCGCATTGATAAGCCACCAGTTTGTACCGAACGAGCGTGTCATTACACTAAAATTTATCAGGAAAATATGGATAAGCCGCTGCCTGTGCGGCGGGCGATGGCGCTGGCTTATCATCTGGCAAACCGCACCATCTGGATCAGGCACGATGAGCTGATCGTCGGCAATCAGGCCAGCGAAGTGCGTGCAGCGCCGATCTTCCCTGAATACACCGTGTCGTGGATTGAGAAAGAGATCGACGATCTGGCGGATCGTCCCGGTGCGGGGTTCTCGGTCAGCGAAGAGAACAAAAGGATCCTGCATGAGATCTGCCCGTGGTGGCGGGGTCAGACCGTGCAGGATCGCTGCTACGGTATGTTCACCGATGAGCAGAAGGCGCTACTGGCAACGGGGATCATTAAAGCGGAAGGTAACATGACTTCCGGGGATGCCCATCTGGCGATCAATTTTCCGCTGCTGCTGGAAAAAGGGCTGGCGGGGATGCAGGAAAAGGTGGCAGAGCGCCGTTCCCGCATCAATCTAACCGGGCTGGAAGATCTGCATGGCGAGCAGTTCCTGAAGGCGATTGAGATCACCCTGCGGGCAGTCAGCGATCATATCCATCGTTTCGCGGCACTGGCGAGGGAAATGGCGGTGCAAGAGAGCCGCCCTGAACGGGAGGCTGAGCTTAATGCAATAGCAGAAAATTGCGATGTTATCGCCAGCGAACCACCCAAAATGTTCTGGCAGGCGCTGCAACTGTGCTACTTCATGCAGCTGCTGTTGCAGATCGAATCCAACGGGCACTCGGTCTCCTTCGGGCGGATGGATCAATATCTTTATCCGTGGTATCGCCGTGATGTGGAGCTGGAGCAAAAGCTGGGGCGTGAACAGGCTATTGAGCTGCTGCACAGCTGCTGGCTGAAACTGCTGGAAGTGAACAAAATTCGCTCCGGCTCGCACTCCAAAGCCTCGGCAGGCAGCCCGCTGTACCAGAATGTCACCATCGGCGGACAAAATCTGCTGAATGGTAAAGCGGTGGATGCCGTGAATCCGCTCTCTTATGTGATTCTGGAGTCCTGTGGCCGCCTTCGCTCAACCCAGCCTAACCTGAGCGTGCGTTATCATGCCGGGATCGGCGATGACTTCCTGGATGCCTGCGTGCAGGTGATACGTTGTGGCTTCGGCATGCCTGCCTTTAATAATGACGAGATTGTTATCCCGGAATTTATCAAGCTGGGTGTGGAGCCGGAAGACGCTTATCAGTATGCCGCGATTGGTTGTATCGAAACTGCAGTGGGAGGCAAGTGGGGCTATCGCTGCACCGGGATGAGTTTTATCAACTTCGCGCGGGTGCTGCTGGCCTCGCTGGAAGGGGGACGCGACGCGACCAGTGGTCAGGTGTTTCTGCTACAACCAGAGGCGCTGTCAGCCGGTAATTTTGAACACTTTGATCAGGTAATGGCGGCATGGGATCGGCAGATTCGTTATTACGCGCGGAAATCGATTGAAATTGAGTACGTGGTGGACACGATTCTGGAAGAGAACGCCCACGATATTCTCTGCTCGGCGTTGGTGGATGACTGTATTGAACGGGCGAAGAGCGTGAAGCAGGGCGGCGCGAAATATGACTGGGTTTCCGGTCTGCAGGTTGGCATTGCCAATCTGGGGAACAGTCTGGCCGCGGTGAAAAAACTGGTCTTTGAACAGGGCGCGATAGGGCAGAAAGCGCTGGCGGAGGCACTGGCGAGTGATTTCGACGGGCTGACTAATGAGCAGCTTCGTCAGCGACTGATTAACGGCGCACCGAAGTACGGTAATGATGACGACCAGGTGGATATGCTGCTGGCACGGGCTTATGAAACTTATATTGATGAGCTGAAGAATTATCATAATCCGCGTTATGGCCGGGGGCCGATTGGCGGGAACTATTATGCCGGAACCTCCTCAATTTCGGCTAACGTGCCGTTTGGTGCGCAGACCATGGCAACGCCGGATGGCCGTAAAGCGAAAACGCCGTTGGCGGAAGGAGCCAGTCCCTCTTCCGGCACCGATCATCTGGGGCCAACGGCGGTGATTGGGTCAGTGGCGAAGCTGCCTGTCGGGTCGATTCTGGGCGGCGTGTTGCTGAATCAGAAGCTGAATCCCGCCACGCTGGATAATGACGGTGACCGTCAGAAGCTGATGATGCTGCTGCGCACCTTCTTCGAAGAGCATAAGGGCTGGCACATTCAGTACAATATTGTGTCGCGGGAGACACTGTTAGCCGCGAAGGAGCGTCCGGAAGAGCATCGGGATTTGGTGGTGAGGGTGGCCGGATATTCCGCTTTCTTCACTGCGTTATCGCCGGATGCGCAGGATGACATTATTGCGCGTACCGAGCATATGCTGTGAGGTGTTCATAAAGGCATAAAACAAGTGCCTGCGCGGGGAACACGGCTGCTCATAAAAACGCAAAAGCGCCGTCCATGGCAGCCCGACCCGCACCGTCCATGGTGGGGGACGCTTTATTTCCGGTTCTATTCTCCGCGCTTCATGTCAGGAGTTGTTTGCCCGGATCAGCGCTTTTGCACAGCAACCTTGCCGCTGTAACTCTGCGTGCTGGCAACACGATCTTCCCGAGCAATCCAGCGATAGCAACCTGCCGACAGGCCCGCACCGATAAACCAGCTGAAGTTAGCCACCTCATGCAGTGACGGAATAAAGCTGATCACCAGGCCAATCAGCACCGAGGGTACCAGCGCCGCTATGGCTTTCGGGTTGAAGCCGCCGCGATACCAGTATTTCCCTTTTGGTGTGTCATCAAACAGGTCATCCACAGAGATCTGGCTGCGTTTGATCAGGTAGAAGTCACACAGCAGGATACCGAACAGAGGACCAATAAAGGCACCCAGCACGTCCAGCGTGTAGTGAATCAGCTCTGGCGACTGGAACAGGTTCCAGGGGGTCAGCAGCACTGAACCCACTGCGGCAATCATCCCACCGGTACGGAAGCTGATTTTCTGTGGCGAGCAGTTGGAGAAGTCAAAGGCCGGAGAAACGAAATTCGCCACGATGTTAATACCGATAGTGGCGGTAATCATCGTCAGCAGGCCAATTGCCACGGCCAGATCGCTGCCCACACGGCTGACAGTTTCGATCGGGTCGGTGATCATCTTGCCAAACAGTGACTGCGTGCCGGAAACGATCACCACGGTAACGATGGAAAACAGCAGGAAGTTAAACGGCAGCCCCCAGCGGTTACCGCGACGGATTTCACCCATGCTCTTACCGTAGCGGGAGAAATCGCCGAAGTTCAGCAGCGGGCCGGAGAAGTAAGAGACAACCAGTGCCGTGGCGGTAATCATCTCCCACACCTGCTGACCGCCGCTCAGCTGCTTGCTGGCCAGCGTCAGTGAAATACCGTCGAAGCCGGTCTTGTACACAATCCATCCTGCCAGGGCCAGCATCACTACGTAGACCGCCGGACCAGCCACATCAATAAAGCGCTTGATGGCGCTCATTCCGTGCCAGAACACCAGCGCCTGAGCGAACCACATAATGCCAAAGCAGATCCAACCCAGCTGCGACAGGCCCAGCCAGGAAGCCTGGGTCATCGAAGCCAGCGACGGCCAGAACTTAAGCGATACCAGCATCAGCGCGTTGGCGGCCAGATAAGTCTGGATACCGTACCAGGCGAAAGCAATCAGGCCGCGGATCACCGCCGGGATATTGGCGCCGAACACGCCAAAAGCCTGGCGGCAAATCACGGCATAGGGTACCCCAGCCATCTGGCTGGGTTTGGCCACCAGGTTAGCGCAAATCTGCACGATACAGATCCCGACCAGCAGGCACAGCAGCACCTGCCAGCTGGCAAGTCCCAGCGTAAAGAAGCTGGCGGCCACCACATAGCCGCCCATACTGTGTACATCAGACATCCAGAACGAAAAGATGTTGTACCAGCTCCAGGTCTGGTCACGGGTTGGTGCCAGATCTTCATTGCACAGCCGCGGGCTGTAGTTGGCATTGGCAGCAGCCGACGCCGGAGAGACTTTCTGACTATTTGGCATGAAACCTGCTCCTCTGAATTCACCTAAACACAAACTGGGTTGATGACGTATTGCAGGATCCAGGCCAAAACGTTATTTCATGTATACAAAAGTAAAGAAACATGTGTACGATTTCTTACGGATCTGTTGTTTACCGGAGTAGGGAATGAAGAGTGAAACCGGCCTGAGAACGGCCTCTGACCTGACCGACAAGGACGAACCTATCTATCAGGCGCTGATGACGGCGATAGTGGAACATCAGCTGCCACCGGGCAGCAAACTGCCGGAAGAAGCGCTTTCTGAGGTTTTTGGTGTCAGCCGTACCGGCATTCGCAAAGTGCTGCAACGCCTCGCCGCAGTGCAATTAATTGTTCTTGCGCCCAAACGTGGTGCACAGGTGGCTACGCCTTCAGTGGAGGAAGCACGGGACATCTTTCGCACGCGGGCGTTGATTGAATGCGCCAATCTGCCAGAGGTACTGGCGCGCTGTCAGTCCACCCATCTGGTGGCGCTGGAGAAGCTCAACCGTCAGGAACAGCAGGCTCATGAAGATCATGATGGCCCGGCTGCTATCCGCCTTTCTGCCGCTTTTCACATACAGCTTCAGGCTATCTCCGGCAATCAGGTACTGACGGAAATGGTTACGCGCCTGGCTCAGCGTTCTTCTCTGGTGATTGCCGCTTACGGCGCGCCGTGGCAGCAGGGATGCCGCTGTGATGACCATGACCGCCTGATCGATTTGATCAGAAAAGAAGAGCCGGAGCCGCTGGCTGAAGCCATGCGGCAACATTTTGCGCATATTGTGGCCAGTCTGCACTTTGAACGCGGTGGCGAAACGCTGCCGGATTTCGCCAGATTGTTCGCAGGATTTGCAGTGAAAACGGGAGTGCAGCCATGACGGCTAAGCAGATAGTGCAGGTAATCAATCCCAACACCAGTGTGGCGATGACGCGAACCATTGGTGAAGCCGCCCGCGCCGTGGCAGGGCCTGCAACCGAAATCCTGGCCGTCTGTCCTTCGCAGGGCGTGCCTTCCATTGAAGGGCACTTTGACGAGGCGATTGCTGCTATTGGGGTACTTGAACAGGTTAAAGCCGGGCGCGAACAGGGGGTTTGCGGGCATGTCATCGCCTGTTTTGGCGATCCGGGGCTGCTCGCCGCTCGTGAACTGGCGCAGGGGCCGGTTGTCGGCATTGCGGAAGCCGCGATGCATATGGCGACCATGGTGGCGACACGCTTCTCCATCGTCACGACGTTGCCAAGAACGGTGATTATTGCACGGCATTTGCTACAGCAGTATGGCTTGGAACATCACTGCGCCGCACTGCACGCAATCGATCTGCCGGTGCTGGCACTGGAAGATGGCAGCGGGCTGGCACAGGAGAAAGTGCGTGAAGGTTGTATACAAGCAAAGCATCATGATGGCAGCGGAGCCATTGTGCTCGGCTGTGGCGGAATGGCCACGCTTGCCCGTGAGCTGACTCTGGAACTGGGCATCCCGGTAATAGATGGCGTGGGTGCTGCAGTAAAAATGGTGGAATCGCTGGTGGCACTGGGTTTATCAACCAGTAAACATGGCGATCTGAATTACCCTATTCGAAAAATGCTGTCGGGTCAGTTTGAGCGCCTAAACTGAGGGAGTTAAGTCGGCCCGACAACAGGACTTTGACCATGAATGATGCCGTAGAGAAAAAAGAGTACAGCTTCAACAAAAACTACCCGCGTGACCTGATAGGTTACGCCGGGAATCCCCCGGATGCTGCATGGCCAGGGAAAGCAAAAATCGCCGTGCAGTTCGTGCTGAACTATGAAGAAGGTGCGGAAAACAACGTGCTGCATGGTGATGCCGGTTCTGAACAGTTTTTATCGGATATTATTGGCGCAGCCAGCTATCCCGAGCGCCATATGTCGATGGATTCCCTTTACGAATATGGTTCACGCGCCGGTTTCTGGCGCATTCATAACGAGTTTCAGAAGCGCGGCCTGCCGCTGACCATGTTTGGCGTGGCAATGGCACTGGCCCGTCATCCTGAAATTGTTGCGGCGATTAAAGCTGCTGACTATGACGTGGTCAGCCATGGCTGGCGTTGGATCCATTATCAGGCGATGGATGCGAAAACCGAGCGCCAGCATATGCAGCAGGCGGTGGACACGCTGAGCGATCTGTTTGGTAAAGCACCGACCGGCTGGTACACAGGTCGCGACAGTCCGAACACCCGCCGGCTGGTGGTCGAGCAGGGCGGGTTTACCTATGACAGCGACTACTACGGAGACGACCTGCCATTCTGGTCGCTGGTGACCTGCCAGGATGGTACGGTGAAACCTCACCTGATCATCCCATACACGCTGGAAACTAACGACATGCGTTTTGCTACGCCGCAGGGATTCAACACGGCTGAGCAGTTCTATACCTATCTGAAAGACAGTTTCGATGTACTGTACGAAGAGGGCGAAGCCTCGCCGAAAATGATGTCGATAGGAATGCATTGCCGCCTGCTGGGCCGGCCGGGACGTTTCAAAGCGCTGCAACGCTTCCTTGACTATATCCAGCAGCATGATGACGTGTGGATCTGCACCCGCCAGCAGATTGCCGAACACTGGATTAAAACGCATCCTGCACCTGCAGTCTGATAATTTCCTGAAGGCTATTTATTTTTCTTAAAAAAATAGCCTTTTTCAGTAAAAATAATTTTCCGGTTATTTCCAGGATTGAACAGTCAGGTTGTATGTGCATATGTTTTAATCGCTATGGTAAAATAAGATTGTTTTGGATTTGCACACTGTTTTTATAAGGATGTTACTGATGGGATTAATTCGTTTGTTAACCGGATTGTTTTTTATTGTTGCTATTTCGACTTCCTGCAGTACAATAACTCTTGCTTCACAAGGTTCATGGGCTGGCCAAATTATTAACTTTACTGGCTCAATGCCTGATAGTGCCGAAGGATATAAAACGTTGGTTTATCCTATTAAGGTTTTATCAGGAAAAAAAGAGAAGGGGTTTTATTACTCACAATATGTCTTTTTTACTCATGGTGGGACCGGTAATGGCGCTTACTATATGGGAATTCAACCCTGGGGCGACAATCAGGCTAAAGTTATCTTTTCTGTCTTTGGTCCCAATGTCGTCAGGCAGGATGATAAATGTACTTCAGAAGCGGATATGAAAAGTGGCTCAAGCTGTGCTGCCTTTATGCCCTTTGAATATGATGTTGAATACAAATTTATCGCCACCCTGGCCAGTTCCTCCTTATCCGGAAATATTTGGGAAGGGTACGCCGTTAATACTGCCAGTAATGAAGCGCATCGGATAGGTTCGTGGAAAACACCGGCAGCATGGGGCTTACTTTCAGGGAACAGTATCGGGTTCATTGAACATTTTCTCAGAGTGGAGAACTGTGCCTCTCTTCCCGCTACTACCGCGCTCTTTGGGCCTGGTGTGGGAAGTAGATCCTCCAACGAATCGGTTACCGGAAAATTGAATATCGCTTATTCGGCTATTTCTGACCCTTGTAAGAAGAAGCTACCTTTTAAATCAACTATTCAGACTGACGGCAGCCTGTTGGTCGTTCAGGACAAAGGCATGAACTGATATTTTTCAAAGCCTTAGGTTCTACATTGTCCTTTTTTCTTCAATTTTCCCGGGCAGAATATGGCCGGACAAGGAATATTTAAACCATGTTAGCGATTGACTGGAGTTTTATCGACAGGGTTGTCTATATCAACTTAAAAAAAAGAACTGACAGAAATGAAGCGATGCAAAAGGAACTCGGCAGGGTCGGAGTGCCAGAGGAAAAAATTGTTCGCTTTGAGGCTGTTGAACGAGAAAATGGCGGCATGGGTTGTACTCTGTCCCATGCCGGTGTTTTAGCGATGGCAGAATGTAATCAGTGGCCGAACGTACTGATCCTTGAAGATGACATGATGTTCAACGAAGATGATGAATCCTGCAGGCGAATAAACGATTTTTTTTTAAATTTGCAGGGTGTGCCGTGGGATGTGGGATTTCTTTCAGCTAGTTACTATATTATCAAAAAAATAAAACAAGGATTTTACAAAGTTGAATTTGCTTACCTGGCCAATAGTTACCTGGTTAACCGGCCTTACTACAAGAGACTGATGCGGAACTTTCATGAATCCGCCGTTATGCAGCAAAATGGTGTTCCCTATGATAAATCGAGCCTGGATTATCACTGGTTACAGTTAATGGCTAAAGATCGATGGTACGGCATTTATCCATGTTCGGGCTATCAAAAACCGGATATAAGTGACATCGAAAAAAAGATGATGGATCGAATGGATAGTTTTACTCGTCATATTGATGAAATAAAAAAGTATGGTTCATTTTGATGTTGTGTTGATTTTTTTATGAAGTGTATTAGCTCAGACCTGATCTGACAGTTACCGGTTATTTATACAGGTATCTGTCAGATTACATCTGGCTTAAATTCTTCTCAGCCCAGATGCGTTTTCCATCAAGTAATGTTTCCATCGGCGTCCGGCCACAGCACATTTTCCCCTGATGGGGTCGCTCATTATTATAGTGAGCCAGCCATTCATCAAGATCCGATTGTAATGTATCGAGTTCGCCATAGAGTTTCTTGCGGAACACTACCTGATAAAATTCCTGCAATATCGTCCTGTGGAACCGTTCGCAGATGCCGTTTGTCTGCGGCGACATTGCTTTGGTTTTAGTGTGGTCGATATCATTTATTGCCAGATAAAGCTGGTAATCATGCTGCTCCACTTTGCCGCAGTACTCTGTGCCCCTGTCAGTCAGTATTCTCAGCATTGGCAGGCCCTCAGATGCATAAAATGGCAACACGCGATCATTCAACAGATCTGCCGCTGTAATCGGCGTTTTAGTAACATACAGCTTGCAGTGCGCAACCTTCGAGTACGTATCAACGAACGTCTGCTGATAAATACGTCCGACACCTTTCAGGTTGCCCACGTAAAACGTGTCCTGAGAACCCAGATAACCCGGCTGCGCGGTTTCAATTTCGCCACAGGCCTCGTCATCACTGGCTTTGCGTTCCAGTGCGGCGATCTGGCTGTCAGTCAGTTCGATACCCTCACGAGCCACTTTTTCTTCCAGTGCTTTCAGACGCTTTTTGAAGTTTTCAAGATTGTGGCGTAGCCAGACAGAGCGGACACCACCTCCTGAGAGAAAAATGCCCTGTTTACGCAGCTCATTGCTGGTCCGGTACTGACCATGTGCAGGGAACGCGACAGCATAATCAACAACAGCCTGTTCAGTTGCGTCGTCGGTACGATTTTTGAGATTGGGAGCGCGTCGGCTGCGGTTAATCAGCGCGTCCACACCGCCTTCATCAGCCAGTTCGCGATAGCGGTAAAATGTATCACGGGAGACACCCATGATTTTACAGGCTTTAGATACGTTGCTGAGTTCTTCAGCCAGATTGAGCAAACCGGTTTTGTGTTTTATGACGGGATTGGTAGTATGAAGCATGAGAGTTACCTTGTGTTTTGTATAAGGATTCGACACCCATATCAAAACCGGTAACTCTCAACCTTTCAAGGTCATATGTCAGATCAAGTCGCGACTAATACATATGAAGTTTGAAGTTTGAAGTTTGAAGTTTGAAGTTGATCGTAATTCTGTGTTTTTTCTTCTTCTGTTAAATTCCATTTTCCACCCCGAAATCTGACTGTCATTCCCTTACCAAATTTCTCAATTGTGATGAACTTCAATAAATAGCCGAAGTAATGTCATGTTTGGCCCATTTTTTTAAATTAGCCTCCGACAAAGATTGTTTTTTAACTTTTCTCTCGTCGCGTCCAGGATAGGCACATCAATGACAAGGCAGGAGCCGAAACCTGATGGATGACATTATTAACCGGGAAAATATTCGTCTGCGGATCGAAGTCAGCAACTGGCGGCAGGCGATTACCGCTGCAGGTGAACTGCTGGTCGCCAGCCAGTACAGCTTTCCTTCCTACACGGCAGAGATGATTAGCGCGGTCGAGACGCTGGGGCCGTATATCGTGGTGGCCCCAGGCATCGCCTTTGCCCATTCCCGACCTGGCCCGGCGGTGATCAGGACCGGCATCAGTATGGTCACTCTGGCACAGCCGGTCTGCTTCGGGAATGAAGAGAACGATCCGGTGCAAATTGTTTTTGCCCTGTGTGCGACCGATAAAAACAACCATATCCATTTGCTGGCCAGATTAGTGAGCTATCTGGATGACGAAGAGAACCTGCCTTTTTTAAAACGGTGCGATGACGCAGAACAGGTGTATCGCGCTATTAATCATGCAATACCGGGAGAATAAAAATGAAAATTGTCTGCGTGTGCGGCATGGGCCTGGGCTCCAGCGTCATTGCCAAAATGAACATTGAGCAGGTGCTGAAAAAAATGCAGATCGAAGCTCAGGTGGATACCTGTGATGTCGGCAGTATCCGCAGCATCAGCGCTGATGTCTACGTCACCACCCGCGAGCTGGCGGTCACCATGCCAGAAGAGCTACAGGCTAAAACACTGGTGCTGACCAATTTTGTGCGCAAAGTGGAGATTGAAAGCAGCCTCGGCAATTTCCTGAAGGAAAAGGGATTATAAAAACGTTCTGGAGAAGAACATCATGAAAGACTTCGTCGGCTTTATCATCTATCAGATACTGGACAAGGCCCCGCTGTTTCTGGGATTGATTGCGCTAATCGGGCTGCTGCTGCAGCGAAAAAAGGCTACAGAAGTTATTGATGGAACAGTGAAAACCATCGTCGGGCTGTTGGTGTTGACTGTGGGATCGGGGACGTTGCTCAGCTCACTGACCCCGATCATGGATAAGCTCAACAGCATGCTTAATATTCAGGGTGTACTTCCCGCTAACGAGGCGGCCTTTGGGGTGGCGATGCTGCAACTGGCTAACGACGTGACGCTGACCTTTATTCTTGGCTTCCTGCTGCACCTGTTTTTTATCTTCATCGTGCCGTTCCGGCGCTGCAAAAACGTCTATCTCACGGTGCATATGCAACTTTTTCTCGCCACATTTATGGTGCTGTCGCTGCCTGGCGTGTTGGGGATTAAAGGTATGCCGCTAATCGTGACGGGAGCGGTGCTTTGTGCCCTGTACTGGACGCTGACGCCGGCAATCACCCGTGTGCTGGCACAGCAATTTGTTGGTGACGATCTGACGCTCGGGCATCATCAGCAGGCGGGAGCCTGGCTGGCAAGCAGGATTGCGCGCGTGGTCGGTAATCCTTTGCAGGATGCCGAAGTGCTGAAGCTGCCGGGCTTCCTGTCGATGTTTCGCGATAACACCCTTTCCCTGGCTTTCCTGATGCCGCTGATCTTTCTCGGTATTGGGTTGTCAGTGGGGCAGCAGGGGATCAGCGAACTCAGTGGCAAAACCAACTGGCTAGTCTGGCTGTGCATGCAGGGGCTGACCTTTACCGCCGGGGTGGTGGTTCTGCTGGTGGGGGTGAGGATGTTTATCGGCTCTGTGGTTCCCGCTTTTAAGGGCATTTCCGACCGCCTGCTGCCGGATGCGGTTCCGGCGCTCGACTGCCCGGCACTGTTCCCCTATTCACCGACTGGAGCAATGCTGGGCTTTATCGCCTCAGTGGCCGGAGCCTTACTGGTTATGGGGGCCACCATCGTGTTTAACAGTGCCATCATCGTTTTTCCCAGCCCGATAATCATGTTCTTTGATGGCTGCACCATGGGGGTATTCGGCAATAAATATGGTGGCTATAAGGGTGCGCTGGCTGCTGGCCTTATTACCAGCCTGATTGCCCACGCGGGGATTATCCTGCTCTATCCGCTAATGGGGCCGCTGTTTGGCTCAGGGCTGATGTTCTCCAACATCGACTTTACCCTGATTTTTTTACCGCTGTTATACCTGCTTAAATTGATTGGCACGGCTTTCGGGCTGGTGCTGTAAACCATGGAGGGAAAAATGAAAATACAACTGGCTCTGGATCTGCTAGACCGGCAGCAGGCTTTAACTGTGGTCCGTGAGGCGGGCGCGCAGGTCGATATCATTGAAGTAGGCACCTCGTTACTGAAACTCTGCGGCATCTCGATCGTCGGTGAAATCAGAGCGATCTTCCCCGATAAACCGCTGTTTCTGGATATGAAGATCATTGACGGGCCGGAGCGGGAAGCCACGCTGATGGCACACTGTCGCCCGGACTACTACTCAATGCTGGCAGTCGCCAGCGACACTGCCGTAAGCAAAGTGCTGGCTATCGGCAGGAAGAATCAGGCACAAGTGGTGTTCGATCTGCAATCGGCCAGCGATCCCGTGCAACGTGCCGTCGAGCTGAAGGCGCTTGGAGCGACACTACTGTGCGTGCATAAAAATGACGACTGCGGCGACGATCCCCGGGAAGCTTTCCGGGAGCTTATTGCCGTCCGCGCCGCAACAGGATTGCCGGTTGCACTGGCGGGAGGGATCTCCCTGGAGAGCATCGGGGAGATCCAGCAGCAGCTTGCTCCGGAGATCGTTATTGTCGGAGGAGCCATTCTCAACGCCGCTGACCGTGCCCACGCCGCCAGCGCATTTCGAAAAATCGTCTCAGGAAAAAGGACATCAGCATGAGCAATATAAAAGAGATCACCCGCGAATCGTGGATCCTCAACACTTTTCCCGAGTGGGGAAGCTGGCTGAATGATGAGATTGCGGCAGAGCAGGTGGCAGCCGGTTCGGTGGCGATGTGGTGGCTGGGCTGCGTCGGGTTATGGGTAAAAACGCCCGGAAACGCCAATGTCTGCATCGACTTCTGGTGTGGTGCCGGCAAACGCCGCAAGGATCTGCCCGCCATGAAACCCAGCCATCAGATGGCGCGGATGAGCGGTGCCCGCATCGCCCAGCCGAACCTGCGTAACACGCCATTTGTTCTGGATCCGTTTGCCATTCGTGAAATTGATGCGGTGCTGGCGACGCATTACCATGCCGATCATATCGATATTAATGTTGCCGCTGCGGTGCTGCAGAACTGCGGTGAGAGCGTGCCTTTTATCGGCCCGCAGGCCTGTGTGGACTTGTGGGTGCAATGGGGCGTACCGGTCAGTCGCTGCAAGGTGGTGGCACCGGGGGATGTGCTTAAAGTGAAAGACATGGAGATCGTGGTGCTGGAGTCCTGCGATCGTACCATTCTGATCACCGATCCACCGGAGCCGCTGGCCGACTGCGGCTCCGGCGACATCCCGGATATGGATCTGCGTTCGGTCAGCTATCTGCTGAAAACACCGGGCGGCAATATTTATCACTCCGGCGATTCTCACTACTCAAATATGTATGCGCAACACGGGCTGGAGCACAAAATTGACATCGCGCTGGGATCATTTGGTGAAAACCCGATCGGCATCACCGACAAAATGACTGCAGTTGACATCCTGCGTATGGCGGAAGCGCTGCGTACCGAAGTGGTGATCCCGGTTCACCACGATATCTGGAGCAATATGCTGGCCGACTGTAATGAAATCCTGACGCTGTACGCCATGCGTCGCGACCGTCTGCAGTATCAGTTTGTCCCTTTTATCTGGCAGCCGGGCGGGAAGTTTGTTTATCCACGGGATAAAAACCGGCGGGTTTACCAACATCCACGTGGTTTCCCTGATATTTTCGAGGCAGAAACGGACCTGCCATTCCCATCATTTCTCTGAATGGAACCGCCGCCGGTGCCAGCCCGCACCGGCAGTTGAGGGAGAAAGCATGCAACTTGATCATCTTGCCATCACCATCCTGAAAGAGGTGGCAACCGATCCCGGTTTATCCGTTGACGGTCTGTGCCAGCGGATTGGCCTGCCGCAACGCAATTTCTACTATCGCTGGGGGAAAATTAACGACTGGCTGAGCCAGCAGGATTTTTCTCCGCTCACCCGGCTGCCTGACTCCGGGCTGAGGTTTGGCGTGGGGGAATCCGGCTCAATCCTGAAAAAGATTGCCCAACTGGGCGGTCCCGGCTACAAGCTGCGGGCGGATGAACGCCGTGACCATATTCTGTTCTTTCTCGTCTGCAGCCACGCTCCACAGTTTACTCAGTCGGTTTCTCTGCTGAATAACGTCAGTCGCAATACCACGCTTCACGATCTGCAACTGCTGAAAGAGAGCCTGCAGCGTGAGCATGGTCTGATGCTGTCGGTGAGCAGGAAGAAGGGCTATCAAATCACCGGCAATGCATTACAAATCAACCTGTGCGTGATGCAAACGCTGCAACACATGCTGAAGTACGCCGACGGGCAGGCTGAAAAGCGAATAACCAGTATTTTACTGAGCCAGTTGCAGGCGTTGGGGGTTTCATCCGGACAGGTACAGCAGGCAACCGACAAGGCCATTGCGGTTGCCGGAGAGTATCTCTGGCGAGACTTCACCGACAAGGATAAGCGGCTGATGCACCATATGGTGTTGTTCTGTTTGTTGCAGACGCAGCAGGGAAAACTGATTATCTTCAGTCCTGCTCAGGTGAGCTGGCTGCGCCGCAGGCCGGAATGCGAAGCGGCGGCGTTGCTTAACGCCAGGCTGACCGAAACGCTGGGTTGCAAGCCCCACTCCTGCAACACTTTGTTCTTCTGCCTGCTGCTTTCCACCAGTAAAAGCCTGAACAGCCAGCCGGGCAATGGCGAGGAAGACCGCCGGTTAATCGCCTGTATTCATCGTCTGATTGACGATTTCCAGTCCCTGTCAGGCGTGTATTTTGTGGATATTTCCCGACTGGTGACGCGATTATTCGCCCACCTTGGCCCGGCGCTGCAGCGCTGCCTGTTTCATATTCACACTGAGAATGTGCTGCGGCAAGAGGTTATCCAGCGCTATCCGCTGATATTTCGCCTCTGTCGCCAGGCCGTTGCGGGGCTTGAGCAGGCTTATCAGGTGGTCTTCAGCGATGATGAACTGAGTTATATTGCCATCAGTTTTGTCGCATGGCTTGATAAACGACGGGAAACCCGTGAACAATTGCTGCTGCTGGTCACCGAGGGCGGCCTCTCTTCCACGGCGCTGCTGGAGAATCAGCTGCGTAATCTGACCATTGTGCCGCTGGCAATCGAACACTGTTCCGTCAGCCAGCTGGAGCAGCAGGGAGTGCCGGATGGCACCCGCCTGGTGGTCAGCACTGTTGCGTTGCCACAGGGTAAGTACCCGGGTGCCACGGTTATTCGCGTTCAGCATATGCTGGATGCGCGTGAAAAATTACAGCTCCGCCTGCTGCTGGAGGGCGGGGATGATGTTGCGTCTCCAGCCGATAAACCGGTGCATAAAAAGACGCTGGCGGAGTATCTGCAGGGACGGGTCAGCTACTGTGGGCGTCATCCCCGCTGGCGGGCAGCCGTGCAGCTTGCGGCCAGGCCATTGCTGGAACAGGGAGTGATTGGTCCGGACTATGTCGCGCAGATCGTGGCGACTATCGAGCGGGAAGGGCTGAATCGTTATCTGTCGGACCGGATATTGCTGCTGCATGCTGAACCGCCAAAGCAGAGCGGGACGGGTGCACTTTCTTTGCTCAAACTGAAGCACCCGTTGCAGTTTGATGATGTGCCGGTCAGCATTAACCCGCTGATGATCGTGGTGCTGGTGCCGTCCTGCAACCTGTCGCATATCGGGCTGCTGGAGGCGCTAAATGAAGTGGTCAGCGATGAAAGCCGCCTTGAAAGGCTGTTAAAGGCCAGCTCCTGCGATGGAGTGCTGGCCGCTATCTGCTGAAATTTCAACCCATTGGCGTGGGGCTTTTCGCAGGCAACCGATGTCAGACCATCAGGCTGACCTGCGCCGCAACAATGCGCCAGCCACAGGGCAGTTTCACCCATGTCTGCTGCTGGCGGCCGATTTTGTCGCTGCCCTCACGGGTGAATTCTGTGCTGCATACCGCGTAATCTTCCCCGAAAGTGGTGATCACCGTATTGCGCAGTTCACGATCCAGACCCTGCGCCGGACGGGAAGCGCGATAAGCACGAATCTCCTCGATGCCGTACAGATTCTCTCCTGCTCCCAACCGTACGGTGCGCTCGTCATGCCAGAACAGCTCGTCGAGTACAGCAGTGTTGTTGGTGATTAGCGCCTCTTCATAGCGATAAAAAGCTGCGGTCACTTCGGCGAGGATTGCAGGGCGATCAATGTGTACAGTTTTCATTTTTATGCACTCAGGTTAGCGGGCAGCGCGCGGGCGATACCCATTTTTTCCAGCGCCCAGGCTGCACGCAGGCAGGCCTCTTCTTTAAACGGCGCGGCAATCAGCTGCAGGCCTATTGGTAGGCCGCCCGGCGTCTGCAGTGGCACGGTGGTGACCGGCAGGCCAAGGAATGAAATTGGCTGGGTCAGCATGCCCATACTGGCGCGAATGGGCAAATCAGTGCCATTGATACGCATGGTTTCCTGACCGATGGTTGTTGCACTATCCGGCGTTGCCGGGGCAATGAGCACGTCGAACCGCTCAAACAGCGGCAGCACCTGCTGGCGGAAATGATGACGGAAGCGCTGGGCCTGAACGTACCAGGCTGACGGCACCATCGCCCCGGCGAGCAGACGCTCACGGGAGAGTGGCTCAAAACGATCCGGGACGCTCTTCAGGGCTGGCAGATAATGATTGCCACCCTCTGAAGCGGTGATAATAAACGCCGCGGTGCGGGCCAGTTCAGCCTCGGGCAGCGTCACTTCATCCTGAGCATTCAGCGCTTTAGCTGCGGTGGCCACTGCGGTACGGGCTTCCTCGCTGCACCAGGTCTGAAAGTAACCGCCCAGCACGCCGCAACGCAGGCCTTCCATCCCGTGTTCCAGTAGTTGGTGGGTGGGGTGAATGGCTTTTTCAGCCTGGAAACTGTCCTGCGGATCGCGGCCCTGCAGCGCATCATAAACCAGCGCCAGATCGTCCACTGAACGGGTAAATGGCCCGATATGATCGAGGCTGGCAACAAACGGATGGCTGCCGCTGCGGGAAAGACGGCCAAAAGTTGGTTTCAGGCCGAAGATGCCGCACAGCGAAGCGGGCACGCGAATTGAACCGTTAGTGTCGGTGCCCAGGGAGAAATGTACCAGGCCAGCCGCGACGGCCGCCGCCGAGCCGCCCGAGGAGCCTCCGGCAATCCGGCTAAGGTCACGTGGGTTTTTCGTCGCACCGTAATGGCTGTTTTCGGTGGTGAAGCCGTAAGCATAGGCGTCCATATTCAGCATGCCGGAGAGCAGGGCACCGGCTTCTGCCAGCTTGTGCACCGCCCAGCCATCCTGCCGCGCTGCCTGACGATCGCTGAAAAGACTCGCACCAGCCAGCGTGGAATGACCGGCAACATCAAACAGGTTTTTCACCGCGTAGGGGATGGAGGCCAGTTCTGGCAGGGGCAATCCCTCTTTGCGCAGGCGATCGATGCGATCCGCTTCCTGCAGCATGCGACCCTGGGTGAGGTGGGTCCAGGCATTGATCGCCGGATTATAGTGCTCAATGTCCTGTAGCGTCTGCTGGGCGATTTCACGAGCGCTCAGCTCACCTTTGATCAGCGCGCTCTTCAGCCCGGCAATGGATAACGAGGCAAGATTCATGCTTTATACACCCCCGCGACTTCCAGACGGTCGTCAAGAGGGAAAGCCATCAGCGGCTCCGCCATTCCGGCGATGCGGGCGAACTGCACCAACAGCTCGGCGCGACGCTGGTCATCCAGCGTGACGCCCAGAACCTGTTCCATTTGTGCCACGTAGGCTGCCCAGTCGGGCGAAGTTTGTTTCATCATCCTCTCCTGTTAAAAACCGGCTGCGCTGCCGTTACTGCGTGGGTCACATGCGCCTTCCAGCATGCCGTTAGTGTGCCGGACAATTGCCCCGGCGTGACCAACAGCCTCGCTGAAGGCGGGCAGTTCTTCGACTTCATGGCCCAGCGCGCGAAGTTGGTTAAAGGTTTCAGGTGCAAACCGGCCTTCCAGCTTCAGCGAGTCGGAAGATTGTCCCCAGGTGCGGCCCAGCAGCCAGCGCGGGGCGCTGACGCACTCCTGCAGCGGCATGCCCTGCACCACATGACGGGTGAAAATTGCAGCCTGGGTCTGCGGCTGGCCGTCTCCGCCCATTGAACCGTACACCATGGTGCGGCCGTCATTCAGACGTGCGGCGGCCGGGTTCAGGGTGTGGAATGGCTGCTTACCCGGTGCCAGCGCCAGCAGATGATCCGGATCGAGGCTGAACGCCGCTCCGCGGTTTTGCCAGGTAATACCTGTGCCCGGGATCACCACGCCACTGCCAAACTCGTGATAAATACTCTGAATAAACGACACGGCCAGCCCGCTGCTGTCCATCACGCCCATCCACACGGTATCGCCGGGGCCTTTACCGGTGCCCCAAGGCGCAGCCTGCCGGTCATCAATTTTTCCCGCCAGCTGCGCCAGCAGGTCGGAATCCAGTAGCGTCTGCATCTGTTCCTGCATATGCAGCGGATCGGTGATGTAGCGATCGCGCAGGTCAAAGGCCAGCTTGGTGGCTTCAACGATGCGGTGGATGGTCTGCGCCTCATCGGCATCGGCCATGTTCAGGTGGTCGGTAATGCCGAGGATCGCCAGTGAAACCAGCCCCTGGGTGGGAGGGGTCATATTGAACACTTCGCCGGACTGGTGCTCAATACGCAGCGGAGTGCGGCGCTGCGCATGATGATGGCTCAGGTCTTCAAGGGTAATCGGCATACCCAGCGCTGACATCTCACTCGCCAGCCTGGTTGCCAGCGAACCACGATAGAAACTCTCCAGCCCCTCTTCGGTCAGGATACTCAGCGTGTCAGCCAGCTCCGGCTGAGTGAAGCGGCTTCCGGGGCGGGGTACTTCGCCGTCCGGTAAAAAGGTGGCAGCAAAGCCGGGCTGATTTGCCAGCTCGTGGTATTTGCTGCGGGTCGCGGAAGATTGAGAGTCGGTGACCGGAATACCGTCTGCGGCGTAGCGGATGGCATCGGCCAGCAGGCGCGAAACCGGCATGGCGCTGCCGCCGAATTCAGCCGAGACCTCCAGCGCTTCAGCCCAACCGCTGACTGTTCCGGCCACGGTCAGCGCCGCTTTCGGGCCGCGATGGGGGATGTTCGCTGCACCTTCATAAAAGGAGAAATCAGCCAGCGAACCTGCGGCACCGCTGGCATCAATGGCTATCGGGTCGCCCTGTGGAGGAACAATCAGCCAGAAGCCATCCCCTCCCAACCCGTTCATATGCGGATAGACCACCGCGATGGTAGCCGCGGCAGCAACCATTGCTTCAATCGCATTGCCCCCTTCGCGCAACACGGCCAGTGCGCTTTCACTGGCCAGATGATGGGGTGCCACGGCCATGCCGAGCGGGGCGATATTACTTTGGATCATCACAGTCTCATTTTTTTCGGGTTACAGGGGATAACTGGTAACAAGGGATAATCAAGCAAGAGATGTTCCAGTTTGTTGGCCACCGGAAAAAAGCCGCCGGAGAGAATCAGACGATTGCTCAGCGAAAAAATTTTTCAGCAGGCACGTTATTTGTATAGGCTGTGTTCTCTGAAACGAAAGTTACAAAGGTCTGAGATATGAAGCAGCTCGATGAACGCCTGAGAAGTCATTACCCGCAGCTCTCTCCACAGGAGCAGCGCGTGGCTGATTTTGCTTTCGACCACTTCGACGACCTGATCAGCTACAACAGCGCCGAACTGGCCAGGCTCAGCGGCGTCTCCAAGGCGACGGTCAGCCGCCTCTTCAGGCGGCTTGGCTATGAAAAATACAAGGACATGCGCGACGAACTGCGCACGCTGCGCCAGAGCGGCATGCCGCTGACCGATAACCGGGATGCGGTGCAGGGTAACACGCTGCTGGCCCGCCATTATAAGCAGGAAATGGCCAATCTCACCCTGTGGGTAAACACTATTGATACCGCTCAGTTTGGTGAGGTGGTGCAGCAGCTGGCTACCGCAAAACGTATATTTATCATCGGGATGAGAAATGCCTATCCGGTGGCACTGCACCTTCGTCAGCAGCTGCTGCAGGCGCGTGGCGGCGTTCAGGTGTTGCCGCAGCCGGGCCAGACGTTGTCGGAAGAGCTGGTGGAAGCGACGCCGGAAGATATGGTGGTGGTGATGGCTTTCCGCCGTCGTCCACGGATTATCAAACCGTTACTGCAGCAGTTGCAGAGTGACAACATCCCGACGTTGGTGATGTGCGAACCCCAGGCGCAGGCGGTGATTGCTCTGGCCCGCTGGCAGCTTTGCGCACCGCTGGACAGCGTATCCGCCTTTGACAGCTATGCTTCGGCTAACAGCCTGATCAACCTGCTGGCGAATGCCGTGCTGCATGAATTGCTCAGCGAAGGTCGTCAGCGCATTCACCAGATTGCCGACCTCTACAGCCATCTGGACGAGCTGGAACAACGTTAGTGGGGCACTGTTTTGGTGCTTTGCTTTATTATGGGGCGAATGCTGAATCGCTCCGCTCAACTTCGTTCTTGCTGTAACTAACGTTTCTTTCCTCTTGCAGGGCAACCGTTTGCTCAGCAAAAATCCTGACTGTTAAAGCTAAACTTCTGGATCCCACGCTGTTTTTCCCTCGCGTTCCTCCTTTCAGCAGGCGTGACGTTCTGCGGCCAAAAATAATTAGCGTCGATTTATTGTCGATGGCACATTAGTTGCAAACATCTTCTTCAAGAATCTTTCGTTTCATGATGACTTAATCGGGGAAGAGAAGAATGAAGAAAGCATTACTGGCAGTAGTAGGTGCGGCGCTGATGTTAACTCAGGTGACTCATGCGATGGCTGATCAGCTTCAGGACATTGAAAAACGAGGCGTTTTGCGCGTTGCCGTTCCGCAGGATTTCCCGCCGTTTGGTTCAGTGGGTACCGATCTGCAGCCCCAGGGTTATGACATCGATATGGCAAAATACCTGGCAAAACAGATGAAACTTAAGTTGCAGCTGGTGCCAGTTACCAGTGCAAACCGAGTCCCTTATCTGCAGACTGATAAAGTGGATCTGGTGATCTCCAGCATGGGTAAAAATCCGGAACGCGAAAAAGTGATCGCATTCAGCCGTGCTTATGCGCCGTTCTTCCTTGGAGTGTTTGGCCCGAAAGACGCTGACCTGAAAGAGGCGGCCGGACTGAGCGGCAAATCCATCGGCGTGACCCGTGGTGCGGTGGAAGACATGGTGCTGAGCGATATTGCTCCGAAAGACGCCCAGCTGAAGCGCTATGAAGATAACAACACCACGCTCTCTGCTTACCTTTCTGGCCAGGTGCAATATGTGGCAACCGGGAACCTGGTGGTGGCTGCGATTGCCCGTCAGAACGCGGACAAAGCACCGGTAGCGAAATTTATGCTGAAGGATTCTCCGTGCTTTATCGGCATGCGCAAAGACGAACCGACGCTGAAGGCGAAAGTGGATGAGCTGATCGATCAGGCCATCAAAGACAAGACGCTGAACGGCATGTCTGAAGAGTGGCTGAAAGCGCCACTGCCGGCAGATCTCGGCGCGTAAGGGCAGGCGATGATGGGGCAACTCAACTTTCCTGCGCTCTGGCCACACTGGCCGGAGCTGCTCTCCGGGCTATGGGCCACCATCCAGCTGACCGTGCTGGCTACCGTGGGTGGCGTGTCGCTGGGCATTCTGGGAGCGGCCCTGCGCAGCGGCAGGCCTTCACTGCTCCGCCGGCTGTGGGGCTGCTATGTTGAGCTGATCCGCAACACGCCGTTTGTGGTCCAGCTGTTCTTTATCGTCTTTGGCCTGCCGAATCTGGGGCTGAAGCTCACCGCGGGTGAAGCGGCGTTACTGGCGATGCTGATTAATCTCGGTGCCTACAGCACCGAAATCATCCGAGCCGGGATCCAGGTGACCCCGAAAGGGCAGTGGGAGGCCGGACGGGTACTCGGCCTGACCCACACGCAGACTTTCCTGCGGGTCGTGCTGCCGCCGTCGCTGAAACGTATTTATCCGGCGCTGGTCAGCCAGTGCATTATCGTGATGCTCGGCTCGTCGGTGGTATCGCAGGTCTCCTGTGAAGAACTGACCTTTGCTGCCAACCTGATCCAGTCGCGCACTTTTCTGAGCTTTGAGGTGTACCTGGTGACCACGCTGATCTACCTCGCGCTGTCGATTGCGATGCGTCAGGTTCTGCTGGCTGCCGGACGCAAGTGGTTGGGAGGAGCGCCAGGATGACGACATTTACCGACTGGGACATCCTGCGCAATCTGCTGCTGGCAGCGCGCTGGACCCTGTTGCTGTCACTGACTGCCTTCTTCGGCGGCACGGTGGTGGCGTTGCCGTTGGTGACCATCCGGCTGACCGGCCGCCGCTGGCCGAACCGGTTGATCCGCGGCTATATCGAACTGTTCCAGGGTACGCCGTTGCTGATGCAGCTGTTCCTGGTCTTTTTTGGCGTGGCGCTGTTTGGCGTGGATGTTTCACCGTGGACGGCGGCCTCGCTGGCACTGACGTTCTATACCAGTGCTTTTCTGGTCGATATCTGGCACGGCAGCATCAAAGCCCTGCCCAAAGGGCAGTGGGAAGCTTCACGCTGCCTGGGCCTGAATTTTGGTCAGACGCTGTACCGCGTGGTGCTGCCGCAGGCGCTGCGGATTGGCATCGCGCCGACGGTGGGATTTGCGGTGCAGGTGGTGAAAGGCACGGCGCTGGCGTCAATCATCGGTTTTGTCGAGCTGACCAAGGCCGGCACCATCCTTAACAACGTGACTTATCAACCCTTTAAAGTCTTCGGACTGGTGGCCCTGGGCTACTTCCTGATGTGTTATCCGCTGTCCCGCTACAGCAAGTCACTGGAGAAGAAATTCAATGCCGCTCATCACCATTAATCAGGTGCAGAAATACTACGGCGACAATCACGTGCTGAAAGGCGTGGATCTCGACGTAGAAATGGGTGAAGTCATTTCCATTATCGGTCGCAGCGGCTCTGGAAAAAGTACCCTGCTGCGCTGCATGAATGGGCTGGAAGGCTATCAGGAAGGCAGCATCAAGCTCGGCGGTATGACCATTACCGAGCGGGATACCCAGGCGCGCGAAATCAGCCGCTCGGTCGGTATGGTTTTCCAGAACTTCAACCTGTTCCCGCACATGACCGCGCTGGAAAATGTCATGCTGGCTCCGCGCTGGGTGCTGAAGAAGAAAGAGGCCGAGTGCCGGACTCTCGCGGCACAGATGCTTGAGAAAGTCGGCCTGGGCGACCGCATGGATTATTATCCCGCCAATCTCTCCGGCGGTCAGCAGCAGCGAGTGGCGATTGCCCGAGCCCTGGCGATGTCGCCGAAGGTACTGCTATGTGATGAAATCACTTCTGCTCTTGACCCGGAACTGGTCGGGGAAGTGCTGAAGGTGCTTGAGCAACTGGCAAAAGAGAGCATGACGCTAATCCTCGTGACCCATGAAATGAGTTTCGCCCGTGAAGTGGGCGACCGCGTGGTGTTTATGCATCAGGGCCGCGTGTGGGAGCAGGGCGACAGCAAAACGGTCTTCGCCAGCCCGCAAACTCAGGAACTCAAACAGTTTATCTCACGGGTCACGCGGCCTCAGCTAAGCGCGCCGGGATCACAAAAGAAGGACAGAGAAGATGGATTTATCTAAGTACCCACAAATTAACCCGCCACAACGCCTGCTGATGGGGCCGGGACCGATCAATGCCGATCCGCGCGTGTTACGTGCCATGTCCAGCCAGCTGCTCGGGCAGTACGATCCGGCAATGACGCATTATATGAACGAAGTGATGGAGCTGTATCGTGGCGTATTCCGTACCCAAAACCGCTGGACGATGCTGATCGACGGCACTTCCCGCGCGGGGATCGAGGCAATCCTGCTGTCTGCGATCCGTCCCGGCGATAAGGTGCTGGTGCCGGTATTTGGCCGCTTCGGCCATTTGCTGTGTGAAATTGCCCGCCGCTGCCGTGCCGAAGTGCACACCATCGAAGCGCCGTGGGGCGAAGTTTTCACCCCGGACCAGATTGAAGATGCGATCAAAGTCGTGCGTCCACGCCTGCTGCTGACGGTGCAGGGCGACACCTCGACCACCATGCTGCAGCCGCTGGAAGAGCTGGGGGCAATCTGTAAAAAGTACGGTGTGTTGTTCTATACCGATGCCACTGCTTCGTTTGCCGGGAATGCGCTGGAAACCGATGCCTGGGGACTTGATGCGGTTTCAGCCGGGATGCAGAAGTGTCTGGGTGGCCCGTCCGGCACCTCGCCAGTCACCCTCAGCCCGGAGATGGAAGCGGTGATCCGCAAGCGTAAATGCGTGGAAGAGGGGATCCGCACTGCGGCGCACCAGGATGGCGATGACGAGATGATCTACTCCAACTACTTCGATCTCGGGATGATCATGGATTACTGGGGACCGGAGCGCCTGAACCACCATACCGAAGCGACTTCAGCCCTGTTTGGCGCGCGTGAATGTGCGCGGCTGATCCTCCAGGAAGGGCTGGATAAGGGCATTGCCCGCCACAAGCTGCACGGCGATGCGCTGCTGAAAGGCATTCAGGGCATGGGGCTGGACACTTTCGGCAACCTGAAACACAAAATGAATAACGTGCTCGGCGTGGTGATCCCGCAGGGCGTGAACGGCGATCAGGTTCGCAAGCTGATGCTGGAAGATTTCGGTATTGAGATCGGCACCTCATTTGGCCCGCTGCACGGCAAGGTCTGGCGCATCGGCACAATGGGCTACAACGCCCGTAAAGACTGCGTGATGCAAACGCTGAGCGCGCTGGAGTCGGTGCTGAACTATCTGGGCTTCAAAACCACCCAGGGAGCGGCCATGCAGTCAGCCTGGGACCATTACGCCAATGGGAGCTGCTGATGAGTGACGGCCTGATGAACGCGGCTCAGGCGGCACAGGCGGCCGCCAGGGTGATGGCCCGCTGTGACCAACTGGCAGAAATCAGCGAAACGCCGGAGTTTCTGACCCGCGTGTATCTTTCAACTGAGCATCTGCGTGCCAACGCGCTGGTCGGTGAGTGGATGGCGGCGGCGGGGATGACGGTCTGGCAGGACAGCGTCGGCAATATTTGTGGCCGCTATGAAGGTCTGGAACCGGGGGCACCTGCGCTGCTGCTGGGCTCGCATCTGGATACCGTGCGTAATGCCGGACGCTATGACGGCATGCTCGGCGTGCTGACCGCGATTGAAACCGTGCAGTCGCTGCAGGCCGAAGGTAAAAGGCTGCCGCTGGCAGTGGAGATCGTAGGCTTTGGCGATGAAGAAGGCACGCGCTTCGGCATTACCCTGCTTGGCAGTCGTGGTATTACCGGCACCTGGCCGGAAAGCTGGCTCACCCATCCTGATGGCAACAGTATCACCGTAGCGGAAGCGATGGCGGACGTCGGGCTGGATGCCGGAGCCATTCAGCAGGCTGCGCGTGAAGTGAAAGAGATTGTCGCTTATCTGGAACTGCATATTGAGCAGGGGCCATGTCTGGAGCAGGAAGATCTGCCGCTGGGCGTGGTGACGGCAATTAATGGCGCTCGTCGCCTGAACTGCCGTTTTGTGGGTGAAGCGGGGCACGCAGGCACTGTACCTATGACCCACCGAAAAGATGCACTGGCTGCCGCTGCGGAGTGGATGGTGTTTATCGAGCAGACCACGCCGAAACACAGCCCACAGCTGGTGGCGACGGTAGGCACGCTGCAATGCTCTCCGGGCGCGGTGAACGTTATTCCCGGCGATGTGGCACTGACGCTGGATATACGCGGGCCGGAAGATCGGCCGCTGGCAGAGCTGCTGTCTGAGTTACTGACCCAGGCGGAAGCCATCGCTCTTCGTCGCGGACTGTCCTTCAGCGCGGATGAGTATTATCAGATCCCGGCAACCCGCTGTGATGAAGGGTTGCAGGCTGCGTTGAGTCGCGCGGTAACACAAGTGCAGGGCCGCAGCCTGTCGCTGCCAAGTGGGGCGGGGCATGATGCAATCGCCATCGCCGGCCGCTGGCCAGTGGGAATGCTGTTCGTGCGTAACGAGCGCGGCATCAGCCACCATCCGTCTGAATCGGTGATGGAGCAGGACGTCGCCAGCGCCATTCAGGCTTATGCGCGGGTGGTACGGGATGTGGCAGGAGACCTGCGATGAAGCTGGAACAATTTAATCTGGCGTCGGCTGCCGAAGCAAAAAAACTGATTGCTCACTGCGTGGCGCTGAATGACTGGGTGACGGCACTGGTGTCGCAGCGGCCTTACGCTTCGCTGGACGATCTGTTGCAACAGGGCGATACGCTGGCGCAGCAATGGGACGCAAAGTCACTGATCCAGGCGCTCTCTGCCCATCCCCGTATTGGTGAGAATGCCCGGGGGAGCGGCAAAGAAGCCGCACTCTCCCGTGGTGAGCAGTCCAGCGTGAATGCGGAAGACCACCAGCTGAAGCAGGCGCTGAAAGCGGGGAATGCCGCTTATGAGCAGCGCTTCGGCCGGGTATTTTTAATTCGTGCCAAAGGACGCAGCGGCGAAGAAATGATCTCAGAGCTGGTGCGCCGTCTGGCGAACGATCCACAGCAGGAACAGCAGGAGGCGCTCGATCAACTGCGGGAAATCACCCGGCTGCGCCTCAGGGAGACCTTTCAATGAGCACCATCACCACTCACGTTCTGGATACCGCGCTGGGCAAACCGGCGATCGGCGTGGCGATTTCACTGGAGCAGAACAGCAGCCAGGGTTGGTTGCCGGTGGCTCAGGGCAGCACCGATGCCGATGGCCGCATCAAAGAGCTGACCCCCGAGCCGCTGGCTCCCGGCCATTACCGCCTGATTGCCGAAATTGGCGACTACTTTGCGGCCACGGGGCGCGATGCGCTTTATGTCAGCGCGCAGATTGATTTTGTGCTGCCGGAAGCGGGCAGTCACTACCATTTGCCCTTCCTGATTTCACCGTGGTCGTGGTCCACTTACCGGGGAAGTTGACATCCCCTTCATACTTCAAACTGCAGGTGCGTTGGCTGTACGAGCGCCCCCCAGTCACTTACTCAAGTAAGCTCCCGGGGATTTGCTTGCTGGCCGCCTTCCTGCAGCTCGAATTATTTTGGGGATGCCTGAGAGAACATTTAATTCCTTAATCTATGTTAGCGGGCTAAGCATCAAAGGGTGAAATAATGAGCATCAGGCCAGAAGATATGCGTTATCCGGCAGGGAAATCCTTTGCCTGGGGTTTGCAACACGTGCTGACCATGTATGGCGGCATTATCGCACCACCGCTGATTATTGGCTCCGCTGCCGGGCTGCATGCCGCAGAGTTGGGGATGCTGGTGACGGCGGCGCTGTTCGTCAGCGGCTGCGCCACGCTGCTGCAGGCGCTTGGCGTGCCCGGCTTTGGCTCACGCCTGCCGCTGGTGCAGGGCGTCTCCTTTGCCGGTGTGGCTACCATGGTGACGCTGGTGACGGGCGGCGGCGGGCTGCCGGTGGTTTTTGGCGCGGTAATCGCTTCGTCGCTGATTGGGCTGCTGATAGCGCCGCTGTTCGCTCATATTATCCGCTTCTTTCCGCCGGTCGTGACCGGAACAGTGATCACCGTGATCGGCCTGTCGCTGATGCCGGTGGCCGCCCGCTGGGCGATGGGCGGTAACCCTGCTGCGCCGGGATGGGGCTCCACGACGAATATTGGTCTGGCCGCGCTGACGCTGGGCATGGTGCTGTTGCTTAACCGCATTGGTAACGCTGCGGTAAAAAGGCTGGCTGTATTACTGGCCATGGTGCTGGGAACGCTGTTTGCCGTCGTCGGTGGCAAAACTCACTTCTCCACGGTGCTCAACGGTGACATGCTGGCCTTGCCGGGTGTGCTGACCTTTGGAATGCCGGTGTTCAATGTGGCGGCGATCCTGTCAATGACGCTGATTGTGCTGGTGCTGCTGACAGAAACCACCGCCGGACTGATCGCCATCGGTGAAATTGTCGGTACCAGAGTGGACAGTCAGCGTATCGCCAGCGGTCTACGGGCGGATATGCTGACCAGCGCGCTGGCTCCCCTCTTCAACTCCTTCCCGCAGAGCGCTTTTGCCCAGAACATCGGGCTGGTGGCTATCACCGGGATTAAAAGCCGCTATGTCGTGGCCGCTGGTGGGATGATCCTGGTGCTGTTGGGCTGCCTGCCGGTACTGGGCCGGATTGTCGCGGCAGTACCGATGCCGGTGCTGGGCGGCGCTGGCGTGGTGTTGTTTGGGACCGTCGCGGCAAGCGGCATCCGTACGCTGGCGAAAGTGGATTACAAAGAGAATATGAATCTGGTGGTGGTGGCGACTTCCATTGCCTTTGGCATGATCCCGATTGTGATGCCTTCCTTCTACGACCAGTTCTCCGGCTGGGTGCGCACTATTTTCCACTCCGGGATCAGCGCTGCCTGCCTGGTGTCGGTCACGTTGAATATCATCTTCAACAGTGTGGCGAAGCGTCCGGTCAGCGTACATCCTTCGCGGGATGGGAATTTGTGAGCGGGGGCAGTGATATTTAGCCAGAAAATATTTACAGTTCGCCAGTAAATATCCGGATAATTAATGGCGGATTTCAGGTTTCTGGTGACAAGGATGATCAAAGGTTCTGTCGCATTAACGGCAGTGGGTTGCGCAAAAGTTACGTTGACTGTTTTTTTGTGCAATTAGCTGGTGACAGGTCGTCCACGCCCGGATGCACGTACTGCCCTTGCGTATCATATGTACTAACTCAATTCCTGCCAGTATGGCCTGTGCCCGGCGGAACAATTTTATCTGTTGGCCGCCTAAAAAAGCGGCAGTGCAACTCTTACTGACATCACGCTGTTAATGCGACAGAACCCTCTGCGAACGCCGTTAATCGGTACCTGCCGACGCAGGACTGAATATTTTCTACGTAAATCCCTCCGATGACACCTGATAATTACTGAATTCAATAAGATGCTAATTTCCGCCTGTAAGTTGCTATTTTTTGCAATTGCACTGTTATTGCTGCCTGATATCTTAATATTCGAATTCAGCGGTAATGGGAATTTCATATCAGGGTGAAGTTAAAATTTAGCCATCTTTTATCTGATAATTGGATAATGCATCCAATGAGTACAACATGTTTTTTCGATGAAGGCCCCGATGACTTTTTCGTGGCTTTCGATTGAGCGCGAGAAGCATATCGTTTTCCGCGCAAGTCGTTTGATACGGGTACGTAGCTCATGAGAATAATTGAGCTGGAACACACGGTGGCGCATCGGAAGCGGTCATGTCCACAGGGGTTCTGACCACAACGATAAACCTGGGCTGAATTGCAACGGGGACAATGAATATTAACGCTGGCTATAAGGGAGTCTCAAAAGCGGGCATTATATATCAATTCAACCAATTAGAGGTATTACCCGATAAAAGAATGCCGGGATATTCTCTTTAGCCTGATTTTAGGTAGGGAATAAACCGCGCTATCGCCTGTCGCAAACATTGCGGATGAATTTTTATCAAAAGAGTGATCTTATTGATTTTTCATCTTAAGTACATAACGTTATTCAGGAGATTACAAGATGTCTGACGACTCAACTTTAAAATATCCCATTGTGCTTGTTCATGGCCTGTTTGGTTTTGACAAAATTGCCGGAATTTATCCCTATTTCTATGGGGTGGAAACGGCATTAAACAACGCCGGGGCCACGGTGTTTACTGTTTCCATGTCGGCGGAAAACAGCAATGAAGTGCGCGGGGAGCAGCTACTGGAGTTTGTTAAAAAGATTGTGGACACAACCGGTTGCGAGAAAGTCAATTTAATCGGACACAGTCAGGGACCGCTGGCATGTCGCTATGTCGCCGCGACTCATCCCGAACTGGTCGCATCGGTCACATCGGTTAATGGGGTTAACTTCGGTTCTGAATTTGCCGATCTGGTGCGTACTGCTCTGTCTCCGGACGGTCTGCCGGAATTGATCGCCTCGCAAATTATGAATATTTTTGGCGTGTTGATGTCTGTGATAACCGGAAATCCGGATTTACCTCAGGACTCGATAGCCGCACTCGATGCTTTGACCACGGAAGGGGTGGCTGCATTTAATGCTAAATATCCGCAGGGACTGCCGCAAGAGTGGGGCGGCGAAGGCAATGAGTATGAGAATGGCGTTTATTACTACTCATGGAGCGGTATTATTGACTACAACCCATTTAGTCAGGGATTCAATAACCTTGATCCTTCTCATGTCGCTATGGTTGCCGCTTCGCTGTTTTTCACCAAAGAGCGTTTTGAAAATGATGGTCTGGTTGGACGCTATGCTTCGCATCTGGGTAAAGTGATACGTTCAGATTATTCTCTCGATCATCTGGATGCGATTAATCAGGTCATGGGCACGGTCAGCAGTAATACTGATCCGCTTGAAATCTATGTTGAACATGTCGATCGTCTGAGAAGAAAGGGACTTTAATCAGCTGGCGATGGCGACAACGCGGTAACATCAAAATAACGCATCCCGCCGATCAGGCGGGCTGCACACTGATACTGACCACCCGATCGCAGGGGATAGATCGGCATTGCTCAGTCCGGTGGGTGATTTATATTAGTTTGGCGATTGATCAGATCGCACAATCCGGGCTGAGTTCCCTCAAAGTGATCTACTATTCCGCGCAGCTATTTAGTATGCCAGATACCAGCGGACACACTGGCTATTACATTAGCGGGATAATGCAGGCGTTTGAAGGCTTTTTGGGTCAGGGTCAGTGACATGGGCAGGCAACATCACAAAAAAAAACAGCATGTTACCTGATGATCCGCTTAATGCCACAGAACCCTCCGGCATAAGGTAGAGGCTGTTTTTCTTTCAACTACCAGCAGAAATACACAGCCTCTTTTTCGGCGGTCAGATATCAGGATTTTACATCGACATCTATTACCTGATAAAACGCATTGGCTGTGTCAGCAATATCCCATATGCCTAAAATAACATGATAGCCGGTATAATCTGACGGGATAGTGCAGCCTTTAATGGTTACCGTTCTCTCCGGCATTTTTCCCTCATCATTTTGCTCGCACAGGGGTTTATTGAGATCAAACTGGTCACGCGTCAGATTTTCATTTGGATTCCAGTCTTTTTTGGTGATAAAGAAACGCCATTTATCCGTTTTATGCGGCGCGGTCAGAGTCCAGGTAAAGGTATTGTCTCCGGTCGACAGATTGAAGTGATGCCACCGCGTTGCCGTTTGTTCATCCAGTGCCGCATAATTATCGTGCCCGGCGCTGGCGATTTTTCCATCTTCCGGACCGCTGGCAGGAAAGCCTTTCGGCCCTTCCAGCGACTGCGGCTCATACTGAATTGAACCGCAATTTTTGTTCAAATTACCGCCCTGTGCGGAACAAAGATACGCGCGTGAGGGGGGAACGCTGACGAACCCGTGTCGCAGGGAAATTTCTTGCGCCTCACTGAGGTTTGAGACCGTCATTAATGCGATGGCCGAGCAAATGGATAAAAAACAATATTTATTCATAGGTGATGTCTCCAGAGGTAATTAGGGTATTGTCGTTATTTTCTTGATGATTACACATTCATTAACATGCGTAGAATGTGAGTATATTATAGGGGAAAATTATTACCCGCTATTGCGGGTATCAGCAATAAAATAACTTTGTGAATTATATTTTACAGGGGCGGTGGTGCAATGAAGTTAAAATAGGGGGGTGTCGCCCATCGCGGTGATTGCGGCGAGGGTTAACGCCCTGATGTAACAATTTATTTTGTCACATATAAACGTTGATGATGTCATGTAAATATATCGGTACAACATTTGATCTTATTATTTTTATCTTCATTGTTAATTATCTTATGCCGCCAGAAAATATATTTTAGGGGTGATGGGGGCGAAGCTCGAACGTAGCACGCCTACGGCGTGATCGGGTGTTTGCATGACCTGTGCTCCCCTTCATACACTGCACCATATATTGGCTCTGTCGCATTAACGTCAGCAGACCGGAAAAAGTTGTGTTTCCTGTTTTTCAGGCTGCCATCAGATAAACTGTTCAGCCGGCGAAACGCCCTGTCCAGCAGAGGTACCAGCCGGATAATCCAGCGGTGAAGTATGGAATGGTCAACGATGATACCCCGCTCAGCCATCATTTCTTCCAGGTTGCGCAGGCGCCAGATACCAGCGGACACACTGAGCAATAACATCGACGGGATAATGCAGGCGTTTAAAGGCATTCCGAATCAGAGACAATACAGGCAACATTACAAAAAAACAGTATATTACCTGGTAACTTATTGATGCGATAGAACCCAAAAACAACCCAAATGAGACAGAAAAGCTGTCTCACCGGGTTGTGTATTTTGGGTCTGCCTTAAAAGCGCAATTATCGTAGTGCAGAAAATTCATTCTATGCATAATTGTTCATGGGGAAGTATCACGCGACAATTTAAGGTTGTCTTTATACTTAAAAAAAATCAACCTTGCCGCCAACAAGGTTGTACATGCTGCCAACAATTTTGATTTTCTTCTGGTCTTCCAGCTGTTTCAGTACCGGGCTGTTTTTGCGGATATTTTCAATGGTCAGTTCGACATTTTTTTCGAGCTACTGCATCAACAAAATCATAATTGCTACCCTTACGCTCACCGCTGTACTCTGTTCTTTCAATCGCAGGTTTTATTTCATCCAGCAGACCCGTCAGATTACCTAATTCAGCATTATCAATAGCACCACGAACGGCACCGCAACGGGTATGTCCCATCACCAGCACAACTTTCGCGCCGGCAACTGCACAGGCAAATTCCATGCTGCCCAGCATATCACGATTGCTGATATTCCCTGCAACACGGGAATTAAACGTTTCGCCAATCCCTGCATCCAGTACAATTTCCGCCGGTGCACGTGAGTCAATACAACTAAGGATTACGGCAGCTGGATATTGACCAGTAGCGCTGCTACGTTTCTGCTCCAGATAATCATGTTTAGCCGGCCTATTTTCCCGGAAGCGCAGGTTACCTTGCTTAAAATGTTCAATCACAGCATCCGGTGTCATACCATCACGTTCCTCTTTGCTGAGTGATGCCGCAAAAGAGATGGATGGCACTGATAAGGCCGCCATTCCTGCGACCGAAAGGGCAGAAACAGCAAGTGTTTGTTTCAGGATCGTGCGCCTCAAGGGGTGAGTCGGTTGGTTCATTTTCATAATGTTCTCCAGCCTATGTTATTGAGTTAACGAAAATTGTTCTGATAGTACGGCTAAACAAATCACAGCTTCAATCTAAGAATAGCGGAGATCCAGAAAGCGGGTGGCAGAGTTACAAATTATGGCGTTTTTCATTTGCAGTTATTGCGAGCCCGAGGGAATGGATTGCGGGCCGGGGAAGATAAATGCGAGCCCATTATCACTTAATGTGAGCCTGGTCAGATTTTCATTGTCACTTAATCTGAGCTGAAATCTGCGATGATTGCGAGTTTGAGGGATTTCGATCGCGAGCGGCTACAACTATCCTGTCAGCAGTAGCCCAGGCCGGACGGCGCAGAATATTGGAGCGTACCAATGAAGGTCGGGACGAAGCAAAGCTGAAAGGCAGTCGCTTTGGCCGCAGGCGTTCCATAGATCGGAACGCCGTGCTTGCGCTTCATCATGAAGGTGCTGACGTTAATGCGACAGAACGCTCTTATGGACGATTACCCGAGTCGTTAGAGTCGATGCAGCCTAGTACATATGATACGCAAGGGGCAGTACGTGCATCCGGGCGTGGACGACCTGTCGCCAGCTGAACAGTTTCACCAGCTAATTGCATAAAAAAATCAACGTAACTTTTGCGCAACCCACTGCTGTTAATGGGACAGAACTCCTGTTCATGATCCGAATCATACCGAGCACACGTCATAATTCTTTTTGATCGCTATCAAGATGAGGAGACGAATGCGGCGATGAAATGCTGGTAATGCGCGGAGCTTCACATCAATCAGATCAGAGTGGTTCAGTTATCAGAACGAATCCACTCTGACCGGCAGGATAATAAGGTGTATCAGTCTGATTACAGGCTGAACGAGTCTGCATCGCGCCATGCCGGGAAGCACTCACGGTACTCCTCCAGCGTTTTCAGCGACAGTTCTGCACTCAGCACGGCAGGTTGATGGGGTTCGCCCGCCGCCAGGATCTCACCCAGTGGGCTGATAATCCGGCTGTCGCCACTGTACTGATGGTTATTGCCATCGCTGCCAACGCGGTTGCATCCGGCGATATACGCCTGGTTTTCAATTGCGCGAGCCAGCAGCAGCGCCTGCCAGTGTCCGGCACGCGGAGCTGGCCAGTTTGCCACGTACAGTGCCAGGTCGTAATCATTGTTATTGCGGGAGAACACCGGGAAGCGCAGGTCGTAGCAAACCTGCGGCAGGATCCGCCAGCCGCGCCACTCAAACACTTCACGGCGAGCGCCCGCCAGATAATGATGGTGTTCGTCGGCCATGCGGAACAGATGGCGCTTGTCGTAGCTGTGGACCTTGCCTTCCGGCTCAACCAGCAGGAAACGGTTCACGGCTCCTTTTTCTGTCTGAATTGCCGCGCTGCCGCCAACCAGAGCCTGAGTGGCCCTGGCTTTCTCATGCAGCCACTCAATCACGCGGGCTTCCGGCAGTGAACTTTCAGCCGCTTCCATCGCAAAGCCGGTAGTGAACATCTCCGGCAGAATGATCAGATCGCGGCCGGATAGCCCGGCAATCAGCTGGTCGAAAAAGCTCAGGTTTGCTTCGCCGTCCATCCAGACCAGCGGCTGTTGTAAGACGCTGAGTTTTAAATTTTGCACAGGCGCTCCGCAGCAGCAATCAGCGTGGCTTCCTGTTTGGCGAAGCACAGGCGGATCAGTTTATGGGGAAAGGCATCGGCGCAGAATACCGACAGTGGAATAGCCGCCACGCCGACTTCTCTGGTCAGCCACTGGCAGAACGCCACGTCATCCAGATCGGAGATGGCGCTGTAATCGGCCAGCAGGAAATAGGTTCCCTCGCACGGCAGCACTTCCAGGCGGCTTTTCGACAACGCCTGTACAAAGCAATCTCGACGGGCACGGTAGAAGTCAGGCAACTCGCGGTAATGTTCCGGTTCGGCATTCAGCATATCAGCCAGCGCCAGCTGAGCCGGCGTGTTAACGGAGAAGGTCAGATACTGATGCACTTTTCGGACTTCTGCTGTCAGGGCCACCGGAGCTACACAGTAACCCACTTTCCAGCCGGTCATATGGTAAGTCTTGCCAAAGGAGGAGACGGCAATGGCTCGTTCACGCAACTGCGGATGAGCCAGCACGCTGGCGTGGCCTTCTTCCGTAAAGCAGATGTGCTCGTAAACCTCATCACTCAGCACATAAATTTCCTGCTCCTTCACAGCCTGCCACAGCGACTCAAAGTCGCTCTTCTGCCAGACGGTGGCTGAAGGGTTATGCGGGGTATTGAGGATCACCAGGCGAGTGCGTGGTGAAAGCAGAGCCGCAAATTCCTGCCAGTCTACACGGAAAGCAGGCGGCTGCAGCGCGATGCGTTTCATCACGCCGCCAGCCAGCGTCACTGCCGGGGCGTAGCTGTCATAGCTCGGATCGAAGCAGATCACCTCGTCGCCCGGACGGACCAGCGCGGTAATGGCCGCATACAGTGCTTCGGTCGCCCCGGCAGTGATGGTCACTTCGCTATTGCTGTCCGGCTTGTAGCCATACAGCTCAGCAGTTTTCGCGGCAATAGCATCCCGTAGCGGCTGCACGCCGGTCATTGGCGCATACTGATTCGCCCCTTCGCTGACGTGGTGCGCGAGACGGGCTTTCAGGTAATCCGGGCCGTCAAAATCCGGGAAGCCCTGTGACAGGTTGATGGCGTTGTGCTGTGCTGCCAGTGCGCTCATTTGCGTGAAGATGGTGGTGCCCAGCGCGGGCAGTTTGCTCTCGGGAGTGATTGACGTCTGGCTCATGAATGTAACCCTTTTATCACGCGACTTTTATGATGTGTTAACTCGTTGCCGCCACTATAGCGTCGATGCTACTATTTGGCAATCGAGACGCTTAGACGTCTAAACGCGAATGTTATGCCGGTCCGGACTGGCTGAGAGCAGAAAGAAAATGAGCATCATTTCACAGTTGGATCAGCTGGTGGCGGCCTGCCACTGGATTGGGGCCAGAGGCTGGGCCCCGGCGACGGGCGGTAACATGTCTGTGCGTCAGGACAGCGAGTTTTGCCTGTTAAGCGAATCCGGTAAGGATAAGGGCGCGCTGACCCGTAATGACTTTATTCAGGTGGAGATTGCCAGCAATAAAGTACCTTCGGGCCGTAAGCCTTCGGCTGAGACCGGGCTGCATACTTTGATTTATCGTCTGTTTCCACAAGCCGGTGCGGTGCTGCATACCCACACCGTCAACTCCACGGTTCTTTCCCGTGTTGAGAAGGGGGCCGCATTGGAACTGCAAGGCTATGAAATGCAGAAAACTTTAGCCGGGCAAAGCTCGCATCTGGATTCTGTACCCATTGCGCTGTTCGATAACGATCAGGATATTGACGCTCTGGCCGCGAGGATCGAGCAGTTTGCCGCTCAGACCCCGCTGCGATATGGTTTTTTGCTGCGAGGCCACGGGCTGACTTGCTGGGGTAAAGACGTTAATGAGGCGAAGCGCCACCTTGAAGGGCTGGAATTCCTGTTCCAGTGTGAACTGCAACGTCGTGTGCTGGAGGTCAAATGATCCGCGCGATTGTGACCGATATTGAAGGGACGACCAGCGATATTCGCTTTGTCCACAACGTGCTGTTCCCGTTCGCGCGGGAAAACATGGCGGCCTTTATTGCCGCTTTCCAGCACCGGGAAGATGTGGCTGGGCGGCTTAGTGACCTGCGTGATGAAATTGCCCGGCCACAGGCGACGGTTGAAGATCTGATCGCCGTGCTGTTCGGCTTTATGGATGAGGATCGCAAATCAACCGCGCTGAAAGCGCTGCAGGGAATGATCTGGCGTGATGGCTACGTCAACGGCAGCTTCACCGGCCATCTTTATCCGGATGTGCTGCCCGCTTTTAAAACATGGAAGGAGCAGGGGATTGATCTGTATGTTTATTCCTCCGGCTCAGTCGCAGCGCAGAAATTGTTATTTGGCTACAGCGATGCGGGTGATATTACTCCGTTGTTCAGTGGGTATTTCGATACTCATGTCGGCGCGAAGCGTGAGACGCCGTCCTACCGTAACATTGCCGGAAAAATAGCGCTGCCAGCGGGCGAGCTGCTGTTTTTATCGGATATTCATCAGGAGCTGGATGCCGCACAGGAAGCGGGCTGGAACACCGTGCAGTTACTACGCGGCGAAGCGGATGCAGCAAGCCGTCATCGTCAGGTAAACCGTTTTGATCAGATTAACCTGGAGCTGTTTTCCTCATGAGTGCACTGACTATTTTTACCGACAGTGAAGCTACCACGCCAGTGTGGCACAGTACCGATGCCGAAGAGATCCGCCAGCAGCTGAATGCCAAAGGGGTGCGTTTCGAACGCTGGGAAGCCGATCGCGATCTGGGTGCTAACCCGGAGCCGGAAACGGTGATCAAAGCCTACCAGCATGCCATTGATAAGCTGGTGGCCGAGAAAGGCTATCAGAGCTGGGATGTGATCAGTATGCGTGCGGATAATCCGCAGAAAGAGGCGCTGCGCGGCAAATTCCTCTCTGAACATACCCACGGCGAAGACGAAGTGCGTTTCTTTGTGGAAGGGGCAGGGCTGTTCTGCCTCCACCTGGACGGGCATATTTATCAGATCCTATGTGAGAAGAACGATCTGATCTCTGTTCCGGCAGGCACGCCGCACTGGTTCGATATGGGATCTGCTCCGCACTTCACGGCGATCCGTATTTTCGATAATCAGGAAGGCTGGATCGCTAATTTTACCGGCGACAAGATCGCAGATGCTTATCCGCGTTTACCTTAGTCGCTGCTAAACACGGTTAGTGGTGGAAGTTGCTGTTGAATCGGATATCAGCTGAAGGGGTTATCCGGAACACGGACACGCCGTAAACTCGTCCATGAGGGCTTGATTCGCGCGCCCATGCGCTCAACAGTCCGCTTATCCGGGTAACCCCTCCGCCTCAAAGTCATGGCGTTGCTGCGAAGAGGTGTTGTTTTTGAATCTGACTTTCACCTCATCAACGGCTCAAAAGTTTGTGAGCTCGCTGAGGCCTTTGACCTGTGCAACCCCGGCCTCACTCATCACTCTAAAGTTTTTGGGTGGCGGCTGGGGGCCTGTTAGCCGGGTGTATGCCGCAGGGACGCGGCATTCAAGTCCCCACGGATGGGTTCACGACGTCCCGGATAACAGGCCTCCAGCTGACGCCAGGCTCCGAACCTGGTTTTAACCTTAAGTCCCAGCTGACGCCAGGCACCGAAACCGGTTTTGACCTCAAACCCTTACGCTTGTGAAGGCTGGAAAATCCCGTTATTCACCTGGGTGGGCGTCACCACCCCTGTATCCAGCACCCATCCGCTGATCAAGGCTGCTGGCGTCACATCAAAGGCCGGGTTGTACACCCTGGCTTCTTCCGGTGCCCACTGCACCTCGCCAAAGCTTCCCGCCACTCCCGTCACTTCACTGGCTGCACGCTGCTCAATCGGTATTGCACTGCCATCCGGACAGGCCGGATCGAGCGTGGTGTGCGGAGCCGCAACGTAAAACGGAATGTGGTGATAGTGTGCCAGCACCGCCAGACTGTAAGTGCCAATTTTATTGGCAACGTCACCATTGGCCGCAATCCGGTCAGCGCCGACCCAGATGGCATCAACCTGCTTTTGCGCCATCAGGCTGGCTGCCATGCTGTCGCAAATCAGCCGGCAGGGCACGCCAAGCTCACCCAGTTCCCAGGCCGTCAGGCGACCACCCTGCAGCAGCGGGCGGGTCTCATCGACCCAGACATTCTCCACCTTGCCTTCCTGCCAGCCACGGGAAATTACTCCCAGCGCGGTTCCCACGCCCGCAGTCGCCAGACCACCGGTATTGCAATGCGTCAGCAAACGGCTGCCCGGTTTAATCAGCTGTACTCCTGCTGCTGCAATGTTGTCACACAGCGCTTTATCTTCCTCAACCAGACGTAGCGCCTCAAAGGTCAACGCGGTCACAAAGTGATCCTGCGCCAGCGCCAGTTTCATCCGGTCAAGATTGTTCATCAGGTTAACGGCGGTCGGACGTGAAGCCCGTAAAACTTCCAGTGCCGCGGCCAGCTCGGGCTTCGGCATGCCTTTCTCCGCCAGCAATGCCAGCAGCAGGCTGGCAGAAAGCCCAATCAGCGGCGCGCCACGTACCCGCAGCGCTTTAATGTGGCCGACCAGCTCCGCCACGCCGGGTGTCGGGCACCAGATCTTTTTCTGGGGAAGGGCCTGCTGATCGAGGATCCACAGCTGGTTGTCACGAACTTGTAAGCTGGTTGTGCTCAGTGTCTGCATGGAAGTTAAATCCTGGTTGCGTTATCAGGGCGTATTGTGCCAACATGCTTTGCGGATGTATAGACGTCTGAACGGCTTGCTCGCAATAAAAAGCGCAATAACAGAGCGCCAAAAAACCACCGCAGCGCCTGTGGCCGTGCAGACCAGAAAGTTTTGATGAGGGTGAATTAATGTCGCAATACCGTACATTCACTGCAGCGGATGCCGTGGAATATGCACGCCAGTTTGGCGGCGTTGAAAATCCGGAAAACCTGGTTACCTCGCAGGAAGTGGGCGACGGTAACCTGAATCTGGTGTTCAAGATTTTCGACCGTGAAGGCCACAGCCGCGTTGTTGTCAAGCAGGCCCTGCCTTATGTGCGCTGCGTCGGCGAGTCCTGGCCTCTGACCCTGGATCGCGCCCGTATCGAAGCGGAAGTATTGCAAATTCACAGTGAGTTCTGCCCTGAACACACGGTCAAAATCCTGCACTACGATCCGCAGCTGGCAGTGATGGTGATGGAAGATCTCTCCAGCCACGCTATCTGGCGCGGCGAGCAGGTTAAGGGCGTTGATTATCCGCAGGCCGCCGCGCAGCTGGGCTCTTATCTGGCGCAAACGCTGTTCCACACCTCTGATTTTTATCAGCACCCTCATCAGAAAAAAGCGGATGTTATTCGCTTCACTAACCCTGAACTCTGTGACATCACCGAAGAACTGTTCTTCAACGAGCCTTATGAAGAGCACGAACGCAATGGCTATCCACGTGCGTTAGAACCGCTGATTGCCTCACTGCGCACTGACGCTGAACTTCGCCATAAAGTGGCGGTTCTCAAGCATCGCTTCCTGTCTAATGCCGAAGCGCTGTTGCATGGCGATGTTCACAGCGGATCGATCTTCGTTGCACAAGGCAGCCTGAAGGTGATCGATGCCGAATTTGGCTTTTACGGCCCGCTGGGCTTTGACGTTGGCAGTGCGCTCGGCAATTTGCTGATCAACTACTGTGCGCTGCCAGGCTTGCTGTCTCCGCGTGAAGCAGCCGATGCCCGTGAGAAACGTCTGAATGACGTGCGGGCAACCTGGCAGAGCTTTGCCGAAGGTTTCCTCGCGCTGGCCGCAGAGAAAACCCGCGATCGCGCACTCGCTTATCCGGGTTATGCGGCTGAGTTCCTGCGGAAGGTGTGGGTCGACACGCTGGGTTATTGCGGTACCGAGCTGATCCGCCGTACCGTTGGTATGTCTCAGGTCGCCGATATCAAAACCATCGGTGATGACGCCATGCGCATTGAATGTGTTCGTCAGGCGGTAACGCTGGGCCGCACGTTAATCCTGGCTGCTGACCATATTGAAGATATCGACGCGCTGCTCGCCCGCGTGCGACAGAACGGCTGACGATTAATCCGGCTGGCTGATGGGCATCATTGACCATCAGCCAACTTGTTTTTCCCCTTCTGAGTATTCCCCGGTTCGTATTCTAATTTTTACCCCTCAATGTGTAATTATTGCAATTGCCTGTTTTTCCCTTCTGATTAATAATTTCAGGGTGAGTGAAACGTGATTAATGTTTTATTTACAATAATGAAATCTTAATCTCAGGGATATTACAAAAAAAGCATTTTATTGGCTGAAGTAACCAGGCTCCGGAACAGGGGCGGCAAAGGCTGTACACAGCAAACTTACGGGATGGTCAACCTCGTTTTGAGGATGCCATTCCGTTTTTTTAAACAAAGAAAAATAGCATTCATTTTTTAAGTAATTGCCACCGCATCCTGGTAGATAAGACTGCCAGTGATGCCTTTAATTTATTTATCTGAGGGGGTAAAATGCCTCGCAAACCTTTTTTTTCTGATTTTTTCTCCATGAGAAAAAACACCTCCAATATTTTAAAAATAATTCACCAGCTAAAATGATTTACTTATTGCTGGCTGTCATGCTCGCACTGACTCCAGTCCTCAGCCAGGCACAAATCCACAAACTGTCACAGTCACAACCCAGCCTGACGCCAGAAATGTTGTCGCAGCAGAATGATACTGTCCTTTCGCTGTTTGCCAGCACGAGTGAAGAATCTGAAGGACAGTATGGCACCATCAAAAACGTTGCTCTGGGCAGCGACAGCTGCCTGACTTTGCAGGCAGATAACAGCAGCGTAGCCTTTGAAAGCTGCCAGGACACAGCGCGTCAGCACTGGGAATTGTCGCAAATCATGACCGGCTACCTGAAAATCACCAGCCAGGCGCTGGCCGGAGAGGCTGAAGAGTCTTGCCTGGCGGTGAATACCAGCGCCGCATCGCCAGAACCGAAAATGATTGCCTGTGCCGGCAGTGGTTACACATCTATGCGTTCCTGGAAGGCGATGATTAATGCGACCTCCGGCGCGGCGGGCATTGTCTATACCCTGGAAAACAAATATCGCGGCGATCTGGGAAGAGCGGAGGTGCTTGGCTATAACGGCAACCGCCTGCAAATGGTGGCTGCCGCTTCGTCAGACGATGTCACCTGGCAGCTAACCGTTCCGGATATCACTCAGAAACGGGAGGTTATGGGGGCGAAGAAAATCCTGTTATTGCACACCCATTACAGCGATGCGCCCGCTAACGATCTCGCCCCCATACAGACAGCGTTATTCGGCTCAGGAACGGACTACAGCTCACTTGCGGGCGCAGTCAGGGTAGCTTCCTATGGCAAAGTGACGCTGACAGGCGATACCCTCAGCGATATCAATCTGGGGCCACGACCGGAGGCTTGTTCAAGCAGCGTGGTGGCACAGGCGAAAGCCCTGGCCCGTGAAAAAGGCGTTGAGCCGGATAACTATGATTACACATTTATCGAAATTCCCGCCACTTCCTGCAACTGGAGTGGTCTGGCGCAAACGCCAGGGAACTGGATCATCGGTAATGCTTCCGGCTATAAACCCTGGATGTGGCAGCATGAATTCGGCCACAACCTGGGGGCGAAACATGCCACCTCGCTGGAGAACTGTACGGTGAACAGCGACGGGATTACTCAGCTTGACCAACAGTGCAAAAGCACCACCGCAAGCGATCCTTCAGATACCATGAATGGCGGGGGCAGCCGTCTCTATCCTGCTCCCTATTTGTTCTATACCGGATGGTTATCGAACCGGCAGATGCCGCTGGTCAGCCAGCCGGGTAACTACATTCTGACGCCTCTGTTTACCGCCCCGAAAGAGGATGAGCTGAAAGGCATTCGCATTCTGCGCCGTGACGGGACTTACCTGACGCTGGAATATCGTCAGCCGTTAAAAGGCTTCGAAACATGGGCAAGTGATGATCCCTTTGTAAATGGCGTGATTGTCAGGGTAATTTCCTTTGGTGGCACCATCCTCAATACGCTGGTGGATACCACGCCAGGCAGCGCAAATGGCATGAAAGATGCGCCGCTGATGCCGGGTAAATCCATCGATGATGTGCTGTCCGGCAAACGTATTACGCTGATCGGTGTGGATGCTGAAGGCGCGCATGTGCACATCGATAATATTCCTGGTAGCAATGAGCAATATGTTGTGCCGGAGGCAGTGATACCGGATAACTTCAGCATTGTTGCCCGCCACAGTGATACAACAGTCCGCATTCTTGACGGCAGTAAAAGTACCGGCAGTGAGTTCGTCTGGCGAAGCCTGGGCGGTGCAAAACCGTTCGGGCTGCAGGAAGCTGCCGGAGGCTCGCCAATCGCAGAGGTCAGGACCAGCGCTGCCCGCGCGACTTTCCTGGGAGGCTATACGGGAGAGGCGAAATATCAGCTAACGGTGACGGGTTCGCATGGTATGACGGACAGTAAAATCGTCACGGTCACCGTGCTTCCTGCCAAAGTAGAAATTTCCGCACCGGATACCATCGCTCAGGGGCATGTACATACGATTAACGCCCAGGCGAATTTTGAGGCGGCAATCTGGCACTGGAGCCTGAAAAGTGGCGAAACGGTGGTGGCAGAGAGTACCCAGCCGGCATTTGAAGTTGAAGGCCAGCGCTATGCTGTCGGCACCTATCAGATTGAGCTGGAAGTTTCCTCTGCAGACGGGAAATATCTGGCTTCGGCAACCAAACCGGTCAGCATCGCAGAGGCAGGAACACCGGAATATCCAGGCTATGTAGAGGGAACGAACTATGCGGCCGGAGACAGGGTTACCGTTGCTGGGATGAATTACAGCTGTAAACCCGCTCCGTTTACCGCCTGGTGCGCCGGTGCTGCCTGGGCCTATGCGCCGGGAACGGGTTCTCACTGGGAAGAAGCTTGGGATGTGGTTGACTGATCTGCGCTTGCGTTAATTGAGTGAGAGGTCTGGACGGTTTTCAGCAGGCCGTAATAAAAAATGCTCAGTCGGGGAAAGCTCCCTGACTGAGCATCGCTGTTTTTTAAGCCCGGCGTTTTAAGCCGCTTCAATCTTCCGTGGTTGTTCGGCCGCTCTCACCGGCTGAGTTGCCAGCGCATCCGCCTCAAACTCATCAACGTTAATCGAGCGCAGGCGGCTTGCTTCGGCACGAGTCAGTACGGCCGCTTCCTCAGCAGTGATCCAGTTCTCCTGCAGACCGCGTTTTGCCAGTTCATCCAGGCGGGTGAAGGACAGATGTTTTTTCTGCTGTTTGCACAGGCGATCGTGGATCGCTTCTGCAGCCATCACGTCCTGCAGAGCTTCTTCCAGCTGGCCTGCCGGGTTATGTTCGCCTGGCGTAAGGTACTGACCACGGCCTAAACGTGTACGGGTAGCTGACGGGATCTGCAGAATACGCGCCAGCTGATGATCCAGACGATCGGAAGGAGCACGACAGTGACGACCCAGCGGGAAGATCGTCAGGCGCAGTACGCCTGCCACCATCCGGTTCGGGAAGTTGCGCAGCAGATCGTCAATGGCGATTTCCGCCTGATTCAGCGCATCCTGCACGCCCCAGTGTACCAGCGGCAGGTCAGCTTCATTACGGCCTTCATCCTCATAGCGTTTCAGCGCCGCTGAGGCCAGATACAGCTGGCTCAGCACATCGCCCAGCCGCGCTGAAATGCGTTCGCGGCGCTTCAGGCTGCCGCCCAATACGGACATGGAAATATCCGACAGCAGCGCCAGGTTGGCGCTCAGACGGTTCAGATGCTGATAGTAGCGGCGGGTGGCATCGCGGGCTGGCGTTTTACTGGTGCGGCCGCCGGTCAGACCCAGCCACAGGCTGCGCATCTTGTTGCTGCCAACGTGTCCGACATGGCTGAACAGCGCCCGATCAAAGGCGGCCACGTCATTACTCTGTGCCGCCGCCATCTCTGTCAGCACGTAAGGATGGCAGCGAATCGCGCCCTGACCGAAGATGATCATGCTGCGGGTCAGAATGTTCGCGCCCTCCACGGTAATGGCAATGGGCGCGCCCTGATAAGCGCGGGCGAGGAAGTTGCTGGTGCCGAGCATAATGCCTTTACCGCCTGCGATATCCATCGCATCAACAATCGCCCGCTGACCGCGATGGGTACAGTGATATTTGACGATGGCGGAGAGCACCGCCGGTTTCTCACCCATCACGATACCGTAGGTGATCAGTGACGCAGCGGCATCCATCACGTAAGCATTCCCCGCGATACGTGCCAGCAGCTCTTCAATCCCTTCCATCTTACCGATAGGCAGGCGGAACTGACGACGGATATGCGCATATGCACCAATCGCCAGCGCAATGCTTTTCAGGCTGCCTGTGGAGTTGGAAGGCAGGGTAATACCGCGTCCTACAGACAGGCACTCAACCAGCATCCGCCAGCCCTGACCGGCCATTTTAGGACCGCCAATGATGTAATCAATCGGCACGAAAATATCTTTACCGCGAGTCGGACCGTTCTGGAATGGTACGTTGAGCGGGAAGTGTCGTTTGCCAATTTCCACGCCTGCCGTCTGGGTCGGGATCAGCGCACAGGTAATCCCCAGCTCTTCAGTTTCACCCAGCAGATGCTCAGGATCGGAGAGCTTGAAGGCCAGACCCAGCACGGTGGCAATAGGGGCCAGCGTGATATAGCGTTTGTTCCAGGTCAGGCGCATGCCCAGCACCTGTTTGCCCTGCCAGTCGCCCATGCACACCACGCCGGTGTCCGGAATGGCTCCGGCATCGGAACCGGCTTCCGGGCTGGTCAGCGCAAAGCAGGGGATCTCCTGGCCGCGAGCCAGGCGCGGCAGATAATGATCTTTCTGCTCAGTCGTGCCGTAATGCTGCAGCAGTTCACCCGGGCCCAGGGAGTTAGGCACGCCCACAGTGATGGCCAGAATACCCGATACACCGGCCAGTTTTTGCAGCACGCGGGCCTGCGCATAGGCTGAGAACTCCAGTCCGCCGTACTCTTTCTTGATGATCATCGCAAAGAAGCGATGCTCTTTCAGATAAGCCCAAAGCTCTGGCGGCAGATCGGCCATTTCATGCGTGATCTGGAAGTCGTTTGCCAGGCGGCAGGCTTCCTCAACCGGCCCCTCCAGGAAGGCCTGTTCATCAGCAGTCAGGCGCGGCTGCGGGTAATTGTGCAGTTTCTGCCAGTCCGGCGTACCGCGGAACAGATCGCCTTCCCACCAGGTGGTCCCGGCATCGATAGCTTCTTTTTCTGTCCGCGACATCGGCGGCATCACCTTCTGGAAGGTACGCAGCATCGGTTTTGAAAACAATGCCCGGCGCAGCGGCAGCAAATTAAAGGGCAGCAGGATAATCGCCAGCGGGATCAGCAGCCAGGGAGTCCAGACGTGCGCCATGGCCCATGCAGCCGTCCATACCAGCATAATCAGGCTGCTCAGCAGCAGATTTACGCGGTGATAAAACAGTGCGCCAATCAGCACAATTGTCGCAGTGCAACTGAGAACCATCATAGACAACGCTCCGTAAGTAGTAAGAGGTCTGACCTGTTAGGTACAGGTTTAGATGAGATGCATTTTGTTAGCAATGTGTTTACATGATAATTACAACCTGAGTCACAATCTGGTCGCATCAAAAGTCAAAGTCTCCGCCAGGTGGGAAGGGCGCTTTTCGCCTAACCTGCAACTTGATAAACTGATTCAGACCTCACCTAAAAGGACTCCCCTATGTATCAGGACATCATTCGCGCCGAACTCAACGAAGCAGCGGACACGCTCAATAAATTCCTCAGCGACGAAGCCAACATCCATGCCATCCAGCGCGCAGCCGTACTGCTGGCTGATTCCTTTAAAGCCGGTGGCAAGGTGCTCTCCTGCGGCAATGGCGGATCGCATTGTGATGCGATGCATTTTGCCGAAGAGTTGACCGGTCGCTACCGTGACAATCGTCCGGGTTATCCGGGAATTGCTATTTCCGACGTCAGCCACCTCTCCTGCGTGAGCAACGACTTCGGCTATGACTATGTGTTCTCCCGCTACCTTGAAGCCGTAGGTAAACCGGGCGACGTGCTGCTGGGTATCTCCACCTCTGGCAACTCGGCTAACGTGATCAAAGCCATCGAAGCTGCCCGCGCTCAGGGTATTAAAGTGATTACGCTGACCGGGAAAGATGGCGGAAAAATGGATGGCATGGCCGATGTGGAAATTCGCGTGCCGCACTTTGGCTATGCCGACCGTATTCAGGAAATTCACATCAAAGTGATCCACATCCTGATCCTGCTGATCGAAAAAGAGATGGTTAAATAATTCTTCCGGCCATGTGCGCATGGCCATTAAGCGAGGGTTTTTTATGTGTGAACTGCTCGGGATGAGCGCGAATGTCCCTACGGACATCTGTTTCAGCTTTACCGGGCTGGTGCAGCGGGGCGGAGGAACCGGCCCGCACAAAGATGGCTGGGGTATTACCTTTTACGAAGGGAAAGGCTGTCGCACATTTAAAGATCCGCAGCCCAGCTTCAACTCACCTGTTGCCCGGCTGGTGCAGGAGTACCCGATCAAATCCTGCTCGGTCGTGGCGCATATCCGCCAGGCAAACCGTGGCGAAGTGTCGCTGGAAAATACTCACCCGTTCACCCGGGAAGTCTGGGGACGTAACTGGACCTACGCGCACAACGGGCAGTTGAAGGGCTATCGTAGTCTGGAAACCGGGCAGTTTCGTCCGGTTGGCGAGACGGACAGCGAGCAGGCGTTCTGCTGGCTGCTGCATAAACTGACCACGCGCTATCCGCGCACGCCGGGTAACTGGCCTGCGGTGTTTCGGTATATTGCGGAACTGGCGGCGGAGCTGCGTGAGAAGGGCGTGTTTAATATGGTGTTGTCTGACGGGCGCTATCTGATGGCGTTCTGTTCGACCAATCTGTTCTGGATCACCCGTCGTGCGCCATTTGGTAAAGCCACGCTGTTGGATCAGGACGTTGAGATTGATTTTCAGAAGCAGACCACGCCAGACGACGTGGTCACCGTGATTGCCACCCAACCTTTGACCGGCAATGAAACCTGGCACAAGATTGAGCCAGGTGACTGGGCGCTATTTTACCTCGGAGAGCGCGAGCGCTGATCCGCTGGCAGGCGTGCTGTTCAGGACCGGACTGCCCAGCACGTAGCGACCGTCGCTGACGCTGATGGCTGGTGGCCGCTTGTTCTGGACAAACTCAGCATAGCCGGGTTGCAACTGCTGCCAGAAGCTGTAATACACTGAGTAACGGTGGCGCTGCAGGTTGCTGTCAGTCATGCGGAACGGATAAATGCTCACTTCCACTCGCGGCTGACCATTGCGCAGTGCGGCTTCCACATAGTGATAAATATCGTCAATGCCGGCATCGGTCATGGCGTAGCATCCAACAGACACGCAGTTGCCGTGGATCATCAGATATTTACCTTCATAACCCTGCTGGCGATCGTATTCGTTGGGGAACCCGACGTTGATGGCGCGATAGAAGCGGCTGTCCGGCTTCAGCTGGGAAAGGCCCACGCTGTAAAACCCTTCCGGACTTTTAAAATCACCCTGGCGGCGTTTAGGGCCAAGGCCACCAGAAAAATTACAGATGCGGTAACTGTCGAGTAAGCGATACTCGGTGCCGATTTTGCCATATAGCTCCAGCGTGCGTTCTTCTTTGAAGATCTGAATATACACGGGAGTGCCGAGTAACTGCTTTTTTAACTCTTTGCTTACCGGTGCCAGTGGAGTGACCTGTGCGACAGGTGCGCTGGCGAAAACGACGGCTGGCAGAAAAAACATCGCAAACAGCAGTGCGATTTTGCCCATTCTGGTTCCCTTGATAGTAGGGGTGGATGCTACGTCCGGGGACGCTGTAACTTGCAATCTCGGAAAATTCCGCTATCGCAGCGTCACATTAGCATTGTCTGTTTTTTTATCAAGAGAGCGCTTACGAAAAAACGCATAAAATATTGTGCCAGCCCGCTACCGCTGCGCTTTGCAGAGAAATTGCAGGTTGAAATCAACCTCTTTGCCTGTATACTTATCCAGTATTCCTGGAGGGGCATATGCGTAAGATCATTCACGTTGATATGGACTGCTTTTTTGCCGCAGTGGAAATGCGCGACAATCCCACTCTTCGTGATATTCCTATTGCGATTGGCGGCAGCCATCTGAAACGCGGAGTGATCAGTACCGCTAACTATCCGGCCAGGAAATTTGGTGTGCACAGCGCCATGTCCACGGCGATGGCGCTGAAGTTGTGCCCGCACCTGAAAGTGATCCCCGGCCGCTTTGAGGCTTATAAAGAAGCCAGCAGCCATATTCGCGAAATCTTCTCCCGCTATACCTCCCTGATTGAGCCGCTGTCGCTGGACGAAGCCTATCTGGACGTCACTGACAGCCAGCACTGCCACGGCTCTGCCACCCTGATCGCGCGTGAAATCCGCCAGACCATTGCCCGCGAACTGAACCTCACCGCGTCAGCGGGAATTGCGCCGATTAAATTCCTCGCCAAAATTGCTTCCGATATGAATAAGCCTGATGGCCAGTTCGTGATTACGCCCGGGGAGATGCATGGCTTTCTGCTGACTTTGCCGCTGGCGAAGATCCCCGGCGTGGGCAAGGTGACGGCAAAAAAACTGCAGGAGCTGGGGCTGCTGACCTGCGCCGACGTGCAGAAAACCGATCTGGCGGCGCTGCTTAAACGCTTTGGCAAGTTTGGCCGGGTGCTGTGGGAACGTTGCAACGGCATTGATGAGCGTGAAGTGGTGACCGAGCGGCTGAGAAAGTCGCTGGGGGTGGAGCGCACGCTGTCAGAGGATATTCACAGCTGGGAAGCCTGCCTGGAGATTATCGATCTCCTCTATGAAGAACTTGAGCGCCGGTTAACGAAAATCAAACCGGACCTGCAGATCGCCCGCCAGGGAGTGAAGCTGAAGTTTGCTGATTTTCAGCAGACTACGCAGGAGCATGTCTGGCCGGTATTAAATAAGGATGATTTTATTGCGGTGGCGAAGAAGACCTGGGATGAGCGCCGCGGCGGGCGCGGAGTTAGGCTGCTGGGTCTGCATGTGATGTTGCTGGATCCTCAAATGGAGCGGCAGCTGTTGCTGGGGCTTTAATGCGGGTTGAACAAATGTACAAATCGGGCACATGAGTAACATAGAAGCCCCTAAATAGCGATCTGGAACAATAGATTACCAGACCCGGAACAAAAACTATGCTCACAAACTGCATCTCCATGTGATGTCGCCACTGCCATGCGAATAAAGCCGTAAAAAATGTCTAAAACGGGATAAGCCTGAACCGCTAACGGTACCCGAAAGCAGTAATGAATGTTGGTCGATGTACTTCATGCACGATCAGTTATCGGATGGTCGTTTAGAGTGTGTATTGAATGTGAACGATGACTTTAATGATGAAGCGTTGGCCATTTACGTCGATTTTCTCTGTCTCTGATCGTTAGCCGCTAATTCCAGACCGCATTCTGAGTGAATTGCAGGACGACGCCACACGGAGGCAATGGTTTTATGATTACGAGCATCCGAGGGAGCAGTCTGAAGGCATGATTTTTGTCTCGGGTCTTATGGATTATTTTCAGCATTAGTCGTTCAGTGTGAGATAAAATATGGATGCTATAATCTGTATCACCCAGTCCGGTTGGCTGTTTGGGATATCCTGTGACGACTGAAATCGTACAATTCGGACTGAGTTCCGCCAAAGTGGTCTACTATTACCTATAGCAATTCAGCCGACTATGCGTATATACAGGTAAATAATGCGCACTGTCTATAAATAATTAAGGAGTAGACATGAGTAAGAAAATTCTAATTACGGGTGCCGGTAGCGGCTTTGGGAAAGAGGTCTCTTTTCGATTGGCTGAGCAGGGTTTTACTGTTATTGCTGGTGTTGAGACTGAATCACAAGTATCGACGCTTAAGGGAGAGGCAGCACAGCGTAATAGTAAGATGATGATAAAAAAACTGGATATTTCCGATGCCGATGACAGGCAGGCTGCCACAGCGTGGGATATTGATATTCTCCTCAATAACGCTGGTATTGCTGAGGGCGGTGCTGTCGTCGATATACCTGAAAGAAATTTACGTAAGCAATTTGAAGTGAATGTGTTTGGAACCATTCTGCTCACTCAATTGATGGCAAAGGAATTTATTGATAAACGCGCAGGGAAAATCATTTTTATGTCCTCAGTGGCTGGCCTGACTACCGACCCTTTTACTGGAGCTTATTCAGCATCCAAGCATGCGATCGAGGCGTTTGCAGAAGCATTGAATAAAGAACTCAAAGAATTTAATGTCAAAGTCGCCACGATAAATCCAGGGCCTATCCTTACAGGTTTTAACGACCGCATGTTTGAAAGCTGGCAACGTTGGAACAAAAAAGAAAGTAACTTTTTTGATTATTATAAAATTTCGTTTCCACATGAGCAATATAATCCGGAACATGTTTATGCATTGACCGTTAAAATTTTGACTGAGGAGATCCGCCATTATCGTAATATCGTCCCTGAAGAGTTGGAAGAGGGGACAAAACAACAAATGGATGACGTCTGGTCCCGACAACAGCATACAAACAGAGAGCGAGATGAGTTAGTTGAAATGGCTTACAAGATCTCACCAGAAACATCAAATGGGATGTAGTTCAGTGTTGAAGTGGTATGGGATATGCTGCCATGCGCAAAAGTCCTGAATAAAGGGCCACTGTGCTAAAAACTACTTCTCGCAGTATTGAAGGTGATCGCTCAGACGGTCACCGAACTCAATAATAAAAAGCGAAGATATCAAAAACAGTCAAATACACTATTTAAATTACAGTCTCTACCGCGCCAGGTACTTGGCATTAAATGTTTTTCTCTGCCCTTTTTCGGTAAAATTCGTGTGAGTTTTTCACTAAAAGTGCATGCCTGTTCTCAAAAAAAGTTAATTTTATAAAAACATCTAATCCTCTAAACTCATAGTCGTGATGTGGGATGCTGGCTGCTTTAACCACAATAGCAATGTCTCATTATTCAGGTCCGGAGATCCCGATGAGGACATTCGCCAAGCCAGTGAACCTTTCGATACGTTATGGATGAATCTTCAGAAGCCCGATTTCGTGCGTCATGGCGCATTTATTGAGGACCCTGATGGCGTCTTTTGATGTTTGCACTGCAAGCCGCTCAACCAATGATGACCATTGCTTTTGTTACCTTAGTTTTAGGAATTATTATGACAACTGAATTTGAAGCTTTACTACCAACAAACCCCGCTCACTTCATCAATAATGAATGGCATGCCTGTGACGCCTCAGATGAAGTGTTCAACCCGGCGACAGGGCAAGTGATCGCTCTGGTGGCCTCAGGGACGCCATCAGATGTCGATCTGGCGGTAAAGGCTGCTTCAGCGTCGCAGAAGTCCTGGGCAAAAACGCCTCAGCCTGAACGCGCCACATATCTCTCTGCTTTTGCCGATCAGATAGAAAAACATAAGCAGATGCTGGCCATACTGCTGACCACGGAGCAGGGAAAACCCCTTACCGAGGCTCAAGGTGAAGTGGCTACAGCGGTGAACATGCTGCGTTATTATGCCAGCTTTGGCTGGAAGCGTACCGGACACGTGCTGGCCTCAGGATATGAAAATCATCAGGCAATTACACGCGAAGTACCACTGGGTGTGGTCGCAGCCATTATTCCATGGAACTATCCTCTCGCTCTGTTTACGCGTAAGGCCGCACCCGCGCTGGTTGCAGGGAATACGCTGGTGCTTAAACCTAGCGAGATAACACCACTTTGCTCCCTGGCTCTGGCCTCATTGAGCAAAGCGGCGGGAATGCCAGCGGGTGTCATCAATGTAGTCTGTGGTAATGGCGTTAACGTGGGTGATGCAATGGTCAGGCATCCCGATACTCGTTTGGTCACCATGACCGGCTCTACCGGTGCCGGAAAGCAGATTTTCAAAAGTGCAGCCGAAAAAGTGATGCCCGTGTCTCTGGAATTGGGCGGAAAGGCACCTTTTATTATCATGGCGGATGCCGATATTGATAAAGCAGCTCAGGATGCGTTAGATGCTCGTATGAGTAACTGCGGCCAGGTCTGTATCTGTAATGAGCGCACCTATGTCCAACGTGAAGTGTATGAGTCTTTTATGGCGGCACTGAAAAAAGCGGCTGAAAAAATAGTTGTTGGCGACCCAATGCACATGGGCACGACCATCGGTCCTAAAGTGTCGCAAGCTGAGAAAAACCATGTTGAAGAGCTATTGGAAGCGACCCGGAAAGAAGGGGGAACTGTTTTCTGGCAGGGCAGAATTCCGAGCGACCAACAATTTAAAAAGGGTTACTGGGTCGCACCAGCAATCGTGACCCATTTGCCTGAAAATGCACAGATCCTGAAAGAAGAAGTCTTCGGTCCTGTATTACCGGTAGCCATTTTCGATACGGTTGATGAGGTTATCGAAAAAGCAAATGATTGTGAGTATGGTTTAAGTTCGTATCTCTATACGCGCGATCTCTCTTCGGCAATGAAAATCTCGGACAGCCTGGAGTGTGGAGAAGTTTATATCAACCGTTTCGGCCCTGAAGAGCTTAACGGTTTTCACGCAGGATGGAAGCTGTCAGGGATTGGTGGTGATGATGGTGAATATGGTTACCAGCTCTATGTGAAAACGAAAACGATATATCTCAACTATGAATAATTGTCCTGCAGCGGCATCTCTGGATGCCGTTTTTTCATCGATCTGCTTAACGTCTCAGAATAACAAGTCTGGTAATTAATGAACTCGCTTTTGATCATCTGTCTGTTAGCCGGTGTTATCGTGCGGCGCTATCTGCCTTTCCCTGAGCAAATCGTGCCCAGTATCAATTGGTGGTTGATAACTATCGCTCTGCCCTGTGTCATTTTGACGCTGATACCCCACACTGATTTTAACCGTAATACCTTATTCCCGATTGTCGGGATGTGGGTCGTTTTTGCCGGGGCATTACTACTCTCTCTATTGATGGGCTGGTTATTTAACTGGTCGCGTGAGGTAACCGGTGTCGTCATTCTGGTGGCAGGTATAGGGAATACCTCATTTATGGGCTTTCCTATCATTTCGGGTTATTACGGTGCGGAAGGGCTTAAGCTGGCCGTTATTGCCGATCAGCCCGGCAGTTTTATTATTCTGTCTACGGTCGGATTAATCGTGATGGCTGTCTGTTCTGGACAGTCCCCCACGCTGAACATGGTCCTTAAAAAAATCATTACCTTTCCACCGCTGATTGCACTGGTACTTAGCCTGCTCCTTAAAATGTTCGGTGGGTTACCCACCTTTATTGAGCAACCGTTCAGCCAGATTGGTGCCACGATGACGCCGCTGGCACTGTTCAGTGTTGGATTGCAAATTGCGTTACGGCCTCCACATGGCACCGTTATACCCCTGATTACAGGCCTGTTGTGGAAGCTGGTGCTTGCGCCTCTGGCCATTTTATTGCTAGCACGGGCATTACATTTAGCGCCATTAATTAAAGATGTGACGGTGCTGCAGGGAGGGATGGCGCCGATGATTGCTGCCTCCATTCTGGCGCAGCGCGCAGGCCTTAAACCCTCGCTGGCGATCGCTATACAGGGATATGGTATTATTGGCTCATTCATTACTATTCCACTATGGCACTGGGTGTTGTAGCCCACGAAAGTTGACGACTATGACGCAGCTAAAATTACCTCAGATCAGAATTTTTTGTGCTTTGGCTGAAGAAGGCAGCCTGGCCCTGGCTGCAGAAAAAATGCATTGTGTTCCGTCCAATATTTCAACCCGAATTCGGGAGCTGGAACACACTCTTGGTGTTGCGCTCGTCCATCGCGAGAAACAGCGCCTGAATCTGACACCAGAAGGACGGGCATTTTACCCACAGGCGAAAAGTCTTCTTGCCCGCAGCGAGGAATGTGTCGATTTTTTTAAGCCAACGCTGTTGAAAGGGGCACTGCGAGTTGGCACTCTGGATGTAGGGTTGGGTGAGTATCTGCAACAGGCGGTGGTCCGCTTTATGCAAACGCAGCCTGATGTTTCACTTTCACTGGTTTGCAACAGCTCCCAGCCATTAATGGAAGGGTTACTTGCAGGTGAGCTGGATATTATTCTGGCGGATGGTCCGGTGGAACATCCGCTACTGACATCAGCCTGTTTTGCACCAGAAAGCCTGGCACTGGTAACTCACTTATCTTCTTTAACTGCGCTGCATGAGCAGTCTGAGCAACTGGCATTGTATACTTTTGGTGAGAACTGCTTTTATCACGTCCTGACAGAAGCATGGCTCAGTCAACAAAAACTCCTGGTACGCCAGCACTGTAAAATAGAATCTTACCCAATTATTCTTGCCGCCGTGCATCAGCATTTAGGTTTTACGGTCATGCCGCAAACTTTTATTAATGATAATCCCCTGATGGCCGGACTTAATTATTTCCCTCTGACTGATATCCCGCTATGTGATATTTATGTTGTCTGGCGCCAGTTCAGCCAGTCAAAGGTCAGTCAGCGTTTCCTGGATATCCTGCTGCGCGACAGATGATGAACAGTCCCCCGCCTTACCAGGGGTATAATTGCTGGAGTTTCAGGAATCCACCCAAATTTTTCGTCAGGCCACCCGTTTACGAATACCGTTTTTGCAGAGCGTACACAGCTTTCAGTTTTCATCACCGGCGCCTGATCGGAGTGAATTCCCTCAACGTGATCGACTATTCCGCGCTAATAAAATTGTACCTCTTGAGGTCAGACGGGAGGCCTTTGACAAGGCCTCACCGTGAGTACAAAGAATGTCTGCGAACGGCGAACAGGGTCATCTCCATTTATTACGCCCACTGACAGCTTTATTTCGCCGGAATGGCCTTCAGCAGCTCGGTCAGCAGTTTCCAGTACAGACCGACGCTTGCGATATGCACCTGCTCATCGGGAGAGTGAGGGCCGGTGATTGTCGGGCCGATCGACACCATATCCATCTGCGGATAAGGTTTCTTGAACAGGCCACATTCCAGACCGGCGTGGATCACCTGGATATTCGGCGTTTTGTTAAACAGCTTTTTGTAGGTCTCGCCCACAATCGCCATTACCGGTGAAGAGGCATCCGGCTGCCAGCCTGGATAGCTGCCTTTTGCTACGGTTTTGGCTCCGGCCAGCTCGCCCAGCGCGGTCAGCGACTCCACCAGATAGTCTTTGCCGCTGTCGAGCAGCGAGCGGACCAGGCAGTTAATCTTCGCTTCTTCCTGAGTCATTGCCACCACGCCAACGTTCAGCGAGGTTTCAACCACGCCTTTCATCACGTCAGAGTTGCGGATCACGCCGTTTGGCATGCTGTTCAGCAGCGCAACAAAAGCATCACGGCTCTTCGCGGTCAGGGCTTGCTGGCCCGCAGCCACGTTTTCCACCACCACGTTGATGTTCTTCTCTTTCAGGCCCAGCTCGTTTTGCAGTGTTTCCAGATAGCTCAGCGCCAGGCTTTTCAGTTCATCGACTTTAGCGGCTGGAACGGCCAGCGTGGCAATGGCTTCACGCGGGATGGCATTGCGCAGCGTGCCGCCGGTGAAGTCCACCAGGCGCAGATCCAACGCTTTAGCATGGGCAAACAGGAAGCGTGCCAGCAGTTTGTTGGCATTGCCCAGACCAACGTGAATATCCGCGCCGGAGTGGCCGCCTTTCAGGCCTTTCAGGATCAGCTGGAGATGCTCAAAACCGGCCGGAACGGCTTCACGGCTCAGTGGCAGCGTGGAGGTGAAATCAATCCCACCCGCGCAACCCATGTAAATCTCACCCTCTTCTTCAGAGTCGGTGTTGATCAGAATATTTGCCTGCAGCCAGTCAGGTTGCAGACCAAAAGCGCCCACCATGCCGGTTTCTTCGGTCATGGTCAGCAGCACTTCCAGCGGGCCGTGTTGCACGGTCTTATCCGCCAGTACGGCCAGCGCAGAGGCCATGCCGATGCCGTTATCCGCACCCAGTGTGGTGCCACGAGCTTTCACCCATTCGCCATCAACCCACGGCTGAATAGGGTCTTTAGTAAAATCATGTGCGGTGTCGTTGTTTTTCTGCGGCACCATATCAAGGTGCGCCTGCAGGGCAACCGGCTTGAGATTTTCCAGACCTGGCGTGGCAGGTTTACGGATCAGGATATTGCCCACTTCATCGCGGTCGGTTGAAAAGCCCTGCTCTGCAGCCCAGGAGAGAATGTACTGTGCCAGTTCTTCTTCATGGTAAGAGGGATGCGGAATAGAGCAGATTTTGGCAAAAATGTCCCACAGCGGCTGTGGTGACAGTTGAGACAATTCAGACACGATAAATCTCCTGTGTCGGCACCATCGCGCCAGCTGTGGCGGTGGATGGTGAACATTTGCGAGTAAGTTGGCTCCCGTCAGAACACCTGACGTGATAGGGAAAGAATATCACCGTTTACAGGGCGATGCTTACTTCGCAGGAGGAAAAAAGGCTTCCACAGGCCACCTGGTGCTGGTTTTTAACGGCTCAGATCTCTATAATTCCGCGCAACCCATCCCATTGTACATTTTTAAGCCAGAAAGCCTGGCCGGGACACCTTTATGAGCGAAAAATACGTCGTCACCTGGGACATGTTGCAGATCCATGCCCGTAAACTGGCTCAGCGCCTGCTTCCTGTTGAACAGTGGAAAGGTATCATTGCGGTCAGTCGCGGGGGGCTGGTTCCGGCTTCTTTGCTGGCTCGCGAGCTGTGTATCCGCTATGTCGATACCGTGTGTATCTCCAGCTATGACCATGACAGTCAGCGCGAAATGAAAGTGCTGAAGCGTGCAGAAGGCGATGGCGAAGGCTTTATCGTGATTGACGATTTAGTGGACACCGGCGGAACAGCGCAGGCGATCCGTGAGATGTATCCAAAGGCGCATTTCGTCACCATTTTTGCCAAGCCGGCCGGTCGCCCGCTGGTGGATGATTATGTGGTTGATATCCCGCAGAATACCTGGATCGAACAGCCGTGGGACATGGGCGTGGTGTATGTCCCGCCTATCGTCAAAGGCTGATTGATCGATATCATTGCAACGCCCGGTTCTGCCGGGCGTTGTCGTTTTTACGGTTAGCGCAGCGGAGCGCGCTACGATAGACTGGAACGATGCCCTGTGCGCCGGAGGAGTCTCACGCCATGACAGAAAAAAACCTGAGCGAGGAGCTATTTAAACCCCGCTTCAAGCACCCTGAAACCTCATCCCTGATCCGCCGTCTCCATCATCACACACCGTTGCCGATTCATTCCGCGCTGGAAGGAGAGAGTCATGCTGGCTGGTACCGCATGATTAACCGCCTGCTGTGGACCTGGCGTGGCCTGCCACCGCAGGAAATTGGTGAGGTACTGGCGCGAATAGCCTGCAGCAGCGTTGAACATACGGATGACCAGTTGCTGGACACGGTGGTGGGTTATCGGGGCGGCAACTGGGTTTATGAATGGTCAAAACAAGGCGCGCTCTGGCAGGAAAAAGCGGCCAGCGCAGAAAATGATGAGGAAGCCGGTCACTGCTGGCTGCACGCTGCCAATCTGTACAGCATCGCGGCTTATCCTCATTTGAAAGGCGACGAGCTGGCCGAGCAGGCTCAGATGATGGCCACTCGTGCCTATGAAGAAGCCACGCCGCGGCTCTCCGGCGAGCTGAAGGAGCTTGAATTCCCCATCCCCGGCGGCAGCCCGATCTCCGGCTTCCTGCATATGCCTTCTGAGGTGAGCGCGCCTTATCCCACCGTGCTGGTGTGTGGCAGCCTGGATGCGTTGCAGACCGATCACTATCGGCTGTTTCATGACTACCTGGCCCCGCTCGGCATCGCGATGCTGACCATTGATATGCCTTCCGTCAGTTTATCTTCCAAATGGAAACTGACCCAGGACACCAGCTTCCTGCATCAGCAGGTGCTGAAGCATCTGGAAAATGTTCCGTGGGTCGATCACAGCCGCGTGGCGGCATTTGGTTTTCGCTTTGGTGCCAACGTGGCAGTGCGGCTGGCTTATCTGGAGTCCCATCGCCTGCGGGCGGTGGCTTGCCTGGGGCCGGTGGTGCACAGCCTGCTGAGCGACCAGTCGCTGCAGGATCGGGTGCCGGAAATGTATATGGACGTGCTGGCCAGCCGGCTGGGTATGGCAAGCGCTGCGGATTCGGCGCTGCGAGTGGAGCTGGGGCGCTATTCGCTGAAAACTCAGGGTCTGCTGGGCAGACACTGTCCTACACCGATGCTCTCCGGCTACTGGCCGAACGATCCGTTCAGCCCGGAAGAGGAGTCCCGCATGATCGTGCAATCCTCCGCCGACGGCAAACTGCTGCCGATCACGCTGACCCCTGCATTGAGCAACTTTGATAAAGCATTACGTGATATTGTCGACTGGTTAGCGAAACGACTGACCCGCTGACTGGCGAAACTGCCGGAATTTGCTATAACCATCAGGTTTCAGGCCGCCGTTGCGCTGCCTGATTGCCTGGGGAAATAAAGACGCAATAAAGGAGGTTATACGATGGCATTACCGAGTGGGCTTCCCAAAAGCCGCTTAATGAAGCGTTTCGGTTCTCTGGGACCGTACATCCGCGAAGCCAAATGCGTGGACGATCGCTTTTTCTTTGACTGTCTGGCCGTTTGCGTCAATGTGAAACCTGCACCGGAGCTGCGTGAGTTCTGGGGCTGGTGGATGGAACTGGAAGCGCAGGACGACCATTTCACCTATGAATATCACTTCGGGTTGTTCGATAAAGAGGGCAACTGGAAGGCTTCTGCGGTCAAAGGAAAGGAAAACAACGAGCGGCTGGAAGAGACGCTGCGTAACTTCCATGTGCGCCTTAAAGCGCTGCTGGAAGAGAATAAACTGGGGCTGAAACCGGCCGCAGATTTCGCCGATGAACCGGTAAAACTGACAGCCTGAGTGCAATGTGGGCAATAAAAAAGGCTGGCAATTGCCAGCCTTTGTTTTAGACACATAACGAGGGGGTGGAACAGGGTACAAACTTAGAACTGGTACACCAGGCCAACGGCCACAACGTCGTCGTTGTTCAGAGCGAGTTTGTTGTCGTCATCCAGCTGGTTGATTTTGTAATCAACATAGGCGTTCATATTCTTGTTGAAGTAGTAAGTCGCGCCAACGTCGATGTATTTAACCAGGTCAACGTCGCCGATACCTTCGATGTCTTTACCTTTGGTCTGCACGTAGCCCAGAGATGGACGCAGGCCGAAGTCAAACTGATACTGTGCAACCAGTTCGATGTTTTGTGCTTTGTTGGCAGCGCCAGCAACCGGAGTGGATACGTTGTTGATCACCGCAGTGCCGCTGATTGGCGTCATGTTGCGGGTTTCAGTGTAGATAGCGGCCAGGTAAACGCTGTTCGCGTCATATTTCAGACCAGTACCCCATGAATCGGCTTTATCGCCATGGCCCCAGCCCTGTGCCTGCTGAGCATCAGTACGGTCGGAGCTGGTGTAGGCACCGCTGATGCTCACGCCGCTGTCACCCGGCGCATAGACTGCTGACATACCATAACCGTCGCCGTTACCTTTATTGGCAGAAGTACGGCCAGTATCGTCATCGTTTTTCCCCTGGTATTGCAGGGCAAACTTCAGGCCGTCAACCAGACCGAAGAAGTTGGTGTTGCGGTAAGTTGCCACGCCGGTAGTACGCTGGGTCATGAAGGTATCTGAACGAGCGGTACCGTCACCTCCAAATTCAGGGAACATATCGGTCCAGGCTTCCACGTCGTACAGCACGCCATAGTTACGACCGTAGTCTACAGAACCGTAATTGCCAAATTTCAGACCGGCAAAACCGAGACGAGTTTTGTTACCAGTGTTTGAATCGCTTTCAGAGTTATTGGTGTTGAACTGATATTCCCACTGGCCATAACCGGTCATCAGGTCGTTGATCTGCGTCTGACCTTTAAAGCCCATACGCATGTATGACTTGTCACCGTTGTTTCCAGCGCTGTCGCTGAAATAGTGCAGGCCTTTGATTTTACCGTACAGATCCAGCTTGTTGCCGTCCTTGTTGTAAACTTCTGCGGCCTGAGCAGCGGTGGTCAGAGCCAGTGCAGCGGTTAAAATGGCCAGTGCGCTTTTCTTCATTTTGCTATCAATCCCGAATGAGTAAGTTTTATTGTGGTCTTAAGACTTCTCTTAAGACGTGGGATGTTTTACCTTGCAAAGATTAAAGGTTTATTACAATTTCACGCATTTCTTGTTATTTGCGAACTTTTGGTCTACTTCCTTGCCAGGGGTTTTTCCTTCTTTTCCCGCGCCGCCTGTTGGCTTACGCAGGCACACCTGATACAAAGACTTCCTCACCATCATTTTATTGTTACGGCAGGATATAATGAGCAGCAGCCAGACCCTGGTAGTGAAACTGGGGACCAGCGTATTAACCGGCGGATCGCGTCGGCTGAACCGGGCACATATTGTCGAGTTGGTGCGCCAGTGCGCGCAGCAACATGCGGCAGGCCATCGTATTGTGATCGTCACCTCAGGCGCGATGGCTGCCGGACGTGAGCACCTTGGCTACCCGGAACTGCCGCCGACCATCGCTTCAAAGCAGCTGCTGGCTGCGGTGGGGCAGAGCCGGTTAATTCAGCTGTGGGAGCAGCTGTTCTCTATCTACGGTATTCATATCGGTCAGATGCTGCTGACCCGCGCGGACCTGGAAGATCGTGAACGCTTCCTGAACGCACGGGACACGCTACGGGCGCTGTTGGATAACCACATCGTGCCGGTGATCAACGAAAACGATGCGGTGGCCACGGCGGAAATTAAAGTCGGCGATAATGACAACCTGTCAGCGCTGGCGGCGATCCTGGCCGGAGCGGATAAACTGCTGCTGCTGACCGATCAGGCAGGTCTGTTTACCGCCGATCCGCGTAATAACCCGAAAGCGGAACTGATCCGTGATGTGCATGGCATCGATGACGCACTGCGTACACTGGCCGGAGACAGCGTCTCCGGGCTGGGAACAGGCGGAATGGCTACCAAGCTGCAGGCCGCCGACGTTGCCTGCCGGGCGGGAATTGATACCATCATTGCTGCGGGCAGCCGTGCAGGGGTGATTGGCGATGTGATTGACAGCAACCCGGTGGGAACCCGCTTCCATGCCATGCAGTCTCCGCTGGAAAACCGCAAGCGTTGGATCTTTGGTGCGCCACCTGCGGGTGAAATTACCGTGGATGACGGTGCGCTTTCCGCCATTCTGGAGCGCGGCAGCTCGTTGCTGCCAAAAGGTATCAGTGAAGTGAGTGGTAACTTCTCGCGCGGTGAAGTCATTCGTATCCGCAGTTTGCTGGGGCGCGATGTGGCGCACGGCGTGTGCCGCTACAACAGCGACGCGATGCGCATGATTGCCGGGTATCACTCCCAGCAGATCAGTGACATTCTGGGCTACGAATATGGCCCGGTTGCCGTTCACCGCGACGATATGATTGTCAGTTAAGGAGCCGTGCATGAGCATGCTTGAAGAAATGGGGAAAGCCGCGAAAGCCGCGTCTTACCAGCTGTCGGTGCTCTCCACCGCGCAAAAAAATCAGGTTCTGATGACCCTCGCCGACCGTCTGGAAGCGCAGAGCGCCGAAATCCTCGCGGCCAATGAGCTGGACCTGGCGGATGCCCGTAAAAATGGGTTGAGCGAAGCATTGCTTGACCGCCTGATGCTGAACCCGGCACGGCTGAAAGGCATTGCCGATGACGTGCGTCAGGTCTGCCATCTGGCCGATCCGGTCGGCGTGGTGATTGACGGGGGTCTGCTGGACAGCGGCCTGCGTATTGAACGTCGTCGCGTGCCGCTGGGCGTTGTCGGTGTGATCTACGAAGCGCGGCCAAACGTGACCGTGGATGTCGCTTCGCTGTGTCTGAAAACCGGCAATGCGGTGATCCTGCGCGGCGGTAAAGAAACTTACCGTACCAATGGCGCGACCGTGCGCGTTATTCAGGATGCGTTAAAGCAGCACGGCCTGCCAGCCGGTGCCGTTCAGGCCATTGAAAGCCCGGAACGCGAGCTGGTCGCGCAGCTGCTGAAGCTGGATCGCTACGTTGATATGTTGATCCCACGCGGCGGTGCTGGTCTGCACAAGCTGTGCCGTGAACAGTCGACTATCCCGGTGATCACTGGCGGTATCGGCGTTTGCCATATTTTTGTCGATCGCGATATTGAGTTGGAACCGGCGATGAAGGTCATCATCAACGCCAAGAAACAGCGCCCAAGCGCCTGCAACTCACTGGAAACCCTGCTGGTGCATTCCGCCATTGCCGACACTTTCCTGCCTGCCTTGAGCAGCCGGATGAAACAGGAAGGCATTAAGCTGCATGCCGATCCCCGTTCATTGCCGCTGCTGCAAAATGGCCCGGCTGAAGTGAGCGCCGTGACGGAAGAGCAGTACCGCGACGAGTGGCTGGCGCTGGATCTCAACGTGAAGCTGGTGGACAACCTCGACGAAGGGATCGCACATATCCGTGAATACGGTACGCAGCACTCAGATGCCATCCTCACCCGCAGCATCCATAACTCGGATCGCTTTGTTAACGAGGTGGATTCATCGGCGGTGTATGTCAACGCCAGCACCCGCTTTACCGATGGTGCCCAGTTTGGCCTTGGGGCGGAAGTGGCGGTCAGCACGCAAAAGCTGCATGCCCGTGGCCCGATGGGGCTGGAGGCGCTGACCACCTACAAATGGGTGGCCTTCGGCAACGATACCGTGCGCCGCTGATGGGGGCAGGGGCAGCAGTGAGAATGGTCTTTGACGGACGGAAATAATAAACGGGCGCATTAAGCGCCCGCTGTTTTATCACCGGATTGTGTTACTTCAGGCAGCTTGCACACTGACCGCTGATCTGCTGGAAGAAGTCGTTCCCCTTGTCATCCACCAGAATAAACGCCGGGAAATTCTCCACCTCGATTTTCCAGATCGCTTCCATCCCCAGCTCGGGGTATTCCACGCACTCCAGACTCTTGATGCTCTGCTGCGCCAGCACCGCTGCCGGGCCGCCGATGCTGCCCAGATAGAAGCCGCCGTGCTTTTTACAGGCATCCGTCACCTGCTGGCTGCGGTTGCCTTTTGCCAGCATGATCATACTGCCGCCGTGGGATTGCAGCAGATCGACATAGGAGTCCATGCGTCCTGCCGTGGTCGGGCCGAGTGAACCGGAAGCATAACCTTCCGGCGTTTTGGCCGGTCCCGCGTAGTAGATCGGATGGTCCTTGATATACTGCGGCAGGCCTTCGCCGTTATCGATACGCTCTTTCAGCCTGGCGTGGGCAATATCACGGCCAACGATGATAGTGCCGCTCAACGACAGGCGGGTTGAGACCGGGAAGTCGGAAAGCTGGGCCAGAATCTCTTTCATCGGACGGTTAAGGTCAACCTTCACCGCTTCGCCTTCACCTGCCTGACGCTGGCTTTCCGGGATGAATTTGCCCGGGTTATCTTCCAGTTTTTCAATCCAGATGCCTTTACGGTTGATCTTCGCTTTGATATTACGGTCGGCGGAACAGGAAACGCCCATGCCCACCGGGCAGGAAGCACCATGACGCGGCAAGCGGATCACGCGGATATCGTGGGCGAAGTATTTGCCGCCGAACTGCGCGCCAAGGCCAAGGTTCTGCGCTTCTTTCAGCAGTTCCTGCTCCAGTTGCACATCGCGGAATGCCACGCCGTGTTCGTTGCCTTCGGTTGGCAGGCCGTCATAGTAGTGCGTGGACGCCAGTTTAACCGCTTTTAGCGTCGCTTCCGCCGAGGTGCCACCGATCACAAACGCCACATGATAAGGAGGGCAGGCTGCCGTGCCGAGAGTCCGCATTTTATCGACCAGATACGCCTGCAATTTTCCTGGGGCCAGCAGCGCTTTGGTTTCCTGGTAAAGATAGGTTTTGTTGGCTGAACCGCCGCCTTTAGCCACGCAGAGGAACTTGTATTCGTCGCCATCCACGCTGTACAGGTCGATCTGGGCTGGCAGGTTGGTGCCGGTATTCACCTCTTTGTACATATCCAGCGCAGCGTTTTGCGAGTAGCGCAGGTTATTTTCGATAAAGGTGTCATAGACACCTTTGGACAGTGCGGCCTCGTCGCCGCCGCCAGTCCACACGCGCTGGCCTTTTTTGCCCATGATGATGGCGGTACCGGTATCCTGGCAGGTTGGCAGGATGCCTTTGGCGGCAATTTCGGAGTTGCGCAGGAACTGCAGCGCAACATACTTATCGTTTTCACTCGCTTCCGGGTCATCCAGGATATCGGCAACCTGTTGCTGATGGTCCGGACGGAGCATAAAGGAGGCGTCGTGGAAGGCTTGTTTTGCCAGCAGAGTCAGCGCTTCCGGCTCCACTTTCAGCACCGGCTGGCCGTCAAATTCCGCCTCAGAGACGTGATCGGCGGTCAGCAGGTAATATTCGGTCTCATCATGCTTCAGCGGGAAAGGGTTCTGGTAATAAAACGGTTTGTTCGACATCGCTTTTTTACTCCTAAAATTTAACCGCCGGGGGGCTCTCCCCGACGGTTGTTAATCAGAACATTATTGCCATCCACGGATAACCAATCACCAGCAGGGCGACAAGGAAAATGGCACCGAAGATTGTACCCAACCGCCAGTAATCTTTCGTCGGCAGATAACCACTTCCGTAGTATATAGGGCTTGGGCCGGTCCCGTATGGGGTAATGATCCCCATAATACCCAGCGAGGTCACTGTCAGCAGACAGAACACTTCCATATTCATGCCTGGAATGGTAGAAGCGATGGTCAGAACAGCAGGCAGCAGCGCGGTGGTATGCGCGGTGGTGCTGGCAAACAGATAGTGCAGCAGGTAGAACGCCAGCAGCAGAACAATGGTTGCCACGCCCGGAGAGATACCGCCCATCAGCGCGCCGCCTTCTTTACCCAGCCAGCCGATAAAGCCGGTGGAAGAGAGGCCGTCAGCCAGCGCCACCAGTGTTGCAAACCAGGCGAAAGTGTTCCACGCCGCTTTGTTACCGGTGATGTCGTTCCACTCCAGCACGCCGGTCCACAGCATCAGCACAATCACCAGCAGGGCAGCCAGAGCCGGTTCGATAAAACTGGCGGCGAAGATCCACATCATCAACGCACAGCAGACGAACACCAGCAGCAGGATTTCATTGCGGGACATTCTGCCCAGTTTTTCCAGCTCGCGACTGGCCCATAGCGGCACCTCGTCGTTCACTTTCACTTCCGGCGGATAGAACCAGTAGGCCAGCAGCGGCATGGTCAGGATCAGCAGTACGCCCAGCGGCAGGAAGGCAATAAACCACATGCCCCAGGAGATGTTGATGCCCACGATGCTTTTCACCAGCGCCAGCGCCAGCAGGTTCGGTGCCAGTGCGGAAAGGAACATTGAGCTGGTGATACAGGCTGCAGTAATGGCAACCCACATCAGGTAAGAACCAATTTTACGGGCGCTTGGATCGTTTGGTTTGGAACCGTACAGCGGCGGCAGGTTAGAGATAATCGGGAAAATTGTCCCGCCGCTGCGCGCGGTGTTGGATGGGGTGAATGGGGCCAGCAACAGGTCGGCGAGGGTGATGGCGTAACCCAACGTCAGGCTGCGACGGCCAAGATATTTCACCAGGATCAGCGCCAGGCGGCGGCCGAACTGGGTTTTATCGTAACCGGCGGCAAACATGAAGGCACCGAAAATCAGCCACACGGTGGAGTTACCGAAGCCGCTGACCGCCCATTTAAACGACTGACCTGCCAGTCTGAATTTCGGATCGGCCAGCTGTTCCGGGCTGAATAACAGCCACTGACTGCCCAGCGCGATAACCACCACCCCGGTCAGGCCAACCACGGCCCCCGGCAGCGGCTCGAAAATCAGGCCAACGATAACGCCAACGAAGATCGCGAAGAAGTGCCACGCATAAGGCGGAAGCCCATCCGGAACCGGCACTAACAGCAACAGCAAAGCCACGATAACGGGCAGCGCCATCATCACCAGGCGGTTTTTCTTACCCGCCTTTGCATTGCCTGCTTTATTTTGCGGTAGAGAGAGTGATTTATCAGTCATAGTACACTTCTGCTGGTAGTTTAAGATTCGTTTTCGCTATCCGGCTGGCCTTCACTTTTTTTAGTTTCAAAAGCTACTTTGGTTATTTAAAGTGAAATTTGCCGTTGTATTAAATAGCCATTCATCGCGTAAACCGGCGGTGAATTAAAATAAGATGATATTTATATTCTGCGCTTTTCAGGGGGGTGACATTTGATCAGGATCAAGAAATTACGCTCATCAGACCACAATTTGTTTATTTTAAATGCCTGACAGCTTTATGGGGTTAAATAGCCTCAGAAGAACATGATAAAGAGGTAGAGAATATTCTTATATCAACCGAAAGAGGTAGGGGTAGAGATCGGATCTCGCTGCAGGCTACGTCCTTAGCAGGTTGGGAGGTTTTAGTCTGGAAGTAACATAAAATTTATCTTTATTTAATGGAATGTGAACATTTTATTTTTAAATGATTTATCCGATAGGGTTATTCCTGTTACTGAAACACTTTAATAGTTTTATAACTAACGTAAATGCTTTAGTAACTAAAAAAAGGATTATATTGATTCCATGCTAACGACAAACAATCAGAACTAAAAATAGTGTCGGCAACCTGATTTTTAATTTAAATTTTATAAAATTTGGAGTTGACAATAATGAGCAGAAAATCGCTTATGTTTAGCCCATTCACTTTACCGAATGGCACAGAACTGAAAAATCGCCTGCTGATGGCACCGATGACCACCTGTACCGGCTATTTTGACGGGACGGTAAGCAGCGAACTGGTGGAATATTACCGGGCGCGTGCAGGCAGCATTGGCACCATCGTGGTGGAATGCTGTTTTATTGATGATCTTGGGCTGGCTTTCCCTGGCGCAATCAGCATCGATAACGATGAAAAAATCGCGGGTCTGGCAAAAATTGCGGAAGCAATCAAAGCCAAAGGGTCCAAAGCGATCCTGCAGATTTACCACGGCGGTCGCATGGTCGAGCCAAAGCTGATTGGTGGCCGTACTCCGGTGGCACCGAGTGCAGTGGCTACTCCGCGTGATGGCGCTGCCACGCCCACAGCCTTAACCACGGAAGAAGTGGTGGGCATGGTGAACAAGTTTGGTGAAGGCGTACGCCGTGCCATTCAGGCGGGCTTCGACGGTGTCGAAATTCACGGGGCCAACACCTATCTGATTCAGCAGTTCTACTCTCCTCATTCCAACCGGCGTGATGACGAATGGGGCGGCAGCCGCGATAACCGCGCAAAATTCCCTCTGGCGGTGCTGGAAATCACGCACCAGATGGTGCGCCAGCATGCTGACGACGCCTTCATCATTGGCTATCGCTTCTCGCCAGAAGAGATGGAAGTTCCCGGCATCCGCTTTGATGACACTCTTTATCTGCTGGAAAAACTGGCGGCCCGCGGTCTGGACTATCTCCATTTTTCTGTCGGCTACTCACTGCGTTCCTCCATCGTTGAGTCAACTGACCCGACGCCGCTGATCGATAAATACATCGCGATGCGTTCCGACACGCTGGCGCAAATCCCGGTGATGGGCGTGGGCGGGGTGGCTAATGCTGCCGATGTTGAACAGGCGATGGAGCATGGCTATGACCTGGTGGCCGTTGGTCGTGCCTGCATTGCCTATCCCGACTGGAGTGACCGTATCGCCAGCGGTGAAAACCTGGAACTGTTTATCGACAGCACCCAGCGGGAAGAGAAGAACATTCCGGAACCGCTGTGGCGTTTTTCGCTGGTCGAAGCGATGATCCGCGACATGAGCATGGCAGCTGCGAAATTTAAACCCGGCACCTTTATTGAGAAAGTGCAGGATGAAGACAATGAGCTGGTGATTAGCGTCAGCCTGGAGACTGACCGCATTGCGGCGATTGAACTGACTGACGGGCCGGAAGACGATGTCAGCTTCGTGACCAGCTTTGAAGAGATCCGTTGCCGCATTCTGGATGCCAACAGTCCGCACGTGGATGCCATTTCCGGTGCAACATCACAAAGTGAGGCGGTGAAAAAAGCGGTCTCCAAAGCAATGGTGAAATCCAGCAAGGCGCTGGTGGTGGAAGAGGGCGGCAATCCCGCTGTTCCGCAGGATTTCGATGTGGTGGTTATCGGCAGCGGTGGCGCAGGTCTGGCCGCAGCCATTCAGGCTCATGATGAAGGTGCCCGCGTGCTGATCGTGGAGAAAATGCCTTCCATCGGGGGCAATACCATCAAAGCTTCCGCCGGGATGAACGCCGCGGAAACGCGCTTCCAGCGGGTGAAAGGCATCAATGACAGTAAAGAACTGTTCTATGCCGAAACGCTGAAGGGCGGCAGAAACAAAAATAACGCTGCGCTGCTGCACCGCTTTGTTGAGAATGCGCCGATGGCTATCGAATGGCTTGCCGACCGCGGCATTATGCTCAACGATATCACCACCACTGGCGGTATGAGTATTGACCGAACCCACCGTCCGAGAGACGGATCGGCCGTCGGCGGCTATCTGATCAGCGGGCTGGTGCGTAACATAGCCAAACGTGAAATCGGGGTGATGCTGGACACTTCCGTGACCGGGATTTTAATGGAGCAGGGTGAAGTTTGCGGCGTCAGCGTGCTGAATGATGAAAACGAACAGCAGACCATCCGCACCAAAAGCATTATCGTGGCGACCGGCGGCTTCAGCGCCAACAGCCAGATGGTGGTGAAATATCGTCCCGACCTGGCAGGCTTTGTTACCACCAACCATAAAGGCGCAACCGGTGGCGGCATTGCGCTGCTGGAGCAGATTGGTGCGGGCACGGTGGATATGGGCGAAATCCAGATCCACCCAACGGTGGAACAGAAGACCTCCTACCTGATTTCTGAATCCATTCGTGGCGGTGGCGCTATTCTGGTGAACCAGCAGGGCAACCGCTTCTACAATGAGATGGAAACCCGCGATAAAGTGTCGGCGCAGATTATCGCGCTGCCGGAGAAATACGCTTACATCGTGTTCGATGAGAACGTGCGGACAAAAAACAAAGCCGCCGATGAGTACATCGCCAAAGGCTTTGTGGTCAGCGCGGCTTCGCCTCGCGAACTGGCGGATAAGCTGGGAATGGATCATCATCACTTCCTGGCGACGCTGGAGCGCTACAATGGCTTTGTTGAGCAGCAGCACGACGAAGAGTTTGGCCGTAAGACTGCGATGCGCAATCCGGTGAAAGAAGGCCCGTTCTACGCGATCCAAATCGCACCGGGCGTTCACCACACCATGGGCGGCGTGACCGTGAATACCGAAACAGCCGTGCTGGATAACCAGCGCCAGATCATCCCGGGTGCTTACGCCGCTGGCGAAGTGGTTGGCGGTATCCACGGCGGTAACCGCATTGGCGGAAATGCCGTAGCCGATATTATTATCTTTGGCACCCTTGCGGGCCATCAGGCGGCCAGCCGCGCAAAACGTTAAGTCCTCAACGCCCCGGACTCATCTTGCCGGGGCGTCAATCCAAAGGAGCCCGTTATGTCTTCCGACAGTCATGTTTATGGGTATTCCGCCGTCTTAATGGGTTCGCCCATCCTGCTGAAATTGTTCGATAACAATCAGGCGCTTGCCTCTCAGGTATTCCGTTTAATCAAAAAGTATGAAGATCTGCTGACCGTAAACCGTGCTCAGTCCGAAGTGATGGATATTAATCACGCGGCGGGCCGCACGCCGGTTGCGGTGAGTGCGCCGGTTTTTGAATTGATCCGCTGTGCGCTGGCAGCCAGCCTGGTGAAGGACAGCTGTTTCAACCTGACCATCGGGCCACTGGTGAAGCGCTGGCGGATTGGTTTTAAGGGCGACAGCGTGCCGCCCGCCGGAGAGATTGCCACTTTACTGCCCCGCACCCGGCCAGAACAGGTGATACTGGATGAGGTGGCAGGAACGGTTTTTCTGGCTCAGCCCGATATGGAGCTCGACCTTGGCGCGATAGCCAAAGGTTTTATTGCCGACAGGGTGCGTGACTATCTTAAGTTGCAGGGAGTGGAGCAGGCGCTGATTAATCTTGGTGGCAACGTCCAGACGCTGGGTTCACCGCCCGGAGGCTGGACGGTAGGACTGAAGAAACCGTTCGGCGAGGTGGATGCGCTGGTGGGAGCTATCACCGTGGAGAACAAATCGGTGGTGACCTCGGGCGTTTATGAACGATATTTTGAGCAGGATGGCCGACGATACCACCATATCCTCGATCCGCGAACCGGCTACCCGCTGGATAACGAGCTGGACAGCGTGACCATTATTTCCACCGACTCACTGGATGGCGATATCTGGACCACGTTGATTTACGGCATGGGCGTGGTGAAGGGCTGTGCGTTGCTCAAGCATCAGCCCGGTATTGAGGCGATTTTTGTCACTAAGCAACGCGAGGTGATCTTCTCCTCCGCGAGCCAGTTCAGCTTTACCCTGCGGGATAATGACTACCGTTTGATCACTGGCAGTACTGCTTAAGCAGGTCGTGGTGCTCCGCCTGCAGGCGATAATGATAGACCGGTCTTCCGGTCAGGCCATAGTGCACGCTGGTGAACAGAATATTGATCTGCGCAAGCCAGATCAGGTATTTACGGCAGGATACCCGCGAGATATTCACCGAGTTTGCCAGCTCATCAGTTGAAAATTCCGTCGCCGGATGGGCATCAATCCACTGACAAAGGGTGCGCAGCGTTTGCGGGGTCAGTCCTTTTGGCAGCCGACGGGCATCGGCCACCACGGGTGCGCCTCCGTGCATCAGACGATCGACATCAGCCTGCTCGTAATATTGATGTGACCCTTTAAGGTTCTTCTTCTCACGCCAGCTGGTCAGCGCCTCTTCAAAGCGGGGGAACTGGAACGGCTTGATCAGGTAATCGACCACGCCGTAATGCATCGATTTCTGCACGGTTGTGGCATCAGAGGCGGAGGAGATCACAATCACGTCAATGGTACTGGCTGCGGCCCGCAGGATCGGCAGCAGATCCAGACCGTTATCCTGTTGCAGATAGACATCCAGCAGGATCAGATCGATGCTCATCGACGGATCGTTAATCATCGTTTCAGCCTGCAGGAGAGTGGTGGCATGCCCACAGCAGCTGAAACCCGGGATCTGACTGACATAGACGCGGTTTAGCTCGGCGACCATGGCATCATCATCAACTATTAATACATTAATCACGCACTCTTCCTTTCACTGTCCCAGGGTAACTGGACAAAAAATTGGGTAAACACACCCGGCTCGGATTCCACCGCGATACTGCCGCCAAGATCCTCCGCTTGCTGTCTCGCCAGCGTCAGGCCAACGCCATGTTCGCCGCCTTTGGTGGTAAAGCCTTTGTCAAAAATAGTCCGGATATGCTCAGGCGCAATGCCTGGCCCGTCATCGCTGACTTCGCAGCCCAGCCAGCCGTTATGATAATGCAGCAGCACGCTGACTTCGCCATCAGACTGGGCCGCCATCGCCTCCAGCGCATTCTCAATCAGGTTACCCAGCACGGTGATCAGTACCGCAACCTGCTGCTCGTTGGGATTATCGGGTACCAGGCACTCTTCGGCCAGCGTCAACCGATGGCCAGTCTCCTTTGCGCGGTTCATTTTGCCCAGCAGGAAACCGGCAATCACTGGCGATCTGATTTTGTGCTGCAGCGCGCCGATCTCTTCCTGATAGTTATTGGCAGTCTGCAGGATGTAATCTTCCAGCTTGGGATAATTTTTCATGTGCAGCAGGCCAAGGATGACGTGCAGCTTATTCATAAACTCGTGAGAGCGCTCGCGCAATGCATCCACGTAGCTGACCATACCGTCCAGCCGCTGCATCAGCAGGCGGATCTCAGTTTTGTCGCGGAAAGTACTGATGGCACCAATCACCTGGTTATTACTACGGACCGGCAGGATATTGCACAAAAACAGTCGGCCATAGCTGCTGATTTCCCGATCCTGCACTGGTTTGCCGGTGCGCACTACTTCACCCAGTGTGGCAACCAGCGGTCCCGGCTCCACCCGTTTGCCTGCCAGCAGGTCATCAGGGGAAAGCAGCATCTTGCGGGCCGCATGGTTTATCAGGGTCACATGCCCGTCACGATCTACCGCAATCACGCCTTCTTTCAATGATTGCAGCATCGCCTGGCGTTGCTCAAACAGGGAGGAGATTTCATAAGGTTCAAAGCCGAACAGAATGCGCTTCAGCACCCGGACCAGCGCCCAGATGCCCAACGTGCCGACCAGTGCGCTGAACAGCACTATCCACAGCACATTCCAGCGACTGCGGTTAATCTGCTCGGCCACTTTGTTCAGGGAAATGCCGACCGAGACCACGCCGATTTGCTGTTGCCGATCGTTATAAACCGGCGTGAACACGCGCATCGCCTCATCCAGCGTGCCGTGGTTAACGGAAACATTCTCAAGGCCCGCCAGCGCGGGGTTGATATCGTCGCCAATAAAATGAGCGCCGATAATACCGGAATCAGGGTGGGAGTAACGGATGCCGTCCATATTGGTCACCACTACAAACAGCAGGTTGTTACGCTGCTGTATGCGGCTGGCCACTGGCTGGATAAGATTTCTGTCGGGAGGATATACCAGGCCCTGCTTCACCACTGGATCGTCGGCCAGCGTTCTGGCCACGGCGAAAGCGGCTGCCTTCACCCCATCGCGGGTGGCATGGCTGATCTGCACAAAGAACAGCGCGCAGACCACCACCAGTACCGAAACAATCACGCTGCTGACCATCAGCGTGACCGAAGTACTGAGTTTCATCGGCCGTTTACGGGCGTGCCTGCGTTGTTTCAAGTCGCTCATTCTCTTCCCACTGAAAAAGCAAACCGCAATTATCACTGATGGTGAAAGAAAACTTCAACGAATTGCCGATCTTTCCTCGGGAATACCGCAAGCCAGCTCAGGTGTTAACGACCCACGCGAGCCTGTAAAGATGCAGGATAGCGATCGCCAACGATTTTCACCGTTTCAAGCGCCTGGCTAATCTTCTGCAAATCCTCCTGAGCGAGGAGGATATCAGCAGCGCCGAGGTTTTCCTCCAGCCGGTGCAGTTTTGTGGTACCCGGAATAGGGGCAATCCACGGGTTTTGCGCCAGCAGCCATGCCAGGGCAATTTGCGCGGAGGTCACGCCTTTTTCTGCAGCAAGTTCTCCCAGCAAAGCGACCAGCTTTTCATTGGCTGCCAGCGCTTCTGCCGCAAAGCGTGGAACTTTGCTGCGGAAATCGTCTTCGCCAAATGTCGCTCCAGTTTTGATGGCTCCGGTCAGGAAGCCTTTACCCAGCGGGCTGAAAGGCACAAATCCAATGCCCAGTTCTTCCAGCAGCGGCAGGATTTCCTGTTCTGGTTCTCGCCACCACAGTGAGTATTCGCTCTGCAGGGCGGCTATCGGCTGTACAGCATGCGCACGACGGATGGTCTGTGCTCCTGCTTCGGAAAGGTTTTGTCGCTTTAGCGCAGGCAAGTCAGCAAACTTTGCGCTGCCGATTTTTTAAGCGGCCAACAGATAAAATTGTTCTGAGGGGGACAGTCCATTACTTTGCGGATGTTGATACTGTCCTTTACGTATCATGTGTATGATTTCGATCCCCGCCAGAATAGTCTGCCCCCGTCGGAAGGATTTGAATCCCGTCATCAGCTTTATCCGCCGTTTGATATTCCGGTGATCCTGCTCAACCAGATTGTTCAGGTACTTACTCTGCCTGACCTTAATGTACTCCTCCCTGCCAGCATTCAGCTCCGCAAGGGCAGCGGTGTTTGCACCGCTTTTATCGATGGTCACCACCTCAGGTTCGCCGTAATGGCGAATAGCCTTACGAAAGAAGCGCAACGCCGCTGCAGCGTCACGCCTGACGGTCAGCAGAAAGTCGACGGTTTGACCCGTCGTATCGACTGCACGGTACAGATATTTCCACTGACCACTGACCACTGACCACTGACCCGGATATACGTCTCGTCCATTCGCCACCGGCGGCCTACGGCACGTTTATGCCGGCGAAATGCCCTGTCCAGCAGCGGCACCAGGCGGATAACCCAGCGGTGAAGCGTCGAATGGTCAACAACCACGCCCCGCTCTGTCATCATCTCCTCCAGATTTCGCAGGCTCAGGGAGTAGGCCAGATACCAGCGGACGCACTGCGCGATGATATCGACGGGGTAATGTAACCGTTTAAAGGCATTTCGGATCAGAGACATGGTCAGGCAACATTGAAAAAAACAGTATGTTACCCGACCACTTCTTAATGCGACAGAACCTCTGATAGCGTAGCCATATCAATAACGAAGCGATAATGTACCTCGCCGCGCTCCATGCGCTCGAAAGCCTCATTGATTTCCGCTATAGCAATCATCTCGCATTCGGGCAATATCCCTGTCTTCCCACAGAAATCGAGCATTTCCTGCGTTTCTGCGATGCCTCCCGACGGCGAGCCGGTAATACGGCGCCGTCCCATAATTAACGGTAGAGAATTAAACCCGGCCATATTGCCAAGCGCGCCGACGATCACCAATGCTCCTTCAACATCGAGCAGTTGAACATATGCAGATACATCATGCTCAACCGGAATGGTGTCAATGATGACGTCGAACGAAGACGCTGCTGCTTTCATTGCGTCATCCGAGTTAGAAATAAGGGTTGTATCGGCTCCCAACGCTCGTGCCTCCGCCGCCTTGGCCTCAGTCCGCGTGATAACAGTCACGTGAGCACCAAGGCCAGTAGCGAATTTCACAGCCAGGTGCCCAAGACTACCTATTCCGATGACACCGACACGACTGCCTGGGCCGACATTCCGGGCCCGTAATGGCGAGTAGACTGTGATGCCGGCGCATAAGAGCGGCGCGGCACGCGCGGCATCGAGGCCCTCTGGCATCCGCAACACAAATTCTTCACGAACGATAATGTGCTTGGCATACCCTCCAAGAGTGGTCGTGCCGTCGCGCCGGTCGCTGCTGTTATAGGTCATGGTAGGGAATTCCCGACACATTTGCTCTTCACCGCGACGGCACTGATCGCAGACCCGGCAGCTGTCAACGATGGTGCCGACAGCGACTGCGTCCCCGACTTTATAGTGCATGACGTTTGGGCCAATTTCGATCACTGTACCAATGATTTCATGACCTGGAATACTCGGGTACACCGTTGGATTCCAGCCCCTCCATTCATCTCGGATTTGATGAAGGTCAGAGTGGCAGACGCCACAATAGTTGATTTCGATTGCTACATCGTCGTCACGGAGCGCGCGGCGTTCGAACGACAGGGGAGCGAGCCTGCTCTGCGCGTTTTGCGCAGCATAGCCGAAGGTCTTCATAGGGTATATCTCTTCTGTGAGTGTTACTGGCCTGGTCAGCGGGTCGGGCAAGTTTGTCAGGCCTGGTCTGTCGGACGAACTACGATTTCGTTGATCGCCACGCGCCTCGGATTCTTCACGATAAATTCAACAGCGTTTGCGATATCTTCCGCATACAGGCGCTCGACCTCGCCGAACGCTGCCTTGAAGCCCTCCCATTGCCCCTCTTGTTTCCACAATTCGGTCTCCGTCGCTCCTGGCTCGATGACAGAGAAACGAACTGATTGTTTGGTAAATTCTTGTCGCCAGGCTTCCGTAGCACCAGTAACGGCAAATTTCGTCGCGTTGTAGATTGCGACCTGTGCAGCGGCCACACGACCTGCAACGGACGATATATTCACAACATCAACGACCTTTCTTGGGCTCGTCGTGACTGAGGCGACAAGGTGCGGCAAGGCTGCTTTTGTGACGTACATTAAGCCACGCAGATTGACGTCAACCATCTGATCCCACTCTTCGAGCGGAGCGCTAATCGACGGCCCGTTAAGCATTACGCCAGCGGCGTTGACTAGTATATCCAAGCGGCCGTACTTTGAGATGACTTGCTCGATTGTCTGGCTTGCAACGCCGGATAAGGAGATGTCCGCCTCGATCGGCAGCGCTTGTCCACCGGCTTCACGGATTTTTTCGGCCAATGCTTCCAAGCGATCGACGCGACGCGCGATGAGAGCGACACGAGCGCCCGCCTCGGCCAGTTTCAATGCGGTTGCCTGACCGATACCACTGGATGCCCCGGTAACCAAAGCGACCGTACCAGACAGTGTTTCTAATCTGCTCATGTTCATTATTTACTCCTTTATGAAATTTCAGGGGGCGCGAGGGCCTGTCCGCCAAAAGCTGGCAGCAGCGCGCCATCCTCAATATCGAATGTAGAGCGGAGGGCATGCTGGTCGTGAGCACGATTCTTCCTGATCATTGCCTAATTCTCTTGATTTATGAGCAAAGTGGAAAATGAGCTGAAGAAAATAGTTATACTTTAAGGGTGAGTAGAAACGTATAGGGTCATCATGATTTTTGAACCAGACGAGACTGATCGGCATCGCCGGGCCGAGACTTCCAATATTCGCAACCGTTTGGCGCGCCAGATATCAATGTTTGTGGGCGATGAAGAAGAGCGAATGACATCGCTCCCAGGTTTAAGCTTCGCCAAGGTCAGAACACCGATGCCCCGAACCTCTTATTTGTATGAGCCAAGCATCTCCATAATTGTACGAGGCAGCAAGCGTGTGCAGATCGGGAGAACCACCTACCTTTATGATGAGTCTCGCTTTCTACTGACCGCGGTTGACCTGCCGACAGTAACTGAGGTTTTGGAAGCCACAAAGGCGTCTCCTTACCTTTCACTACTGATGCGGCTGAACCTGCCTGTTGCAAGAAAAATGATTGCCGGAATGGGGGCGCCCGAAGCGCCGCTTCCCGGTGGAACAACTGGGATGTCAACGGGACCGGCCACCGTTGACTTGTTTGACGCCATTGAGAGATTGGTCAGACTGCTCGATCATCCGCAAGACCTGGAGCACCTTGGTGCCCTAATACAGCGCGAAATTATCTATCGAATTCTCACAAGCTCAGCAGGGGCAAGGTTCCGTCAAACCGTTATGTTAGGGACAAGAAGCCAGCGGACTACCAAGGCTATCTCATGGCTTCGGGAAAACTATGCGCAATCAATGAGTATCGCAAATTTGGCTGAGCACGCAGGCATGGGCATATCGACCCTTCACCATCATTTTCGCGAAATCACCTCCATGAGCCCCTTGCAGTATCAAAAGCATTTGCGTTTGCACGAAGCGCGCCGAATTCTTCGCAGCGAGAACGTAGACGCGGCGATAGCTGCTTTACGCGTAGGTTACGAAAGCCCCACGCAATTTAATCGTGAATATCGAAGAATGTTTGGTGCGCCGCCTATTCAGGACGTAACATCGTTCCGGATGTCACGAAGCGGCCTCGATTAAAATTTTGTCCTTGAGCAAGAAAAGCAGCAAATTCCCGGCCGTTCCAGGGCGATAAATGGGTCATTTACGCGGCACTGCTTTCAAAGCATCGAAAAACATGCGCAATGCGACAGGCATATGCCGATTTTGCGGAAAGTAGGGTGTGAGGCCCTTCGGCGCAATATTCCAATCATCTCACAATGTTACCAGCCGCTGGCCTGTTTGGAGCAGTGGAAGGGCTGAACGATACGCAAAAAAATGCTTGACGGCTACATTGGCACTGCTGCAGTTTCCCCCGCCATGTCTGCTGCTGGGCAGCACAGCATATGACAATATTGAAGCCGCATTAAAAATGCATCTGGACGCGCTGCAAAGAATGAAAGTCATAGCATATCGCGCGGCTCACCACGAAATATAAGCAGCTATGCCCGATGAGGTGGAGGGCAAAATAACGGTTTTGTCGCTTTAGCGCAGGCAAGTCAGCAAACTTTGCGCTGCCGATTTTTTAAGCGGCCAACAGATAAAATTGTTCTGAGGGGGACAGTCCATTACTTTGCGGATGTTGATACTGTCCTTTACGTATCATGTGTATGATTTCGATCCCCGCCAGAATAGCCTGCCCCCGTCGGAAGGATTTGAATCCCGTCATCAGCTTTATCCGCCGTTTGATATTCCGGTGATCCTGCTCAACCAGATTGTTCAGGTACTTACTCTGCCTGACCTTAATGTACTCCTCCCTGCCAGCATTCAGCTCCGCAAGGGCAGCGGTGTTTGCACCGCTTTTATCGATGGTCACCACCTCAGGTTCGCCGTAATGGCGAATAGCCTTACGAAAGAAGCGCAACGCCGCTGTCGCATCACGCCTGGCGGTCAGCAGAAAGTCGACGGTTTGACCCGTCGTATCGACTGCACGGTACAGATATTTCCACTGACCCCTGACCCGGATATACATCTCGTCCATTCGCCACCGGCGGCCCACGGCACGTTTATGCGGGCGAAATGCCCTGTCCAGCAGCGGCACCAGGCGGATAACCCAGCGGTGAAGCGTCGAATGGTCAACAACCACGCCCCGCTCTGTCATCATCTCCTCCAGATTTCGCAGGCTCAGGAAGTAGGCCAGATACCAGCGGACACACTGGGCAATAATATCGGTGGGATAATGCAGGCGTTTGAAGGCTTTTCGGAGCAGAGGAATGGGCAGGTAACATCGCAAAAAAAAACAGTATGTTACCTGACGCCGCCTTAATGCGACAGAACCCGTTTCGTATGGTTGGGCTTAAGACCCCACATACTATCAGGCTTCAATCGGAAGGAAAGGTCATAAATCTTTCCTTCCTGCATTGATAAAACACAACAATAAATAAGCTATTTTTAGTTTAAAGATTTTACATATACCCCATAACGAGGTATATTTTTTAAGCATGATCAATTCGGCTATATTGGCCTCCCCCGCTTTGCCCTGACAGGCTTGGCAACATAACAAAAGCGGGGTTCTTTTTATTTTTCAAACTTCTTACATCTTATCAACAATACAAACATATATCGATAGTATGAGTATAGTGCTTTTCAGGCGAAAAAATTGCAACTGAACTTAAGTATAGTTTGTACAAATCTGTTGAATTAACCCGTTTTGTTTAATATTGCATGTCAATGTCTTTAAACTGAACAAGTCACTGTCGCAAAATTTGATATTATTTCAACAGTAGCCTGAATATCAATATATACTCGAGATAAAAATCCCGATATGTTACAGAAGTATCATAAAAACCATTTGCCAGCTGAGAATTTAATCATTCATCTGACTATTTTTAATGCATTATGAACTTATATTCACTGAGGTTCACGCCAGACAGGATAGAGTTCAGGAAATCCATCTATACGCAGAGGTGGGGCTGCATCAACATACCCCCATCGTCTTATCAGGGTCCGGGTGCTGAACCTTGTGCACTCTGCGTAACATGGATAACCTGAACCGTCGAGGATATCATTTAAGGTGCTGAAAAGGTTCTTTACAACATCGCTTCCCCGCGATGACCTGCGAACCGCGAGAAGTGAAATGTAATAATGCGGCCGTGCCTGGGGATGATAGTTTTCGAGTCCGTTATTAAGTCTTTTAGCGGCTGCATAATCCGGACCACATACGTTACGTAATACCCTGTCGAAAGCTGAGCGTTCATTGGCTGTCATTTCAATTGATCCCGGACGGAAATAAACCATTGTTCCGGTATTATTTTCGGAAAGCAGCGTACCGCCACGCTTATTGGCAAGGTCAAGGTAAATGCGAAAAAAACACTTTAATTTATTAAGGCGATCTTCATCGTCAGGGAATATAATTTTATGTAATGGTTCATTATAAAAACCTTCGGCCAGAATATCGCAGGCGACGTCCAATTCAGACTCTATTGCATGTCTACATTTCATATCAATTCCTTTGATTATAATATTGGTCTCTATTTATAAATTAATTCGATGCAGTCAATGTATTTCCATGTTATTTCCAAAAACCTGATAACTATGCCAACATATCTCCTTATCGTACTTAATCCTTTGGAGAAAGGATTATCAAGTTGAGTTCTGCGGCCAAGCTGACAGCCTGTCTGATATTTCTGACCCCCAGTTTTTCAACAATTTTTCTGGTATGGAATTTAACCGTGCTAAGGGATATACATAATGCCTGAGATATTTCAGGATAGGTTTTTCCTGTTGTACACCAGAAAAGTATTTCCGATTCACGGGGAGTTAATTTAATATTTTTAACCTTCTCATTTGAATAGTGATTCATTAGTGATTGATGGGTGTTAATTAGCAGGCCCTGAAGAGAATCTTTATGTTTAGTAATTAACTCGCTAATCTCTTTAACTTTTCCCTCCTCTATATATAACGATAAAAGTGCCAGGTTGTTCAGATGGTCATGAAGAACAAATGCATAACCTCTGTTTATTTCATAAGGTTTTATCGGAGTGAATATTTTTTTCATTTTCCAGTTTGAATTAATTTCCAGATCATCATCCCAGCCAAATGCCGTTACTCTCCTTAATGCATTTATAACAACCGGATCAATATTCTGTTTCTTTCTGGTAAGGTACTCGGAAACAAGAACGGTAGGCAAGTTACTTATTATCCTTATGTTATCAGTATTAAACTTGTTTATGACCGCATAGACATACTTTATTTTGAATAAACTATCCAATTCCTTCTCAAGGATCTCCTTTACTATGTTGTTTTTTCTGTTATCAGAAAAAAATTTATTATTCATTATTTTATCATCTATCTGTTATGTCGAAAAAAGAGTGGGAGCAAGGTGATTTTTTAATGGTGTGAATAAATTCACTCCCGTAAATGGTATGACTTTCATCTCATAAGTATAATCGTTGGATTGAATGAAATGTAAGGCATTTTCTCTGCTTTTATACCAGGTACTGGTTATCTGTTTCACTGATTTTCCAGATTCCCCTTTAATGGCAAACCAGATAAGACTCTTGTCATGTATGCCATTATAAATTTTGTTAAATACAGATGTTCGCACATTTAATCTTGAAGCACCGGGCCAGTTCCTTAAGCAGGCGCGGCGCGTCAGAAGATGAAAGCAGTACCCTTTCAAAATCCGGGCTACCATTCTTCAGGCTCAACATTCACGCACACATGGAGCGTATTCATTAACATTCCCCCTTGCAAGGATCTCTAAGTCCATTATAACTGCACTGTTTATGCAATTACAAATGCAGTACATCATCGATGGTGAAAATTACCGTTTAGTTCATTTGCATTTACTTTTCATTAACAATTTATTTAGTTATGTATTCCGGAGAGAATCCCGTTACATTATAAAATGAATAATTACCAATATATTAATTATGTTGACGTATGTTTTATTTTTAGTTTTCTTATTGTAATTAATTTAATTTTTGGAAGCTTCACTTTAAAAATTGAGCGTGATTTTCTTTGTTTTGTAAATATTATTGGCGAGTTAATTATGATTGCCATTTAATTACTTTAATAAAAATCAGCATTAATTTTCCTTCATCCTTCCCTGAGGGGGGGGGTTATCTTTCGCTCAGAGATTTGATTACATAAATATTAGAAAGGATTGATCATGTACAGTACGAATACAATTCTGGATAAGTTAAACCAGAGCAAAAAAAACGACACTCTACGTTCAGCCTTCGCCAGCACCCGGCCGGTTACGCTATCAGATATTATGATCCGCTCTTTTTCTGAGGTGAAAGAGCTTGCCGGCGACAGCCTGACGTGGGGCGAAAAAAACTTTCTGTATCAGCAGGCGCAGACAGAGTTGAAAGAAAATAAAATGGCGGAGTCCCGCATCCTCAGCCGCGCCAATCCGCAACTGACAAACGCCGTCCGGCTGGGTATCCGTCAGTCTTCGATGCTGCGCAGCTATGATGACCTTTTCCCGGCATGCGCCAGCAGCTTCGTGAAACCCGGCTCGGTTGCCTCTATGTTCTCTCCTGCGGGCTATCTGACCGAGCTGTATCGCGAGGCAAAAGGCCTGCATGATACCACCTCAGATTATCACCTGGATAAACGCCGTCCGGACCTCGCCTCGTTGTCCCTCTCTCAGAGCAACATGGACGATGAGCTTTCCACCCTTTCCCTGTCGAATGAGTTGTGCCTGAATAATATTCAGGCGAAGGAATCGAAAGACTATGACGGCGTGCTGGAAATGCTTTCAACTTATCGCCAGACGGGGGCCACGCCCTATCACCAGCCCTATGAAGCCACACGTCAGGCAATTCTCCTGCAGGACCCGGAATTTACCGCCTTTCGCAATAATCCGGCCGTGGCCGCAAAAATGGATACGGCTTCACTGCTCAGTATTCAGGCCGACATTTCACCCGAGCTGCATGAAATTCTTACCGAAGAAATCACGGAAAATAATGTAGCTGCGCTGATGGCTAAAAATTTCGGAGAAAATATGAATGCGGCGGCATTCAGGAACATCCGGTATCTCGCCCGCTACTACGGACTGACGTATGACGAAATGGCATCACTGCTGGGTCTGGTGACCGCAGGAGCCGAAATTAACCCAGGCGTTCAGCTTTATAAAGCTGACCAGTTGGTGTCGCTGGTCAATACCGAAGACGGAGAGCTCAGCGCAGTTCTCATCCAGCGGACTCCCGGGGGGAATGCTTATCAGTTTGGGTATGCTGAACTCGTCCCTACAGGTATGAATAACTATTTATTTAACTTCACTATTGTGAATAACGCCAGAACGGGCTCCATGCAGGTGGGGACCGGCGGATATGGCTCCACAGACATATTTAGCAGTGAAAGTTTTGATGTCAGGAGCGGTGTCCCTGTCAGCCTGCCGGTTACTTTATCTGACGAGCAGATAAAAAAAACTGTTAATATCGGCGTTACCCGTTTGGGTGGGGGATATTACGCCAATGTTAATTATGATATCAGCAGTTTTCCCTTTGATGTCTTCCTTCTTAAATTAAACAAACTTATCCGCCTCTACAAAGCCACCGGCATTGCCCCGTCAGATATTCGCACAGTTATTGAAAGCAGCAACAGTGACCTGACCATAACTGCTGAAGTACTCAGCCAGCTTTTCTGGGTAAATTCCTACATGCAGCGCTATGGCGTTGATGCCGCAACTGCTCTGGTACTTTCCGGGGCATTTATCAGCTCGACAGCCCATGGCAGTCAGCCCGGTATCTTCACCCGCCTGTTTAATTCCCCGCCGCTGAATAATCAGGTGTTCTCTGCCGACGGCACCACTATTAAACTGGAGTCGGCCGGGATGACCGACACCTTCCGTACCGGAGTGCTGAAACGGGCATTCCAGGTCAATGATACGGAACTGTACACTTTATGGTCACTGGCAACCGGAACCGCCACTCCTCCGGAGTTCACCTGCAATATTAGCAACCTGTCCAAACTGTATCGAGTGAGCCTGCTGGCAGAGGTTCACGGTTTAAGCGTGACCGAACTGGCCGCGCTGCTGTCCGTTTCGCCTTATGCCACACAGGCCATCGAATCACTTTCCGGTACCAATCTGGCCGGGCTGGTCAGCTTTATTGAGCAGTATACCCAGTGGCTGGCGCAGACGAACTGGACCGTCAGCGACCTGTACCTGATGACCACCGACCGTTACGGCACCGCGATGACTCCTGAAATAGAAAACCTGGTGACCACGCTGAAAAACGGCCTGGCAAATCAGACGTTCAGTGATGATGCCGGCGAGGCGGAATACATCAGTGCTGCAGCGCCATTTATTGCCGCCGCATTGCAGCTGGACTCCGCAGAAATGGCCGCGGCCATCCTGCAGTGGCTCGGGCAGCTTAAGCCGCAGGGGCTTACCGTGACGGCGTTTCTGAACCTCGTGGCCAAAGAAAAGATTGATGATGATACCGAAACCATACAGCTGGTTTCCTTCTGCCAGGTACTGGGGCAACTGACCCTGTTTGCCCGCAGGGCGTCGCTCAGTGCGACCGAACTGTCATGGGTGGTGGCTCATCCCATAATTATGACGGAGAAAGCCACGGTACTGGCGCATGATATTGCAATGTTACGTGACCTGACCCTGTTGCACGGCGTCCTCGCCCGCTGCGGAGAAAGTGCCACCCAGGTCATAACCTCACTGAGCGGTAAAGCCGGTTCCGAAACAAATAATCTTCCCGTTAAAACGGTGGCCACGGCGATGAACCTGGATGAGCAGGCGCTGACCCATGCGCTGGCACGGTGTTCCTCCTATGAGTATTTCTACAGCTGGATACATCTGCGGGATGCGCTGCAGTGGCTGGATGCGGCCAGCATGCTCGGTATTTCGCCGGGAGCCCTTGGCTCGCTGTTAAACCTGATGTACACGGACCCGAATAAGCGGCCTTCTTATGACGACTGGGTAGCCGCCAGCCACATTCTGCAGGCAGGCCTTAACGTCCGGCACACCGCGCAGTTGCAGGCCGTCCTGGATGAAGCGCTCAGCGCCGCCGCCAGTGCGTACGTGATTAAGAATATCGCGCCATCATGGGTGACTAACCGCGATCAACTCTACAGCTGGCTGCTGATTGATAATCAGGTGTCGGCACAGATAAAAACCACGCGGATTGCAGAAGCGATTGCCAGCGTGCAGCTGTATGTGAACCGGGCGCTAAGCGGTCAGGAAGAGGGTGTGGTCAGCGCAGTGAAGTCGAAAACCTTCTTTGCCAGCGACTGGGACAACTACAACAAACGTTACAGCACCTGGGCCGGGGTGTCGCAGCTCGTTTACTACCCGGAAAACTATGTAGACCCAACGCTGCGCATTGGGCAGACCGGCATGATGGATGAAATGCTGCAGTCGCTCAGCCAGAGCCAGCTGACCAGTGACACAGTTGAGACCGCCTTCAAAACTTATATGACCCGTTTTGAGGAAATTGCTAACCTTAACATTATCAGCGGCTATCATGACGGCGTCAGTGACAAAAGTGGTAAGACATACCTGATTGGCAGGTCGGCCATCGGAGAGTATTACTGGCGCTCGGCTGATATTGATAAAATGTCTGACGGCAGGCTGCCGGCCAACGCATGGAGCGAATGGAAGAAAATTACCGCCGGTATTGCGCCGGTCACTGACCTGGTACGCCCCGTTATCTTCCAGTCGAGACTGTATGTTGTGTGGGTGGAAAGCCGGGAAGTGGCCACCACTGGCAGCACGACGACAAAATCTGTTGAATACCTTCTGAAATATGCCCACATCCTTCATGACGGTACGTGGAGCGCGCCGGTAACCATCATGCCGGCACAGAATACCCTGCCACCGGAGAAGGTTGACATAGCTGATACCGGCATGTACTGCGCCCAGGATGCAGAGCTGGAGAAGCTCTATATTTACTTCTATAAAAAAGCGGACAGCTATTCGACGTTACCGGCCAGCATAGCCGGTCTGAGCCTGTACACGGACGGAACGACTGAAAATATCCCGGCCGCCTCTGCCGCCAAAACGGCAGGTTATATCTACTTACAGTTGGATACCACCTCGGCGGTCAGGCTGAACACGCCTTATACCGGCGGAAGTACCCGGATCAGCCTCTCAGGAACCACCTCAAATGGGGGGGACTGGGGATACGGGAATTACACGTATATGACAGGAGGCAAACTGTCAAACGTCACTGCTGAACTGTCGGGGGATGATGTTGTCATTAATTTTAACGCAACCGCGCGCGTCATTTATAATGGTTACGCAGGAGGCCGTTCCCGCACGTATGTTGAAATGATGAAAAATATAGGGAGTATGGGAGATGTGTTTTACCTGCCAGAGAGCCGGACTGTAGGTTCTTTTGCCAGTGCTCAGAACTACAGTGTTGAATGCGTGACGAGGGAAAATGACAAAGGTGTGTATTTCTCACCATCAGAAAACTATGTCGACTACATATATCTTCCTCCGCTTCCATCATATTATAATTATAGTGTTTATTACGCTATTTCTGATTCAAAACCTACATCATCATATAATACTGTAAGAAACAGTAAAGGCTTCTGGTGGCGTACGGATTCCAGGGTTTCGGAGATGAGAGATGTCTATGTCTGCCGGAGTGATCCATTCCCTCCGGCGGTCTATGATTTCAAATTCAGTAATTTTAAAAAAATAGATACCAGTATATATGCGGGGAATGTAAAACTTGTTGTCGGAGGTAAAAGTTTCACATCCGACACGCGCACCAAGTTCAGCTTTGATGAGTCGCTGTTCAGTTTCAATAATAAAAGTGTATCTGTTCCCCTGACTACATTCAGTGGCAACACGGCTCAGGTTACTTTTACCATGAGCGCCAATGCGCCCACCGGCGATCTGCGCTCGCTGGGAAGCGAAATCTTCACGATTACGCTGACCCGGGTGGATGAAAGCTCCATGCCGGTGATTACCCTGAACCGTACGGATAGCTCTGCCCAGTATCTTCAGTATGGCGTTTACCGAATCAGGGTAAACACCTTGTTTGCAAAACAGCTGGTTGTACGTGCTAATAACGGTCTGAACAGTATTCTTTCAATGGAAACCCAGTTATTTGTCAATACCATTCAAATAGTGACCCACCCTGCCAAAGTAAAACTGACCCACCCCTGTCAGTGGTTAGCCAGAAACG